>NZ_JAQREL010000008.1:0-163835 GCF_028599255.1 Pseudoalteromonas sp. Angola-7
AGAAACATTAGTGCTCTCTGCCGAATCCGTATAGGCATTATTACCCTGAGCATTACTAGAAGCACTTGTGTTTGCTGGTGAAATAGTGGAATTAGCTGTAGTCGTGTTAATACCTTGAGACTCGCCAGCCGGCTGACTTGAAACATTAGTGCTCTCTGCCGAAGCCGTATAGGCATTATTACCCTGAGCATTGCTAGAAGCACTTGTGTTTGTTGGTGAAATAGTTGCATTAGCTGTAGGCGTGTTAATACCTTGAGACTCGCCAACCGGCTGACTTGAAACATTAGTGTTCTCTGCCGAAGCCGTAGAGGCATTATTACCCTGAGCATAGCTAGAAGCGCTTGTGTTTGCTGGTGAAGCAGTGGCATTAGCTGTAGCCGTGTTATTACCTTGAGAATTTATGAGATTGGCAAGTCCAGGTACGCCAACTGCAAACGCAGATACTCCCGTTGAAAGAGGAACATTGCTGTTGCTAAATAAAGCATTCGATGCGTTTTCCTCTGTAGCTTGAGTTGTACTAGGAACATTTCCACCTTGATCATTGCTAGAAACAATAGCGTTTGCTGGCGAAGTAGTAACATTAGCTGTAGGTGCGTTATTAGCGCTGCCGTCTTTGCTGGTTTCAGGAGAATTAATAGGAGTTAAATAGCGTGAACCTTGCTCATAACTATATGACTGTTTTTTTTCATCTTGGTAAATAAATGAACCATTCTCTTCTTGAGACTGTAGCGTATACCTATCAGAACCAGATTTAAATGTAGCTACCGGTGAGCTACTTTGACTTACTTCTTTAGGAACATCCACATTACCTGTCTTATCTATTTTATTATTATCTGTATAAGGTGCTAGTGACGTTAATCCCTGCTCTTTATATGCTTCGCCAGCTTGATCTAGCATTTCATTCATTTTTTCTTTATAAAGAGGCAAATGCCCAGTATTTGGTAAACTATTAACAGCTGATCTTATTTCATCAGAGTTTTCATAAACACTTCTTAATAGGTTGTTATTGCCGCCACTGAGCATTTTATCTTTTTCTATATCACTTAGATATTCACTATTGTAACCATTACTTTGAACCTCATGAGAGAGTAGCTTACCTATATCAGATACGGCCAAATCGGTATCATATCCACCATTATTTTCCTGAACAATGTCTTTAACAGCTTCACCAAAAGAACTTATTTCGGGGTTAGCGTACATATTGTCATTTTGGTAGCTTATGCCATCACCAAATAGGCTACCTTTATCGGCTTGCTCAATACCTTCTCTATACGATTTATTTGTATTTGCTAAATCTACAAGTGAAGATTCATAAGGGAATTGTGATCCAACTGTACCACCTTGACCAGCCATTAAGCCAACGGCATCAACAGCGGAAGGGACGCTAAATCCATTTTTACCGCCCATATCCATAACGTTATCAATATCCTGACCTAACTCGGTCTCACTTAAAGACTGCTCAACGGCTTGAAATGCCAGTGTGCTACCGCTAAATTCATCAAGCTCGCCAGCACCTAAACCGACTATCAATGAATCATTACCGGACTGTGTATTGGTTAAATAATCGGCTGCATGTGACATTTGGGCCATTGATTTCATATCTTCAAAAGAGGCATTACCGCTATTTATGCGGCCAAACATATCTTGTACATCTGCTGGTGTTTTGGAATTAAATAGTTGCACACCATCATAAACAGTCTTTTCATCGTAACCTAAATCCGAGGCGCGACTTGCAACAAATTTAGCAAATTTATCATCTCCTAGTGTCGCATTAAAAGCCCACATAGCCCCATTTAATTCACCGCTTTGAATTCGATCAATTACCTCTTGTTGCTCACCACTAAATAATGAGAATCCTTCTACGCGCTTGATAGCATCCGCTTGCTCTTCAGTCATAGCGCCATACTTTTCTTTAGAGTAGTCACTTTCTGAAGGTACATCGTTAACAAAATCACGATTAAGATTTGACGTTATAATTTTCTTTTCTGCGGCATTAGCATTAGATGTATCTATATCAAGACCAAGTAAATCTGGTTTAGCATTAGAAACTATACTTCCTTCTTCGGTTGCTTCATCTAGCTGCCGATATGAATCAGTCATTAATTGCAACGCATTAAGCTGTGAATTAGTTGCGTTATTTCCTTCAGCATTTTGTGTAACCACTTGCCCCCAGTCTGCAAGCATATCCGCTTGATTGTTGACTTCTGAAATAGATTTAGGTTGCTTAGCTAAAGTGTCATCCAGTATAGCCATCATAGATCCGTAACCAGCTTGTCCTGGCCCAGCTAATTCAGCTCCCTCTGCTTGATATTTGTCTTTTATATAATCTTTTTTCTCCGATATTGAGCCACCAGCCTCATCGCCACTTAATAAGTTAACCTGCTCATCTGATAAACCATCTATGTATGAGCTTAATGCATTGTCGTCTACAAGGGGCGCTAACGCTTCATTATTCAAGGCTTGGCTAAATTTAAGACCATTACTTGATTGGTACATTTCATTTAAATTAGACATAAGTTCACGAGATTGCGCTATTTGCTCTTGTAATTTATGACCTTTATTTAAAGACTCTTGGAACGCATCATTTGTAAGATTTGACTTACTAACATCATAAGAGGTTTGTTCGCTAGAAGTTGTTTGGTTTCTATGGTTTTTTGATACATCTTCCAAAGCAGATAAACCTGTACTATCTTGAATACCAAAACGTGATAGATCCATATTAGATAGTGTTGAAGAAACACCAGCCGATAAACCACCTTTACCAACGCCGGGTAATCCGCCTCCCATTGAGCCACTTGCTCCCAATTGACCCATGATCGCAAATGCGGCTTGTGATGCAGCCTCTGATGTTACACCTTCCTTATTATCAAGTGATCTTTTAAGGGCGACTGCTTTTTCTGCAGTATTCATATCGCCCCATGATTTATTAGTTGAACCTGATACAACATCTGAATTTTGCTCTAGGTGTGACATTGCCGTCGCGGCTGTCTGCTCATAGGCTTGGGTGTTTGTTTGTACATCTCTTTCTGCTATTGCAGCTGAAGTACCTAACGAATTGTTAATACCAGAATCAATACTAACATCAGCAAAGCGACCTGAATTACTGGTTTTAACATTCAACTCGTTTGCACCGGTACCACTATTGTATGTATTACTATGAGTACCCATACTTTGTGTACCCTCAGACCAAGTGCTTGATAATCTTGGAGCCATATTAGTACCGTCAACGCTACCTTTACCCGTCGGATTAATAGAGCTCATAACGCCCATCAATGAATGAACACCGCCGTAAAGTAAAAACATCGCGAGCATTGGAATGGCTGCGGTTAATGCAGACGCTACACCTAAAAACCCTTCAACTTCGGCTACTACTGCAGGAATAGCCCCCATTGCAAACGGGTCCATATTGGCAAAACCAGTTGATACAGAAAAAGCCTTTTCAGCAGCTTTGTACGTAAATAGATCAACAAAAACTTTAATAAATCCCCATAGATTAACAAACAATATGAGGTACATATATTTACCAATCATGGCAAAACCGGCGCCGCCCATTACAGATAAGAGAATCATTACAGGCCCAATAAAGAATGTGAACATTTCGAAAACTGAAATCATTGGTATCATATAGTTCATGAACAAGGCACGCTCACCAGCTTGTTCATACAAACGCTTCTGCATCGATTCAAATACCATTTTATTCACCCATGGCGAATCTTGCCCTTGTAACGCTTCATAAGTATGAAAAGCCAGAAAACGACCTGCCATTACTTCATATGGATTAGGTGCGGCCAAACTGTTTGATGTTAAAAGGTTATATGCAGCAGTTATTGAAGACGGATCAACACCACGCGCGCCATAATAACTAGCAACCATATCTGGGAACTTACCATTTTTGAGGTGGTCATATATTTGGTTATAGGCCAAGTTACATGATGTGTACTCACCATCAGGGCTATCATTTAAATATATTGTTGTGTAGTAATCAGGGTAAGTGACTTTAATTTTGTCAATGACCTTATCTATTCTAGCTGCATCTAGTCCTCCCATATTTCCATTGGCATTACCCGTACTTAACTTTTGATCTGGTATATAGCAGTCATTTATATAATTTTTGATTGAAGTCTTAAAATCATAACTACCCGGTTTATCTAATGAGTTAACTACAGGTGACATTGGAATAGAGTGCAACCTTACAAGTGCACCAAGAGGATCAGCGGGTGCATTAGTACCCATGGATGGAGTTATGAAGTTATTTGCTGCTATATCACGTAAACCACCAATTAAGTTGGTTCCTGCCCATGATGGCACTGCCACTAAGAATGGTACATTTGATACAGTTCTCACCGTAAGTGAGTTACTAGAAACTGATTGTAAATGAACAGTGAAGCGCGGCGATAAAGGGCCAACAAACATAACAAAACCCATTACGCCAAATACAAACTCTTTAAAAGGGTAAGGCGAACGCTCCGGGTCTAAAATATACTTAAAGTATGATAAAAACAGGGTTAAGAATATTAAAATCCCAGCACCAGTTTGTATTTGTTCATAAGTTGAGCCCGAATTAAACATACGAGCAACGGCAACTAGAGTGTCATTCGCAAACTCTAAATCACCTTGTAAGTAAACATTTAAGTCCATGATTACCCCTTAGTAAGTTTAGTTAAGGTTGCAATTTGCACTACAGTTTGGAGGGCTTGACTACTTTCTTCATTACTTACATGTATTCTTTCACTTACTATCTCATACTTTTTAGTAAACTCTTGGTATGCAATTTCATACTCCTTTTTCAACGATGTGCCGGATTCATACATATTTTCTTTAGCCGAAGCGGTCATAGAGTAGACTTTGCTAACTTGAGAATAAATTTCGTCGTTTATTTTTCTCATCAGCAATGTCACAGCATAATTAGCAATATCGTTAATATTTATATGGTTTTCTTTGGCAAATACTGCCCAGCGTACATACGGAAAAGAAAAAACTTTTACAAAATTCTTCTCATCGACGGTAAGAGGTGTTTGAGTCAAATATTTTGCGAATATACCTGGGTTAGCATCATCCCCAAGAAGCCTTGCTTTTACTATCATTTCTAACGGAGTGAAATCTATTGTTTCAGTTTCTACATTTAAACAGCGAAAGTCACCGCCGGTAGCTGTATCTTCTTCACCACATGATCTAATTTCGATAGGAACAGTTGTTTTACCAAAAATAAAATCTGAATAATTAGCCGGGCCAGTGTTATCAACATCAGGCTCTGCTTCGACATCAGTAGTGCCATCAGCAAACTTTATGACTTTGCTACCTAATAACGTCATTAGCATTGAGGCCATTTTTTTGTGTGGTGTATCACCTTTAAAATCAAGTGATTCTAAAAATGGCGTTGATGAAGAAGGCTCTAGTAAGCTAACCGCCTGATACACCGAATTACCCTCAAGTGAGAGTTTTCTAGAATTTACATCTTTTTTCTCATTGGTATTATCATCACCTATAATAGAACCCGCCCAACTACTGACGGTACCAATTTTTGAAGCCGTCTTTGCACTAATTAGAGAATCTTGCATCATTAACTTATCTTCGCCAACATATTCATTATTAGCTAAAAAATTCTGAGTATCAGCGCAGGCATTGCGCGCCAATTCATTTAATCGTTGTAATTTATTTTGTAAGTTTTCCATTTCTGCAGCGCATGTTGAGCAAATATTGTTTATAGCTAACTTGAAAAAATAGGCAGCAGCACCTTGAGCAACCGCTCGACCAACTTGAACCAGCTCATCCCCTGAAATCATCCCAAACGAGCCGCCGTACATATCAACGCCGCCGCAACCTACTGATGCCGAGGGCATTTCTACAGATATTAGGTCTATGCTTGGCTGATTCCAACGGGCAGAGAACTGACCTAGCCCCCAGTTATTTCCTCCAGCTACGCTCACATGATATGGGCCTAAGTCATTTTGATACGAATCAAATAAATCTTTCATTCCTGCATTTGCGTTAATAGAACTTGTTAATAAGCAAAAGCCAACAACAATTCCAATTTTACTTAATTTCATCATTATTCCCCTGAAAGAGAGTTAAATAGTTGTGCACCAACTGGTTTTGAATCGGCTAATTTTGATTTAAGTATTTCAGCTAAATAACCAGGATCATTTTCGATTAGTTCAGCGTCCGCAAGCATGGTGCCGTCGGTGTCAGTTAATACGTTTATTTCACGAACGTTTTGAGTTAGTTGGTATTGCTCATCTGTAATTACATTTTTCAATCGTGCAGATAAAAGAATACGATCTTGCATTAGAGGTAATGTGGTTAGTCCTTCACCTATCTTGGTAAAGCCAGAGCCATCGTTTAATGCCATAAACATGGTGGGAGTAAATGTAACGCCAAAACGTTCAGCTACATTCGTCTTATCAACTACAACTTCCATATCATCCATGCCCGGCAACACAGAGCCATCCATCGAGATAGCTAGAATGTTTACACCAAACCGTATGTTCAGCTCTTTCAACAAAGGCAACTGCTGTTTGCAGTAAGCGCAGTTAGATGAAAAGAAAAACCATATATGTGTTTTTTCATTGATAGAGTCGAGAACTTGACTGATAGATCTTTTAGTTTCTTCTTTAAATACGTTGAGAGAAAACGAAGACATGGGACGTCTCTTTGTTTCATCTAATTCTGACTCAAACTGATTAAACTCCGTTGCTTTAGTTGCAAAACGAGAGCTAATATCAAGCATATATCGCTGCGTATACAAATAACGAGCAAGGTTTTCGCGTGTGGGATTATTTATGGCCGCTTCTTGGTACTCTGGAATTTTTGAACGTAACCATGCAACATCTAACCGAATTTTATCTCCTTTTTTCTCATCTTCAGTTTTTTGTTGAGTTGGGGTAGGCGGTTTTTCTTCTTGTGGTTTTTCTTCTGGTTCAGTCGGTGGCTCTTCAAACCAATACCAACCTCTAAACTTATCACCATAGAAAGTAGGTTCAGCTGATGCGTGAAAGCACATAGCAAGTAATAAAGCTGTGAATATAGTAGATTTCAAAATGACCCCCTGTGTTTAATAGAGTCATTTTCTTACTTTACCTAGATATTACGAAATAATAGAGAGCATAAATAAGGCGCCTCTACGCTTTTTTAGTTTTTTTGTGGCAGTTTTTGAAAAAAGAGGCTAGGCCTCTTTAATAATCATAGAAATTGAGAAGGAATTTCACATATTGAAATTGAGTTTGGCCTGACATCATCATGTAGTTTGTTAATAAAGTAACCTGCATTTCTTTCAAATTTGAATTTATACCATGGTCGAGAAGCGCCCATTTGATTTGTATATAATTTTGCACTTGTTGCAAAATCAGTTTTAACCTTTAAAAGTTCATCCGTAACATCGCCCTTCAAGCGAGTACATTTAGCATTTACTTTTACATCATTAAAATTAAAGTGAAATCCAGACAATTCTTGATTTAGGTTAGCAACAATTAAAGCCAAAGAGGTTGGTTTATTTTCCTGTAGTAACACACCAGCAAGGTAGTGATTTTCACTGGCGCTTTTCAAGCCTTTATTAATAACTGCCGCTTGGTCATTACCAAGTAATTTAGTAAAGTTAATGCTGATTTGAGACTTATAGGCAGGCATTGAATTTAGCCATGCACTAGCCTGTACTGGCACAGTAGCCAACATAACTAATGATAAAAAAGATTTACGCATAAAAAAACCAATACTATACTCTATTGAATTGTATAGTATTGGTTTTCAAACATTAAAATCAAACTTTTTAAACGAGTCTCTTACATTAAAATTCACATTTGCTTTTGTTGAGGTAAATCAGCAAAATCATAGTCATCATTTCTAGACTTAGCTGCATATTCAAAGTCAGTAACATCAGATGAATTAGCGTACTTTTGTTTTTCACATTTTAATAATGAGCTTTCACATGAGGCACACAAATCGAAGCCTGCATTGTAATCGAAATGAACCACGTAAGATTTAGAGCAGCATTTACACTCAGGAATAATACCAACTACCTGTTCACGCAATAGCGGGAAGAAATAGAAAATTCTTGTAGGGTGTATATGCGATTTAGGATAAAGGGCATTATAAGCATAATAAATGTTTAGTAACTGAACAGCTGTAATAGGTTTGTCTAGCTGTGAATCTTTATACATTTTTTTGTATAGATACAGTATCCTATCACCCATCAAGCGTCCCTCTAAAGACTTCAACCATCCACCTTGGCCACGACGGAACTGCCTTGCATAAGGCATATCACTCCAGTAATGCTTAATATCTTCTTTTCTTCGGTGCGCCAAAGCATTAAGTATTTTCTTTTCGGTACCGAGAGCTGCCAATGCACAAATGGCTATCTCATTTTCATAAAATTTTCTTTTTGTAATAAATTCCATTTATTCAGTCTCCAGAGGAAAAAACATGGTCTATAGAACCAGCTTTAGGCCGGTTAGGTACCACTGACTCGATGGCGCGGGTTAAATGTTCACCTGAACAGGAAAGTTTGAATAACGGTATACGTGAGTCTGCTTTTTTTAAACGGGCAATATCTTGAACCTGTGCATTTTTAAGAGCTGTTACTAGACCTGCATCAAGACTAAGCACACCCTCTATATCGCAATCCATATCAACTAACGATTTAATAATTAATAATAGCTCAATATTACAGCTGAAGTAGTTGTTTACTTGTTCAGCGAGAGAATTACCATTTTCAAGCATTGTCATATATCCGTTTAAAATTAATCAATGAATTTCAATTATAGGTATAATATTTAAACATCACAATAAAAAATAGAATGTGTTTTGTCAAAAAATGTGAAAGACTTTTTATTGAATCAGGGTTAATGCCAATAAATTCAGTTACTTATGCTGCATTAAACATAACCGAATAACACAAAAAAATAAACCATATCAAACATGAAGTTACGTGGGGGAGGGGGTTTGAACCCCCATTCTTGCATTTGGAGGTATAAACTTAGTTGTTATTATAATTGAAATCTTCTAGATTTAAATTACTATCTTCAACATATTTATCTAAATAGCTTAACAAGTCTATTTCATTATCAGTGATTTGCTCATTTTCGCTGCTACCTACGTGTTCGTTGGCATTATCAGCTACATTTTGGTTTTCTGTATCAAAACTATTGTTTGTATTACTTATATGAGTATTTCTATTAGCTACATCAGCATTTGGATTGTTCTCATTAAATGCTAAGTTAAGAATAGAGTTTTTAGTTACAAGCTGCTCATAGAGAAGGCCTTGAATTGCCAACCTAATTAACTCATTCGGATAGCCAGATAACTGAGAATCATTAACCAAATGAATACCAAGTTTACTTTCTCTTTTTATTCTCGCTGTTACTTTAATGATACTACTCATATATTAACCTCTAACTACTTGCTTTCCAGCAAAGAACAACCCCTCAACAACGGTAGTTAAATTATTTTCTAGTACAATCATTTTATGATGTGGGTATTGCGCTCTAATAGCTGGTTCAAATGTTCTAATAGGTCCACCAAATAAAACAAAATAATCAATATCATCTCCGCTACCTACTACGTTTCTTACATAATTTGCAGCTGTACTTGTTGAACTATTTATATTACCTGTAACGTCATATTCAATACCGAGCTCATTATCTTCTTTTTTACAAATTGGGAATGGGTAATCATAACCTCTAACCCTTAACTTTCCATTTGTTTTCCAAAAAGCATCATCCACTAAGCGTCTTGATAAGTTGTTAGTTAATGAAAAAGCTTTTGATAGTGTCGGTATAATTTCATTCAACACAGTTGAAAAGCCGTTCTCAGTCGCACCACTTCTTTTTTCTATTGGCGTTAATCCACGAGATGTACATACATCTAGTGTTAAGTATCCGGCATCGACACAAACGACGTTTGCTGTTTTAAAGTTTTTTTCAAATTCATGCTTAGGCAAGCTTGTGGCATAAGAAACTAACCCAGCCACAGGTTGTGGCAACACCATCGTCTTTTTTACTATTCGTTGTTTACCACCTTTGAAATCATGAACACCCTCAGTCAGTTTTATAAGCTCATCCTTCTTTGACCAATGATTTACAGGAAGGCCAACAACAAGTAAATCAATGACGCGATCGTTCATAAGTGAAAGGCAGCCTTTCAGTAGAGCTTTATATTGTTTTGAACCAACATAATGATCACTTAAAACATCATCAGAGTCTTGGGCACTTAAATAAGCATCAGGCCCAACTTCGAAAATATCGCCATCAATATCTACCTCTACCGATTCACGCTTACCAATACCCATTTCAGCCTGACCTATTCGGCTCTCATTTACACGCCCAACAGAAGAGCTAAACGTTTTGATCACTGGTTTATCATCACCTGACACAGTAAAACTTACAGTTCCGAACCCAACTTCAGCTGCTCTCACAATCTTCTTAGCCATTATTTACACTCCTATATGGTTTATTCAGGCAGAGAATACACCCGGCAATTAAAAGCTTTAAATATTAGAGCACCCAAAAACAGCACCTCTAACCATGTTTATACATAATTAGGTTACTTATTAGTTGGGGAGCGGAACGAAAAATACACACCAATACAAAGGAGCGGCACGAAAGTGGCACAAAAGCGGCACAATGCGCCACTACGCATTTTTTGATGTTGGTTAAATTGTTCACCCAGTGCAAGTTGGAATGAAAGCGGCACGAAAACGGCGAATTATGGACTGAGAGCTTGATAATAGCGTCTAAATTGAACACCTACGGCGAATTGGAACAAAAGCGACACAAAAGCGGCATAAAAGCGGCCTTACCTATAAAAACATATAGATTATCTCAATACTAAAGTGAACTTCGTGCTGGTGGGTTGGCACACCCAGCTATATGCATGAGATGGTGAGCGATGAAAGCAATTCCCATATCAATAATAAAAAACTACCTGCAATTAATAGTGCTCTACTCAACAAACTGCCCGCATTGATACAACGACATTAATTTAGAGACACCACAGTAAACTTCATTTATTTCAAAATAAAATCCAACCAAATAGTAAGCTACCAATCAAAAAAACTGCCCTCAATTAATAGGGTGAGAATTTTTTAGCACCCTTTTTAGGGCGTAAATTTATATTTAATGATATTTAATTTTCAAAACTGCCCGCAATTAATAGCAATTACAATAAAACTGCCCCTAGGGGGCAGTTTAATCAGCTTACCTATACTTGCCAAACAAACCATGAAATGAATACAAACCAAAGAATAAATTAAACCCTAATTAATTGAGGGCATTTATGAGAAAACCGCCCTTTTAGGGGCAGTTTGTAGAAACTGCCCTCAATTAGATTTTAGGGCATTTCTTATAAAGTAAAACCTCCCCGGTAGGGGCTGTAATTTACAGCGTGCATTTAGACCCTCTCTATTTTTTTTCTCTTATAGATAAATGCGAGAAAATAACAGCACCATAGAAGCAAGAGTTTTAAAGAATGAACCCTGACGCATTTGAAGTTCGAAAGTATTTAACAGTCAAAAAAGACGATCTAGCTCTGCAGCTTGATTCGTTAGTGGATGGATACTGGTGTACTTGGCGAGATACTAATAGACAAATAATAAGCCAAGCTGCAAACCCAGACCGAAACGATAAAGTTGGCAAGGTTGCACCGAGCATTCGCATATACAAAACCAAAAACCATAACCGAGTAACGCTTAGGTGGAGAATTTACGAAAACAGTTGGGCAAGGCTCAATGTTGCTAAAAGTAATAAGCAGACGCTTCGATACGCCAAAGAACTCAAGCGGAATAAAGATGGCACTACAAGTAGATTCCAATTGGTAAAAAATGCTGAAAGTTGGGAGGTTGAATTAATTGACGAATTTCTAGTTAAAGCAGAACCGATTATCACGCTTATAAATATTATTCATCAAAGCTTAAAGCTACTAAACAACTCAAAAAACCTAGAAACTAAGGAAGAGCAAAATGCAGAATAAAACTCAAAACTATAAACCACCTAAAGCTGTAAATAATGGCAATGCCGCCATCGCCACCACAAAACATACCGGTAAAATGAAAACAATCATTACCACTGTGCGATATGAAACTGATCACACTCATTCATATTTAAAGCTTAATGAGCACAAGATATTAAATGCATTCGAGCGCTTAGCTGCAATTTTACGTATGGCAAAATCGTCTAGCGATGCGTACACAAGAATAAGTGAGTGGCATAGAGATATTAATTTAGGGGTTGCCCAAGCTCAGTTGGATATATTCCATGAACACCGACTAGAGCGTGAGAAAAGCTTACCGGTTATGGATGAGTTTACAATTAATACTCCAGATGACTACACCATGCAATTTGAAGTTTCGCACCCTGTAGGACTTTCAATTACTCAGTTAATCATGGCCGTGGACAAAGAGTTAAACGCAATAGAAAAACTATTTATGTGTGGCGCATTGGATGACCTTGAGTATGCAGAAGCATGCAGACAGGCCGCAGCAATTGTTACTGGTGTTACTAGCAGAATAATGAAAGTGACTTCGCCAGGTAAACGTAAAGGTGGCCAATTTTACCCACGATACTATTTGGAATTTTTACGTGATCCACACTTTAACATGCTTTCGTTATGTGGAATCCCTCACGATATAGCAAAAACAATACTCACTGACGAACAAATAGCTTTACTTGATAAAGCCAATAATGAAGACAGTGAAAACAAGGTAGCCTAATGTCATTTGTATCTACAATGAAAATGCTATTGGGTCTACCCACTTCTAAAACTCTTAATCACAGTAACGTAGAGGTGCTTAAAGATAACCCTAAGCCTATCCAATTACAGACCAATGTAACTGGAGAAATTTATTTGGATATTTACAACAGGCCGGTACACGACGCTGAAGCACAGTTTTACCCACCAAAAGTAAATGGTCTTAGCGTATTTTGTGTAGATGCGATTTTAAAGCGCTATAAGGACCAAATTATAGCGCTTGAACAACACGTTGATATTGGGTTTCACAGAACCACAGAGGATGGAATTAATCTTTTTGAAGCCCGTTATTTGAGTGTAATTCGCAAGCTAGCAGAATATGTGCACATGCTTCCAGCATCGGAATACCACCACCATTCGCAACCAGGAGGGTTATTCCGACACTCACTAGATGCAGCTTTAATAGCTTTGCGTAAGGCAGACAACCAGCTGCCTCCCACTGTGGGTAAAGTGGACTTAGATGCACAACGTCGTATCCGTTATATGTATGCAGCATGGGTAGGGGCGCTTCTACATGATACCGGCAAAATTCTGACTGATATGCAGGTAAGTGCTTATACCATTTTTGATGATGAACAAAATATGTGTGTGCCAATCGCTAGTTGGAGCAAATCCATTAAGCCTTGGGTACCACAAATTGAAACTCTAATTGAATGGGCTACGCGCAATAAAGTCGAACGATACTTTGTTCACTTTAGAGCTTCGCGTGTACACAAAGAGCACGTATCTTCAGGCGCGACTCTTTTACCTCACATACTAAAAGGTGAGGGATTAGAGTTTATTATGGACTCACCAGATGACTTATATAGCAATCTAACGTCTGCACTTAATGGTTATGCTCACATTAATGGATACCTTGCCACTGCAATTCGTTTTGGTGATTCAGTTTCCACAGCTAAAGATGTAAAAACAATGGCAACATCAGCTTTTGGTAACTTAAAAAAATCAAGAATGATGTCTATTGTCGATACGATGCGTAGCCTTAAAAGCAAGTGGAATTTTAATGCGCAAAAAGGCCATGCATTTGTGATTGGAGATTGTGTTTTCATTCGCTGGCAATCAGCGTTTGATGGAATTCTCAAAGCTGCACGCGCTAATCAGCACGACTCTCTACCAAATGACACAAAATCACTATTAGGAATGATGGAAGATTTTCGAATAGTAGAGCCATTCGATAAAGATAATCGGTTTGCGCTATTTGCTATAGGCAAGTTCACTGAGAAAGATGTAATCGACATTATTGACGAAAAAATCAGCATTAGTTGGATTGAATTGATCAAAGTAGTGTATCGCGAGTGGATATATGATTCTGACCCAGTACACCCAAATTTAGAAGGTTTACTTTACCTAAGTACCACAAACAAGTATTTCATAACGAAAGAAGATGGGAGCTTTACAGAGCTAAGCTTTGACACTACAGAACTGAACATAGAAAAAGAGACGGTAATTGAAGATACTAACGAACTGCATGACAAAGTAAAAATAAGCCCCGCTAAAAATTCTGTATCAGTTAAAACTGAAGCAACCCATGTTAATAAAAATGCCGGTACCACAAAAACAGAAAATACTGCACCGTCTCAAGGTGAACTAAATGCGGGGAAAAAAAATAAAGACACGCCCAAAAAGACGAAAATGCAAAAGCCTAAAAAACCGGAGAAGGCTAATGTTACACCAATACAATTTGAGAACAGCAGCGAAACCACTGCAGAACAAGCAACACCTTCGGCACAAAGCGAAAAGGTTAATCCTACGCCACAAAGCGAACGAGCAACACCTTCGGCACAAAGCGAAGAGGTTACTCCTACGCCACAAAGCGAAAAGGTTAATCCTACGCCACAAAGCGAACGAGCAACACCTTCGGCACAAAGCGAAGAGGTTACTCCTACGCCACAAACCGAACAGGTTACTCCACCAGCCTTGGAGAAAGGTAAACGCATTACTCAAGACTATGTTTTGCAAATTAATAATAAATGGTACGTAGACGTTAACAAGTACGTTAAAGCTTACGACACTAATCAAATAGAAGCTGGCCAAGCGCTGTTAGATAGAGGCTTTATACGGCAAAAACTTGGTAGTTCCTCTCTTGCAACCCTTGTACGCCGTCAAAAAGGGAACTCGGTTGTTTGCTTTGAACTAACACCTTTAGGCAAGTCCACATTAATGGGCTCTGTAAAAAGCAGTGTAGAAAATACAGAAGGTCTTAGCTCTAAACCAAAAGGGGTGACTACCAAGACAAAGGTAACAGCCGGTAAAGATGAATTAAGTCTAACGTCTAGCGACAACACAGAGTTTGAATTCACAACAACAAGCATTAAAGGAAGTCTTGGCGAAATCCTGTTAGCTCATAAAATTAAAGTGGCAGGAGGTCCAGAACAGATAGATATTGTATTAAAAGACGTTGCTTTAGCTAGCGACTCACACCGCTCTTTTATAAAGGGAATACGAATAAGCAAACTCATCCAATTAATGAAAGCGCGCTATAAGCATAACGTAACAATCAATGATATGAGTTCATTTTCCATTCAAGTCCACATACATGATGTATCAAATACTGAGGTGTTCAGTGAGTAGCAAATATAATAGAACTGATGGAAGATACGTTGAATTTCTATTTCGACCTATCTATGAAGTTAACACAGCAATTGCTTATGGCATTGGCGCCATAACAACTCCATTTATGACGTTAGGAGCGTTTCAACCTGGAGCAACAATATCATTCGGAATAGCCGGGGTTTTGGCTGGTGGAAGTTATTTATATGCCAGAAAAGCAAAACCATTAATTCAAAGGCAGTTAAAGCTTAAATTAAACAAAAAAGAGTTCATGGATTGTCAAACCTTGCGTGAAATTAACTCACTGGAGGCGAGGATAACCAATGATAAATTTGTTGATCCAAGACACAACTTCATGGGCTATGGGTTTGAGTGGGGTTCAGAGCATGCGAACCGTATTTATCAAGTAATGAATATGGACTCTAAGTTAACCGACATAAAATTGCCTTTCTTCATAAGGAGTTTAACTAATGCCCACCAGCATGAAACTGAAGAGTTAGGTGGTAAGCCATTTATACACGCTGTTGGTGATGAAACGGAAATTAAAGTAGTTGAAGACACTTACTTTGGCCACACACTTATATCAGGAAACATAGGTACAGGAAAAACCACACTATTACGCTTGCTTAGCCTTAACGCTATTCATATGGGCGCTAAAGAAAGTTCAGCTCGTTTCAATGTCAATGAGCAACAAAGTAATAGCAAACACGATGGTAAAACAAAAAATAACAACAAAGTAATCGTCGTTATCGATCCAAAAAACGACACTGATTGGAAAGAGTCTATCAAGCAGGAAATGGAACACTTGGGCTATGGCGATAGGTTCTTCAGTGTACACCCTGCAGCACAAAGTGAGTCATGCCGTATACCTTTACTGAAAAACTTTGTACGAGTCTCAGAAATTGCAGACCGTGTAGCCCCTCTTATGGGCACCTCTGGTGGCAGCAAAACGTTTGAGGACTTCGCCTACGAGCAGATAACATTTGTCGCTGCAGGAATGGAGTACATAGGTACACCGATTCGATTAACTTCAATCCAGAAAGCCTTATCATCAGGAAAAATAGCCTTTTGTGAAAAGGTGTTACGTGTATTTTTTGATAGGACACTTGGCCAGGACTATGAGATACGCTTGAACATGGCAGAGTACATGAAGAAAGGTGTCGAGCCATGGCAAGTTATGAGCGAATACTACAAAGCACGATTAAGTGAAACAAACGAAAATGCCGCTATTTTGGGGATAATCCAGTTAATAGAACATCCATCTGAGCACTTTATAAAAATGATCACGTCGCTGCGTCCAGTTTTAACAGCTTTGACATCAAAGCCTATGGATGATTTGTTCTCACCAATAGATGACCCAGAAAGTGAAGATGAGAGACGCATTGTTGATTTAGATAACTTAATGGAAAAGGGTGGATGCCTTTATATCAGTTTAGATTCAATGACCGACAATAAAACGGCAGGTTTCTTGGCACGTTTAGTAATGGCTGAGATAGCAGCAGTATCAGGTCGTAGATATAACAACAATGATAAGAAAGCATCACGAGTTGCCGTATTTTTAGATGAAGCTCATGCGGCACTAGAAAACAATGACAGTCTTTTAAACCTATTAGCTGTAGGACGCGCATCATCTATTGAGCTTTACCTTGCCACACAAACGATAAGCGATATAGCAGCAAAAACAGATGAACCTACTGCCAATAGGGTTTTAGGTTTATGTAATAACTTCATATCGTTTAGGACAACAGATCCAAAAACGCAAGAGTATGTTGCGGCACAATTTTCAAAGACAGCAATAACCAAAGTTCAGAATCAAAGTGCGTCTGGAGCATCAAGTAGCGAGAGTATATTTAGCTTCAACTCTATGCATGGCGAACGTTCAGCAAAAGAAATGGATGAATCATTTCCAATGGGGCTTATGGGTGACCTGCCTAAGCTTCAGTATATAGCGCGCTTAGCAGATGGAAGGAAATTAAAAATGAGGTTACCGATAGTAATAAATAGTAAGCCAGAGGAGCGTGCTAAATGGTTATAGAAAGTTGGTTAAAGAAAAATTTTAGTCCGCTTACTGCAGAAAAAGAATGGTCATCCCTGAATGATATAGAAAAGCAGCAAATAAAGAATGCAATACGTTTACGCTTAGACGATAAAATTTGGCGCAAGCTTTTATCGTTATGCAATAAAGATGAAAGCATATTTGAGCTCGCCCGGAACATAGCAGTTTATGTAGGTTTAGATACAAAGATCTACACTGAGCGCCTATTCAGCTTGATAATGAATCGCTTAGTGAGTGAGCTCACTGATTCGTCAATAGAAAGCCAAATTCATGCATTTACTGAAAGCATATATCCAATCACTTACGCAAAGATTACGGGCAGACCAAAAGGGCAGACCCAAAGGGCAGCGGTCACGTGGGATTTTACTCAAGGTAGTTTAAAGTCATGGAGTGATAACTCAAACTTCGACTCAATATCGACGAGCCAATTAGAAGTAAAGTTAGAGTACCTGCGTAAAGATGAAGTTGGGTTGCTTATTTTATATAAGTTCTTTAACGCTGAATCTATTTTAAAGTTCATGAGCACAATCAAAATGAAAAAGCTTCAAAGTAAAGCTCAAAGGGTTGAGGCAATTGGATACAAGAACATACAGATGCAGCTAGACGCAATAGATACCATCAACCCGGCAGTAGTAAAAATCTGCAACAGGGTTAAGGATTTTATGGGAGATGTGGATTTATTTAATAGAGGCCTACCCACTTACTACAACATAATTACATCGTCGCTAAGCGCCTATTACGCAGAAGCCGAACTCCAGGGGCAGTCATCAGCATTTATAATTTTTTGTGATTATATTTCAAATCAAATAAATCAATTGTGCTGCATGAAAATAGAATCGAAAGGACAGAGTTGGGATTGGACTGCGGAGAGCTTAAGAAGTTGGGTAAGTAAGCACCCAACGGGTAATTCAATTACCTTACAAACACCGACAAGAGAAACAAATAAGAAGCTCTATTTAGCATTTAGCTTATTAGTATTCTCACGGGCAGATTTAAGTATTTGGGGAGTGCCGGCGGTAGGCAGAAAAGAAGCTGTATTTTGGGGTGATGCGCTATGAAGACAGCTGTCACGAGTAAACATACACGTTTAGAGGTAATACTGCTGGTGTCATCAATATCAATAGCAGCGATGTTGCTTATGTTGTTGCTCACTGATTCAGAAGAATACAAGTCAAGTGTACTGGATGAGTCATATCAAGTTAAAAACGTGATTTCACAGAATGATTGGACAGTGTTACATAATGAAACATTGGCTCTTCAAGACAAATGGGTCAATGAAAGCGGTTTATATAAATGGTTTCTTTCAAAGTTAGTGCCGGAAAAAGACACCGAATGGGATGGTGTAGTTGGCAGTACCATGCAAGAGCGATTGGCTATTAATGGGCAGATACTGGCTTATCAAATCGCCTTACGTGTAACCATGTTTAAGTATTGGTTTTTTGTATCACTGCCACTTTGTATTGCATTAATTTATGGCTCTATTAATAAGTATAAAGCAAATGCGTACAGGCTAGGCGGAGCCAAGCCCAACTTGGTTCGCTTATATATAAAAATCATTTGGATTTCTTTTTGTTTATTTACCTTTTTCATGTTGGCCCCCAACTTTGTAGGTGGTGCCTTACCATACTTTCCATTTATTTATTTAATAACAATATCTCTGTTGATTTCAGGGATCATACGTAACTTCCATAAAGGCACTAGCTAAGATGATTAAAAATTTATTGAGAAAATCCAAAATAAAGAAAACGTCAATTGAAAGGGTTGAGCCCGAAAACTTAACGCAGGCAATTTCTCAGTTAACAAGCACTGTTGAATCGAAGCTAGGGCCGGTAGCCAAAGCGTATTCATTTTCGCAAGTATTCAAAACGTTCATCCTTTTTGGCGGGTTCATTACAGCGATATTAATAAACTGGAAAACAGATACGTTAGAAATTAAAAAGCCTAAATATGTGTCACAAATTAAGCTTGAAGGGGAAATGACCGATGCTGGTGGCGGCTCTGGATACAATTTAGCGAAGGAAATTCAACGTGCTGATGCAGATGAAAATGCTAGCGCTATCATGCTGTTAGTTAACTCTGGTGGGGGATCTCTAGTACAAGGCGAAACAGCATACTCATTTATAAAAACCTATACAGAAAAGCCTTTATCAGAACGAAAGCCTCTGTATGTAAGCATACAAGCAGTATGCGCTTCAGCTTGTTACCAGGCTATATCACCAGCAGACAAAATATATGCACATAAAAGCTCAATGGTCGGCTCAATAGGTGTACGCATGGACTCATGGGATTTTACCGGGTTAGCAGAGAAGTTAGGGATTAAAAAACAAATTTTAACTTCCGTGCAGAAAAAGGTACTTATTGATCCATTTAAACAGCTGAACGACGAAGATGAGCAGCTACTAAGAGATGCTTTAATGATGCCAATGCACAATAACTTTGTCTCGGCAGTATTAGAAGCCAGGAAAAATAAGCTAGAAAACGATCCTAATTTGTTTAATGGAATGGTTTGGCTTGGAAATGACGCACACGCTAAAGGTTTTATCGATGGTATAAGCAGCACAATAGAAGTTGAAAATGAGCTAATGGAGATAACAAACACCAAAAACGCTAAATCATTCAACGCGCAAGGGTTTAGTTTAAGTCGTTTATTAGGTGGGATTTTATAAATAGAAGGTTACAGTTGCGTTTTTAACCCTCTCTAAAATTTATAAAAAAGAAAACATCGCGTAATAATGATTTTGCTGAGAATGAATAGAACAACATTAAAGGTGCTTCTTTAAATTTGCACAGTTTAGAGTGGCCATTTTAGTACGCTCTAAAATTTTTAAATTAACTAACAACAGTGAATAATCACTTTGAAATTTACAACACTCATTAATCGGAGATAACCATGAGTATAGCAATAGCAAACATCGAAACTATGAACAAAGTTGAGACACCTAAAAAAACAAAATACTTTATGATCGCTTTAGCAGTAGCATGTGTGATTTTTTCAACATTAGCGCTTGCTGCAGGTAGTGGTACAGAGTGGAACACGATTTATACGACGTTTGATGGTTGGGTAAAGGGTATTCCAGGTAAAACAATATCACTACTTGCATTCTTTTACTCTGTTTACAATATCACTCAGCAAAATTACACAATGGCCGCTGGTGCATTCCTTGGCGCAGTATTAATGGTTAACGCTGGTGCAGTTCTAGACTTAATCTTTACTGCTGGTATCCCAGGCCTTTAATAAAAACGTAGTTTCCCCTCCTAATAAAAAAGGCTCTTCAAAGAGCCTTTTTTATTGCCACAAATTTATTACAGATAGCAAATACACCCTCTGTATTTTTATGAAATCCCTCTCTGACGATAAATAATACCGCATATAAATTAATAAAAGGAAAAGCGAATGTCAGACAATCCTTATGAATACAGAATGCCGAAAAGGGTGAATGAGCCGCTAACTCTAATACTCTGGCCAATGCACTATGTACTTATGCCAATTATGTGCTTTGGATTTGGCATCCTAGTAAACAAGCCAATGGAACTGCTTACAGTTGGTTTATTTTGGTTTTTCACACTCAAATATACTGAAGAACGTTATTCGCGTGGTTTTATTTTGCACTTCCTCTGGTGGAATGGCGCTTTGCCATTTTTAAAGCAAAGTAGATACATACCAGATCCATATAGCCGTGAATATTTTCAATAGGATAGATTTAGATGAAAAAAAGTGAAAGCAAAGTTATAAAGTCCATTAGTGAAATCAAGGCTTCTACAACACAAAACAAAGTGATTCAATATGGTCTACTGGGCATATGCACAGTGCTTGCTTGTGCTTTAGCGTTTAAAGACACTAAAGTAATCGCCACTCCCCCTAACTTTAGCAAGCCTCTTGTAGTAGCAGGTAATGTAGCCAATAAAGAGTACAAATTACGCTGGGCTGTGGCGGCGGCATCAATAGCCGGTAACTTATCTAAAGACAATGCTGATTTTGTATTAAACCAGATTGATAGCATGCTCTCACCCTATTTACGACAGCAAATATTACCCGCACTGAAAAAAGAAGTTCAAATTTTAATAGCGCGCGATGCAGAACAAAGCTTTGTAATTAAAGATGCAATTTATGACCCTGAAAAAGATCTAGTTTGGATTTGGGGTGATAGAACAATCAAATTAAAGTCTACAAGCAATAAAAGCAACTTACCTCATCGTTGGACTTATGAGTTTAGGATAGAGCCTTTTTCAGAGCGTGCGGCCATAACACACTTTAACTCCTATAAAGGCTTACCAAAGAACCGAGATGTTGAATATCAAGTTGAAGAAAATCCGATGTTAAGCAGCGAAATCAAAGAAGCAATAAGTGACGATTAAGGAATTAAAATGAAATTAATAAACAAGTTAACCGCATCAATCTGCTTAGCATTAAGTCTTTCTCCGGCAGTTTATTCAAAGGAGAACGCACTAGACATACCAATAAAGACAGACTTTGGTAGAAAACCGATGAATGCTACGCCAGTTGGACAGCCTGTTAGCCAGCCTAATACCCAAAAAACGTATCAAGGCGCTAATGATTTACGAACAGCTACAAGTCCGTATACAGCAGCAAGCAATCAAGCCGGGGTTTCCCAGCATGCAACCTCAAACTCTGAGCCGGATTTTTTACAAAAGGTAAAGCAAAGCTTTAAGCCTGAGCAGTCGTACAAGCTGAAACCGGGTAGAAACATTGTTATTCCTGTAGGGCAAGGATTTAGTAACGCTATAAGAACCAACTTTAGAAGTTTATCAGTGAAAACAAGTGCCGATTCAGAACAAGCTTTATTAGAAGTCGAAGATGGCCACCTATATGCAACACTAAGAACAACGCAGCCTATTAGCTTATTGCTATCAGAAGATGGCGTATTAGAATCGGAAATATCAATTGTTTTAGTACCAATGTCATCTCCCCCAGCCATGGTTGAAATTGATATTGAAATGCCTGCAGAAATGAAATTAAAAGCATTAAATTATTTTAATGAGTTAGAAAAGCAGAAGAAAATTGATAAAGCGAAAATGGAAGCTCAAAACTCACCAATATTGCGCTCATCAAGCTACCAAAAGAACATTGTTTCAATATTAAAGCCGATAGCTCAAGGAAAGACACCTGTTGGTTATTCAATTACAAACGACATACCCAAGTACCTAAAGCACCCCTGCCGTATTGCTATATACCATGAGGCGGGCCAGCGTTTAAGTGGAAGTCGCGATTTGATTGATGTTGTATTGGTGCACAACGATAGCGATCGTGTTTATCAAGTACGTGAAGAAATGTGTCTAAATGATGGTGTCACTTCGGTAGCGCTTTACCCTAAGTCATACCTACAGCCTGGGGAAGAAACTGAGATTTACATTATTCGCAAGATACAAAAGGCCAGTTCTGAAGCGTATGGCCAGACAAGACCGCGATTAACGATGGGAGCTAAGTAATGCTAAAGGAAAATATACAAACCTACGTTGAAGACAATCCATGGTTACGAAAAGCTATTTTGGGCGGCATAGCATGTGTTGTACTGTGGTTTATTGGAAGTTCATTGTTTGCAGATGAATCGATGACAGAAACGCAAGTTCAAAATCAAAGCGTAACATCGATACTAGGCCTATCTGACTCACTGGAGACTATTGACCAGCAAGAGGCTGAGGGCATAGTGGATGAGATGAAAGTGCGCTTGGCCGATAAAGAGCGTGAAATGGAAGCTAAGTATAGTAAAGATGCTGAAAGCGTGGAGCAGTTGAAGTTAAGCATTCAACAAATGCAAAATGAAATTTTTGAGCTTAAAAAACTAAATTCAACCAATAAGAAGCCGGTAGACATAAGTACACAGCTTAATAAAAGGGAATTTAAAGTACAGGGGGAGCCAGTTAACTATCAGGCAAACCCACAAACACCTAATGTGCTATATAGGCCTCAAACGGAAATAATAACGCAATCACCTCAAATTAAAGGCAACGTAATTAGAACTATTACCCAGCGTAGTATAAGAGAAGTACAACGCTCGGGCGAAGTAACTATAAGTGATATTAAAGTTCAACGCTTAACCAATGAAACACAGAATGTAGATGATAGTCGTGAAGGCTCAACTGCAAAGGTTAGTAAAGAAAGGAACCCATCAGCCAAAGGCGATAAAGGTGAGTTTACGCTCGCGATGGGGTCCATATTATCAGGAACACTTATCAACGGTGTTGCAGCACCGACGAAAGTGGGCTCAACTGAAACGCCTATCCCAATTCTTTTACGCGTAAAGCGTGAAGCAATCATGCCTAACTTTTTCTCACTGGATATACGTGAATGTATGATACTTGGCGCTGGCATAGGTAACTTAGCGAGTGAACGTGTTGAAGTACGAGCTGAAGCAATTTCTTGTATTACGAATGATGGCCAAGCAATTGAAAAACCGTTAACAGCTTATGCCGTTTCTAGTTCGGACGGTTTAACAGGTATTCGCGGAACGGTTATTGAGCGCAGTGGTAAAGCCATAGGCAACTCGATAAAGGCAGGTTTCTTATCAGGATTTGCGAGCGCGGCAAAACCACAGCAAGTACCTTCACTTAATACCGAGCTGAGCGCATCTACAGTTTGGCAAAGTCAGAACTTAGACCAGTACGCCGGTGCAGGTATTATGGAAGGTGCGAGTAGTGCAATGGAGAGGGTTGCATCATATTACCTAGCTATTGCTGAAGCTATGTGGCCAGTAATAGAAATTCCCGCGGGCATTGAGGTTGATTTTTTAGTGCAAAAAGGTATGACACTTCAATTAAACCAAGACGATATTAAGGACATACAATGATGAAAAGCGTCTTAATTAAATTTGTTCTAGCCACCAGCATTGCGATATTAGCTTTGGTGAGTATAAAAACTTATCTACAAATGAAAGAAATTTCTCAGTTAAAAGCGCAGGTCACCAGTAAACAACAGCAAGTCATTGCTTTAGATGCAAAACAGTTGGTGAACAAGTTCGTCGAAGATGGGAGCTCACAATATGAAGCGATGGAAGCGTTTGGTTTATTAATAAAAATGATGGAAGACGAAGGCGTTTTGATCTTAAACAGCCAGCAGACTATAACCGCGCCATCTAATAGACAGTTTAGAAACTTAAGTGTAAGTGACATATTTACAATGGCCGAGAAACGTGGGGTAGACATAGAAGCGTTTCAAAAAGGAATTCTAAAACAAGCAGAAAAGGATGCGGATAAGTTAATTAAGAAATTAGAGAGCTTGCAGCCTTAAATAATAAAAGGCCAAGTACCCAGCGGAGAGTAGTGCTGGATACTCGGCCTAACCCTTAAGAGATATAATACGCAAAACTAATTTCTTGGCTACCGATTGAAAAAACTTATCAAATTAAAAAACTAAACAACTTTTGGGAATTTTCTTGATCAATACATTTAACGCAAGTATGCTCTGACAGAATTTCAGAAACACTAAGTAATTTAAAAGGTTAATTTATAGAATAAAAATAAAATTATAAAAGACATTGCAAAACAATAAAGAAAACAAAAAACCGACAATAAAGTCGGTTCTAAATAAGGTTTTATTTTTATGTAAATGTTGTAAGCAACCAGCGCCAACTGGTCAATCCCACGAAAACTAGGGTTAGCTTATAACTACATAAAAATAAGGTCAAGGGCTTTTTTGGCTAAAATTTAAGTTATAAGCATTTTAATTATGAAAATAACTCTCTTTGGTGTGCATACCAAGCAATGAGTGATTCTGTATTAACAGGTCGCTCAGTGCATAGGCATTTGATCCCGCACTTTGATTTGAAATCTAAAAATCCAATTGCGAAGATGCTTATGACACATATAGAAAAGCATAACTTTCAGCGTAATCCGTATTTGAATAAAATGCGCTATGCTGGTGGTGTTGTTAATCTCGGCTACAGTCAAAAAATACTTCCAGCGCGCACTAATCGCCTTAGAATAGAGCGCGAGCAGACACTTCGTGAAACCATGAAAGCGTTAGTTTATTGTGCCAACTACAAGCTAAACTCAGAGTCGCTATTTGAAATTAAAATGTCAGTTAAGAGTTTGGCCAAACAGATAAACCAACTCCATGTATCAGAACCCACGAAAAAGTACCGACACGGCCGTGATAACTACAACCCTGTATTAAACGCTCTTAAAGACTTAGCTGCCGCCGGGCTCGTCATGCTCCAGCAAAACTACTGCGTGAAGCTGAAACGCTATCAAAGCATGCGTATATTCATCACACCGGAACTTTTTTCATCCCTCGGTGTAAACAAGAAAACAATTAAAAAACTCATCCATTCTCAGCATAAGCACGATGTTAAGAGCGGCTATGACGTAAATAAAGAAAATAAAGCTCAGCACTTACGAGCATTGGTAAGCGCGTCAATCCAAGAAAATGACAGTCACGCCTTAAAAGCACTAAAAGCTAGAATAAAAAACGAATTCAACCTTCCTGGTGATATTAAGGATATAAAGAAGAAACTAGCATCACTGATTAAAAATCAAAAAAGTGATAACGCACAAACAGAAGCACCGCAAAAACCACAGCTCTCAGCTGAACAGCAATTTAACCGCTTGGTTGTTAACCTTAACGTGCCAGTGTTCTCAATTTTTGAAATAGAAGAAAGAGTAAGGGAACAGCACCCAGCGCTTGATAAAGGCTCCCCACCCTATTACGAAGCAATGATAAAACTAGTAAAAGACTTTCACCAATAATTCACACGCTGAAGGCACATAGCTGCATCCCCCTCAAAAAAACACCATAAATTCGCTAATTTCCAATCAAAATACACTGATTAATTGAGTTAAATCTTAGGGCTGATGCTTTGTTATAAGAGCAGCTTTGTTTGAAAACAATTATTTGGGGGATGAATTAACAGACATACTTAAATAAATTTATTAGAGCTGCCTTTAGAAGCGCAGCGTCTAATTAAAGATCGTGAGAAAGACACCGTTCTTCGTTAAACAGTATTTCAGGACGATTTAGATCAATAAAATAATCAGCTTTTAATAAGCTATGATCATCGTTGTTGAAGTTATCAATAGCATCTGGTGAATGTAATGAAACACCACATTCACTTAACTGTTGCTGTGAAGCAGTATCAACAAACATAGATGAGCTTATACAGATTAAGAAAAACAAGCCCATTAAAATTATGAATAAAGCAATCATGATAGCTCCTAGTGAAATGTCTTTGGCTTAAAGTTGTTAGCTTTTGCCTTGATGGCAAACATTAATTCTTCAGTTGAACGTTTGGTTAAACCAAGCTCTTTTTGTGCTTCAATAACACGTTTAGTAAATAAACTACCCATTAGTTTCTCGCTCTAAGTGATTTGTTATAAAGATATTATCAACATTCACTTTTCTGGCTACCGATCTAAATATGAGTTATTAAAAACCGTGTACTAATATTATGTGCGGTTATTGCACGTATGTAAGTTTGAATATAATATGTAGGAATTAAACACAAAGACAAAAATGCTACATATATTAAAATGACGAGGTTTAGAGAATGAACTTTCACCACATGGCACGAAAAGCCAAAGCAAAACTAGCCCAATTTTCAGACTCCGTAACTGAGCAAAGACGACTTGCAGGAGAAGAATCATATTCACTTACATACACTAAATCGAGCTTACATAAAGTGTTCCCGGATCTTACACGTGCGGTAGTTGATAATACTGTCGCAAATATGGAAGCAAGTGGTTATGAATTTAATCGTGTTAAACAAGGTGCAAACAGTGTTTATGGTATTACCATAGAAGATGTTACTAAAATCTATGAATATAGAGGCCATGAAAAGTTAAAAGATTTTCAACCCAATGCCATAACTGTTTTTATGTGTTCTTTAAAAGGGGGGGTGAGTAAAACCGTTTCAGGTGTGACACTTGCGCAATCATTAAGAACTTCACCTAACTTAGTGCCATACGATATAAAAACACTGGTAATTGACCTAGATCCACAATCGTCAGCTACGATGTTTATGAACCATAACCTTACTAAAGGAAGCCTTGATACCACCAGCGCGCAGGCGATGTTGCAGGATTTGCCTAAAGAAGAAATCCTTTCTGATTACATTTATCCTTCAGCCATCCCAGGTGTAGATATTATGCCAGCGTCAATTGAAGATGCATTTCTAGCAGCAAATTGGGAAGCTATTTGTGTAGAGGCCGAGATAGCGAAAGACGATATATATCAAGTGTTGAAGAAGAATATTATCGATAAAATTAAAGATGAATATTCATTTATTATCGTTGATGCGGGACCACATATTGACTCCTTCATGCTTAATTCAATGGTTGCTGCAGATATATTGCTTACACCGGTTCCACCAGCGCAAGTTGATCTACATTCAACGTTAAAATTTTTAAACCGCCTGCCAATGTTAGAGCAAAAAATCATAGATTCTGGCGCGGAGTTAAATGTAAAAGCTCACATTGGATTTATGACTAAATACCAAGATAAAAAGAGGAATAATATTGAGGCACGTAGGCATACAAAAGCAGTATTCAACACCATGCTTAATAAGTCCCTGCCAAAATTAGACGCGTTTGAGCGTTCAGGTGAGTCTTTTGATACTGTTATTACAGGTTTGCCAAAAAATTACGAGGGTAGCGCTGAAAGCCTAAAGCGCGCGAAAGATGCAGCACATGACTTTGCTGAATCGTTTTTTGAAATGATTAATGAATTGCGTGAGAGTGAATAGATGGGTACTAGAAAAACATTTGGAAGACCTTCAGCTGATATAGATTTAGACCTAGATGAAGGCACAGAGTGGGAAAGTCCGATTACAGGGAAAACCTATGTATTTAAATTAATTAAAGTACATAGCAGCAAGATACCCACATCGGTAACGGTCTCTTCGTTAAACCCTAGAAATCAACAGCACTTATCGCTTGCGGACGTTTCAGATCTTTATCCGTTAATTAAAGCAGAGAAAGGCAATACGTTTCCAGTTAGAGCGGTAGGCACTAAAGATGAATTAACAATTCTCGAAGGTTCTCGACGTTCATATTGCGTGAGCAAAATTGAAGATGCTTATCTTAATGTACTTTTAACTCCAGAAATGGATTTAAAAGATCAAGCTCACATAGCTACAATCGCTGACATATACAGAAAGCCGACAACTATAGATGTAGCTTTACACATAGAGAAAGAAGGCCTTCAAGATAAAAGCCATCAACAGATTGCTGACATGCTTAAAATATCTAAAACGACAGCTTTTAATGCAAAGAAAATACTTTCGATACCTCAAGAGCTTTATTCATTGTTTCCAGGTTTAAGCTATATCACAGTACGTTTTCTTACATCGTTGAAGGGTAAAGAGGATGAGCTTGGTGAAATAATCAATGCATGCTCTGCGTTTACTGAACACCTGACCCCAGATGAGCTTGAACAGCATAATAGCGGTACCCTATTAAATAGTGATATTTACACTAAGGCTGCCAAAGCAGTAGAAAAAGAAATCACAGAATATATCAAAAAGCCAAGTAAGCAGTTTGAACTACCACCAAGTTATGCGCCTCTAGCCAGCGTAAAGGGTGTGAAAATCGCTACCAACGCCTCTGGAGAAGTAAAACTGACATTAAGTAAGGAATTAGCTGAAGGAAAGGCTGAGCAGCTTAGAGCTATACTTGAGAGCTAATAAAGCTAATACATATAAATAAAAAATGCGCTGAAAAGCGCATTTTTTTTGGTTGTCAGTGATTGGATACAAACTTGCTTTTAAGAGTATCGACTAGTTTCATCAGGCTTATCTTGAGCGCTTTACCAATAGGTAACGAAAACGTGGCTATTGGAAAACTTAATTCATTATTACGTTTTAAATAATGAAGCTTAGCACCAAGTAAATAACTGAAAATGATATATATATCCTGGCTATACGAGTCGGTGTGCCGACAATATGTAGCTCGGTGCATAACTGTATTTTTTTTATCTACCGGATAATGTACATCTCGAACATTAAATACTTCAACGGGCTTTTTACAACACCCACACATTGCAGGCTTGTCTATTTTAATCTCTATTCCATTTGGGCAACTAATTACATTGGAGTGTAAGGTTAAGTTAGCCGCTTTTTTGAAAGATTGCTCTGCTGTTTGCTTAATAAGGCTTTGAACCAAACTTTCTAATTTATGCATATTACTTCTCGTCATAATCAATAGCTCGTGCCATAACGTAACCATGAGTTCCATTATGTATCACTTGGGCCCACCCCCAATCATCTGAAGAGATAAATGTAACTTCATCTCCAACATTCAATGAGCTAATTATCTTACTTTGAGGGTGCGCATTTTCTCTAAAGTTAACAGGTCGGTTAATGAGTGCAACGACCTTTTGAATATTTGTTTTTTCAGTATGAATATCAGTCTGCTGAGCGTTTTTAATTTTAATCTGTGAAACTGAATCAGACTTAACAGGTGTTTTAGTGGCGTTATTAGGGGGCTCAGTGGACACTTCAACTTCTTGAGCACCTTCAAGCTCATCTATTACTTCAACGCTATCTTCATCTGCATATAATAACTTCGATTCAATATAGCCATGAACCCCTTCTTGATCTGCTATTACAAAAACGAGGCCATTTTGATGTTCATCTACTACATTAATTTGGGAACCTTGCTCTATTAGAATAGGAGGTTGGTTATTTGCTTGTTCATCTGAAACGATATAAATATCTTTATCGATAGTCATTGAAGGCTTTGAGTCAAGGAGCAAGTTTTTATACGCTAAAGCGCCATTAACATTATTTGCTATTGCAGTGGAAAGTAATGGCCATGCATCACTGTAGGAGTTGTGTTCTTTGATAAAATATTTTGCAAGAATAAAGGAAGCCTTAGCAACGCCCTGTGAAGACAATTTATTTAATAATGACTCTATAAAAATCAAATCATCACTGTTGAACATTCCTTTGTCATAGAGTGAAATCAAATCACTTATCGCATCTTCATTTCCTTGTTTAGCAGCGACTTTCAACCATAAAATAGCGGGGGAGGCATCATTCAACGGGTGTGCTTTATTGAGTTTCAATAATTCTGAAGCGTATATGTATTGAGCTGAGGAATTCCCAGCTTGGGCTGCTGCAATGAGCGCTTTATCGGCTTGCTTTTTATTCCCTTCGCGCTTTTCTAAAATATGCAGGTTGAGATAACCTAGCGCGTCACCCTTATCTCCAGCTTCGCTATATAAAGTGCGAGCTTGAATTAAATTTCCTTGCTGTTCTTTGATGTAACCCATATTAACCAATGATTTAACATAACCATTTTTTGCCGCATCTTCATAAGCTATGTAAGCTTTTTCCAAATCTACTGAGCCAATCATTCCCTTTTCATACAATACACCAACTGTAAACTGCGCCTTTGCATTGCCTGCCTGGGCAGCTCGTAGTATTAGATCAATACCCTTATCAGCTTTATCGCCGGGAACTTCAATTTTATTGGTTAGCATTAATTGGCCAAGCAAAAGCTGAGCTGCGGTGTCACCAACACTGGCTTTTTGTTGTAAGTCTATGATTTCTGTTTGCTCAATACTTAGCGCACTAAAAGAGATAGTGGCCAGTAGGCTCGTATAAATTAACTTTCTTAGCATTACCTGCTCCGCTTATATGATGTATAAGCGTATTAAAGCGTTTTTTATCTTTGAAGTTAAAAAATAGAGAGTGCAAATAATGCCTGTGTAATTAACTTGATGTTTATTTGGATTAGTAGAAGAGGGGGGAAATGACGCACCAGTGGAGAGTAACCAATTCAAAACTGATGCGACACCAAACTTACGTTTTACTGCTCAAAACCCTATGAGCAGACTTCATTTTACACCACATCCCTTTAATTTCAATCGGTAAAATGAAGGTTTTAATCACTCAGGTAATAATTATTTTATCTTTTCTAAATTAATTATTACTTCCGCTATAATTTGGGGGGAATAATTTTATGCCAAAACGATACGGGGCAATTTTCGGGTCGCCGGCAGGTAAACGAAAAAAAGAGTGCTAAGCACTCTTTTGATTTCACTTCTCAATGCTCTTTACTGATCGCTTAACTTACTCAAAATCTGCCTCTGGTGCAAAGCCACCCTGCTCAAATTGTGGTTGAGGCGCACTATTACTTGCTAGATTATTTCTTTGATACTCGTTGTAAATAGGAGCTTTAGGTTCATTACCTTGTTCCAATGTGTTGTTATCCATATAGGCATGATCTTTATTTTTGCCGTCTAAAAATTTAATTGAATGGCCTTTTATTTTTTTATGGACAATCTTGCCCTTAACATCGTCATTTTGAATAGAAGTGCTCTGCTCACCTATCACAAAAACTAAGCTGCCTTTGTTAAGATATTTTTCAATATTAACAGCAACTTTACCTGTAAAAAATACATCATGGCTTTCCGTTTTCTGTTGCTTTTCCCCATTAACAACATAATAAGTGTTAGTGCCGATACGTATATTAACGATAGGTAAACCACCAGTGGTGTAACGCATTATAGGGTCTTGGAATAAATTGCCGAGAACAATAGATTGATTAAACATAAAAAGTCTCTTAACGTTTATTTAGTATAAAACTATTAAATCAAATTTAGTAACTTAGGCTACTGACCTAGAATCACTTTAATTAGCTGTTTCTTTAGTTGAAGTTAAAGTTATACGTTTTGCCTTATCAGCTTTACGTACACCACGATCTGCTATATAAAAAACTGAAAGCATTAATAAGCTATATTTTAGGCTCTCTTTGAACACAGCGAACACATACTGACTTTCAGTTATGGTGGAATCAGTTGCTATCTCCATTGGTGGAAATAATGACAAGCAAATAAACATTATTGAAGCCACTAGAACAATGGTCATACAAAGCACCACCATACTTATGCGTACAAATTTAAAGAAGTAACGTAAATACATTTGTCTTATCGCTTTAAGATTTAATTCGTGGACATTAATTTATCTATAAAATGGCACAAGTAAAAATAATACAAAGGGTAAAAAAGACCTCTGTAATTTATTATCCGACCAATTTAAAACTAGTTTGATTTAATTCTGAAAAATCATAGTAAGTAGAATAGTTACCTTCGGGGGTTTCACCATCTTGTATAGCTGCTTTAGTGATTAATGCATCGTCATGTATATAGATACCCTTTAAGCCTGTTTTTGGTGCGGTTGTTATACTCATTACATCATGTGCGAACAAATCAGCAGGGTGGCCACTTAAAACATAATCACGTCCACGTAATAGAACATGATTAATCAACCCCTCAAAAATAACGTTATTCGTATTAGAGCTGGTGGTCTTTCTAAGCATTAGGTATATGCCCATAAAAAAATACAAGGACGGTACATTGTAATTATCATATGCTGCATGGCCACTCGTTACCGTACTTAGAGAAGAGCTGTACGCTAAACCAAAGTCGGTATCGAAAAACGCAGCGGCTTTATCTAAAAAGATTTCATCTTTGCTCACTGTAAATGAAGATAAGCGCTTAGGAACGTGATCTGAACAGATTGAATCGGCAAGTGAGCGGATTGCTGCCGATGCCGTAGTAATAATGTTAATAATATATTCTTTTTCCATTATTTCGACGTCTTTACGGAACTCACCATAGTCACTCACATTTTTGGCCACCACCTTCAATTGTGAGAGGGCTTTTATTGATTCACGCTCCACCAACTCACTAACAAAAGGAAATTGGTCAAATCGATGATTGGTGTTAAGGACTAACTTCAAAAAATCCCTATGCAGCAACAAGCTAGCTAATTGCATAAGAGATACTTTTAATTCAAGGGGAGTTTTCATGGCAAACATTATTTTTGCTCCTTAATTATTTACTGATGTTTGGAATATCGCTAACGAAAGCCATATATGACGCGCTTTGGTATATGTTACCCTCATAAGTCACTTCACTTGGCAGTTTGCCTAAAACATGAAAATAGCTACGCGCTTTGCGTCTAATGTGTGAAATGGCACTCTTTGGAATTGGATCACTTACTTCGCCATCGCGTAAATTGGCTTTAATTCGTAGGAAATTGACTTGTAATTGCTGTTCAACTTTTTTAGCGCGTGTATAAAGGCCATTTAATTCGGGGTACATTTTCAGCAGGGCGGGGTTGTGACGATGCTCCAAAGGAAGTTTTGATTTAGCGTAAAGTCGCACTTGCATTGCTGTACGTTTCGCGTCATTGACTTCACTGTATAGATCAGGAATAGATTTAATACGAGCTAAGCGCTCTTTATAAGAATCAATTTTCATACTGACAAACCTAACTAAATTGAATGTAAGTTAAGTTTGTCACAAAATGAAATTAGCGCTACCGAACAGAATTTCAGGGGAGGGAAGTGAGTTATAATTATCGGTTTAAAATATGTTACTAATAAAATATGACTCTAAATATATATCAGATGTTCCAAACCAAGACACAGCCTGCTTTGCTGCATCGTCTAAGGCCATACCTACACAATTGCCCTTTGCAATCACTGTTTTGCGAATCTCTTTTTCTTGTTTTTTGCAAAGAAAATCAAAATGATATTGTTTCATGAATTACTCCCTTACTCACAGTTAGCACAAGGCGAACTTGTGAAGCCGAACATTGTCCAGATTTCAGCGTCTATTGGCAAGGCATTCACTGTAAAAGATTTAAGGTCAACAATAGCGCCATGCGCGTGTATTTCACCTTCACGGATTAACTGCCAAATTAACTGAGTCATTTGCATGGCTATTGCATTATTTATACCTAGAGTTTGCGCTCTAATTGCTTCAACATGAGAGCAACTTTCAGTAGGTATGTATTCCTGCGTTTTTAGTTGTTGGCCATACAAGTCATAAACAGAAGGTAAACGCGCAAAAGGTAAGTCCTGTCTGTTCTCATATGTGCCGCATACAACCTGTCCGTCTGATCGTCCGTTTCCTCCATCAATCCAAATGACTTCGCTCTTAATGCGTTTCTTTAAATGCTCGCCAACGGTTACACGCGCAATAGGGTTATCAACACATGTAAATACTACACAATTATTTGGTATAAAATTGCGTATGTTCTGTGGCGTTACTCGCTCAATAACATACTCCCAATTTAAGTTACCAAACGTATTAAAACGATCTATTAGCGTTTTTGATTTTGGCTGAGAAATATCAAACGGGTAGAACGATTGGCGGCCAATGTTTGTAGGGCTAACTATGTCATCATCAATTAAAGTTACGTCTAATCCCGCGCTACCCAGCTCAATTAGTGTGTAATTAATTTTGAATAGCTGGCTAATTAACTCAGAGCCAGTACCACCAGCACCAATAATAACAACCTTTGTTTTTCTGCCTTTAAATTCGTTATCCGTTAGCCATTGAGGTGATTTATACATTGTTATGCTCCTTGAGTTAATGTTTTGAAAGACACAGTAGACAAGACAAGTTCACTCGCTTTTGGCACGCGATTTTCTTTTTCGAATTTTTTCCAAAACGCAATATGACCTGCTGTTGTCACTTTCTTTTTACTCTTGAAAGTCTCGTAGTTATTCACATGACTAAAATTTGTATCAAATAACGCAGCTTCACATGCCTTACGCAGTTTTTTGCTATCAGATTGAAGGTTATCGGGTAATTTTGCAGAGCCAAGGCAAAGGTCGCCACTTTGGCTCACGTTCATTAATGGTGCGTTATAGAGTTTAGTATCAGGTGTAGGGCGTGATTTTGATTTACAGGCAAACACATTTAATCTACGGGCGTTACGATTAAGAGAAAAGACAAAACTTGGTGTGTGTACTCTAATAGAAAATTTTTCTTCACCAGAGGTAAACCATAGGGTTCTTAATTGGGCGGGGGTATACCAAATTAATAGCGCATCACTAGTATACAAAACATCAGTATCAACCCAATTAGTTTCATCATCATTAGCATCAGGGTTTAAGGTGGCCAGCGCTTTAACAGCTTGGGGTATGTCGATAAATTTACCATCTTTGATTTTATTTTGATCATCAATGTCATGGTACGTTAAATATGCTAAACCTTGATATTGATTAACAACAATAGCGCAATGACCCTTCAAGCCGCCTATTTCCGCAATGTCATCAATATGCTTTATATAATCATCTGAACTCTTTTGTGCAAACACTTTATCCACTCCTACATTTCAATATAGGTTCATAATAAAATATTTGAATATTCAGACTACCGAACGGAATTACCCAAACTAAAAGCAAAAATGTTTAGGGCGCTCACTAAGAAAACCCAGCAGGTTCATACAATACGAATTGATTAATAAATTTTTTACGGCTGTTATATGACTTTCATTCATCGACATTTGATAGGTTAATGTAAGCTCGTCCACTTCAAAAGCGTGATTATAAACATCATCAATGGCGGTATAGGCATCTTCGTTATTTTGATTAAGAAATTCAGGTAAAACAAACGTTCTTAAACCAATATGATCTTCATTAGCAATTTCTAAATAAGTATTGTCTACAGCGTTACTAGCAACCTCATATATAGCTGCCAACATTTTACCCGAGCTTGATTTTTTATTGTTAAGCTTTGAAAACAATTGAGGGTCTTTAAACCTTGAGGCTAAATAACTAAAACTCGCCATTGTGGTTAACATACGGTGTATATGCACCACTAATTCTTCCATGTTAATGTCTGACTCTAATCGGCTGTTAGCAAATTCATCAACATAGTTTTCATCACATGCCAATAACCGCTCTGAATCTAGTGCGTCAAAATTCATCATAAGCGACTCAGATATTTCATGATCATAATTTTTTTCAATATCAGCCAACAATGGTAATGCTAACTTAACCCACGCAATTTGTTGCTCTAATTCATCTAAATCCAACTTACTAGATAGTAATTTATTAATGCGCCCTACGGTTTTAGTATCTGTGATAACACCACCAGCTTGCATGTGATTGTAGTAAGATGCGTTATACCCTTCATCAAACAAGCTACCTTGTTGGCATAGCATTGAAACAAGGGCGCTTGCAGCTTTAGAGTTACCACGAAAGCTCTCAATACTGACCACTAAACAACCTTCGATAGTAGGCGTTTCTAAAACAAGTTCATTGTTTATATAAGAAAAATCAAATTCAGGGTTAAACTTTTCTTCAAATTCTTCAATTACTTCACTAGGAATACCACCTGCTATCAAGTCTTTTTTAGCATTGTGTACATGTGGCATAAGCAGCTCAATTAGCTTATTGGGAACACTAGCAAGAATACTACGGATAGTATCAACTGACTCTTTAGCATCTGCCAACGTTGTTGGGCGAAGATTTGGCAGTTGGTTTGGGTGAATTAATTTTAAATTAATAGCTTCAATAATATCGTTCGAATATTTTTGAATAAAGCCATTTGCTTGAGCTATGCAATAAGCCTGATTAAGTGACTCTAAATAGTCTGAATCTTCATAAGTTAGCGATTCACCAGTAAGGCTAATTAATGGGTTTGTTACATTAATGGCGGTGCAAACATTCTTAGCACATTCACTGGCGCTTGAGTTTTTAGTAATTTTTGTTTCAAAACCACAACCTTTGATAAATCGCATGTTTTGTATTCCTTCTCAAATTTAATGTTTACTCTTGGCTTGCTAATGTTATTTTTCACAGTGTTATTGGTTTTATTAAGCTCAATCAAATAATCGTAATTTGATTGAGCTTGCGGCGTTACCCGTTCGTTTTGCATGGTGGTAGCTCCACTTCGTATAGAATTGAACCATCTTGTTGTGGTACACCATCACTCTCAAGAACATGCGTGAAACGAAACATCGGGAAATTAACCATTAATTGCTCAACATTTTGCTGCAAAGTGCCATTCGCTAGTGGAGCTTCAATCTCACGCGCACCTACTTTAAAAATTCTTTTTAATGTATTCATAATATTTAAAACCTTATAAAATTAAATTGAGTCTATTTCATCAAAATCATTAAATAGATCTTGAGTTGGTTGAGGTTCAGGCTTATTTGTTTCTTGAACTGTTTGCAGTTCAGGCTTATTTGTTTCTGGCGAAGGTGTGTTGCTATTCGCTTGTTGTTCCGTTGCATCAGGCGCGTTTACAGGCTTGGTAACGTTAGTTTTTTGCGTTGGTTTTGCCTCAGTTTTTTTGCTAGCAGTTGCATTAGTTAGCGCCTCGATAAAGCTAGAGCTATTCATAGTTGCATTTGCTTGTTTAAATGCTGTTCCCGCACTTTCATAAAAGGCGTTTAATTGCTCTTCAATGCTTTCAGGTGTGCCACTCATAACCCAAGGAGTAGATAACGTTTTACGTAGATTGAAGTCACTTTCTGCATTAGGTTTAGATGCACTTATAATCGTGCTGTGAGCGCTTTTGCTTAATGGGGCTAGTTTTGGTGTAAACACAATGGCCAACTCTGAATTGCTAGGCGAAGTTACGTTGATAGCTACACCCGCTAATTCCGCACTATCTATGATTTTTTTAAGAGTGTTTAACATGGTTATCCCGTTTATTAAGTATCTATGTTTTAAGTGTCTCCATAATAAAATAAACGAAAAAAACCGCTACTGATTGGAAAGTAGCGGTTTGGCTGGGTTGGGAAGGAATGGAAAGTGTTTAGCGTTTAATTAAATTTAATAACGCTGGTGGCGCGAACTTATGCCAGTTAAATTTCGTGCTTAAAATTGATTTAACAAAATCTGATTTCTTACCAGAGTAAATAGCTTTGAAGCCACCTTCGGCAACTTCATCAACGTGCTTATCCAAGCCACTGCTAGAGCATAGCTGTTTAAGCCCTTCAATCGTGTAGCTTGAAATATTATCTTTAGTCGGTTGCCATTCTTCGACAGCTTTATCAGCTAAACCATCGATACCTTTAAAAGCCAACTCATAAAACTGGAAAGCATTGGCATTATCAGCTCCATTACTAGTTAAAATAAAATCGGTGATAGACTTTGAAAGCTCTTCCATAATTTCGGCTTTAGTTTTAGTTGAGGCTAATTCAACGGCAATTTCTGCAACTTTATTGAAACCTCGCAGCTCTGAATGAGCGCTTTTAACACAAGCAACAGCAAGGCTTAATCGGAAAAGCTCATTGCTTTTAAGCTCTTTGCGCGCAAACTCAACAAGTTCTTTTTTATGTGATTCAATGACCACATTGGAGGGTTGGCAAGCAACTGGTTCAGCTTGTTCAACAGGCACAGTCGATGTATTGTGCGGTTTAACCGTATTGGCTTTATTTTCAGTTTGAGATATTGGCTTTTTGTTTTGTGCTTTTTTTGCATTTTCTTTTTTAGCTTTAACCAAAGCAGAAACACACTTATCATTACAATCAATATCAATACACTGATTTTCAATTACATTACCCTCGTGAGCGGGGCGATCATCAAGCAACACGATACGTTTAGAGCATTGTGTACAACCGCTAGTGAATTGCTGCTCACCTACGGTAGTCACATCTACATCACGCCTATCAGCTGGGCTTGATTCACTTACAAACAAAACTTTTCCGTACTTTTCTTCTAATTGTGCTTTTTGGTGACTTAAATAGGCTTGTGTTTTGTCGCGATAGCATGTGGCAAAAGAACACGTAGAGCTTTGTTCATCACCTAAATCGAATAAACCAACTTGACGCTCACTATTATGCTTACAAGAGTTACAATCTGTTTTATCGAATTTTGCACTGCCTAATGGCAGCTGTACTTTAGTTGCACGTTGTTTTAACTCTGCAACAGTAAGTTTTTCGTCAATAACTCGCTTCAACGTACCGATTTGAATTTTTTCTGGCAAGATAGATAAAATTAAAGCGTGACCAGCTTTAATTTTTCCTTGGTCTAGTGCGTCTAATACCTGATCACAGCAATGAATAAGCTCAAGGCGTTCGTTTAGCTTTTTTACGCTCCACATAAGGCGCTTTGCTGCACTTTCTCTATCCCCGTTGAAAAAGCTTAACCAGCGTTTAGAGGCTTCAATTTGACTAACAAAATCCAAATCTTGACGTACTGTATTCTCACAAAGATGCATTTCCATAGCTTCACGGTCAGTAAGGTCTTTATGATCAACATCAATACGCTCAAGACCCACACATACAGCCGCACCAACACGCCTATGACCAACAACAATTTCAAGCTCACCTTCGCTATTAGTACGAACCACTGGCTTTTGAATGATGCCAACATTGCGAATAGACTCACATAGCTCATTAAAAGCGTGTTCGTCATTTTTTCTACGAGTGTTACCCCCTTTAAACTCTTTAAGTTCAGCAGGGTTCACAGATATGCTTTGTGATGGATTTACAATTTCTTCTTTAATTTCAGTTACTGTATTCATTAATAATCTTCCCAAACCTTAATAAGTTATAAGTATGCTAACTAATTCTCATTTTCTGGCTATTGATCAGGTTCTAAGAGGAAGAACAATCATGCGGCTTGTTTCATTTTCACCTTGGATAACGAGATATTTATCCTTCGGGTGTTGGCCTATTCGTGCAATTTTACTGGTCACATTAGCGACAGCTTGCATTAAGAAGTTTAAATTCACTGACAGGGCATTTTCTGGTTTTATAGTAACTTTTGACTTTAGGTAGTCCTCACCAAGAATTTTACCACCTTGAACGGTGCGCAAGTGAGTTTCCTGAGTGGCATCATCAATCATCAATTCAATGGCTGGCAATCGTTTATCGGTAGCAGCAGATAAACGACCTAGCGCATCAGCAATGTCCTTTTGTTCTAAATCCATTAACCACTGCGGTTCACTTTGAAATAATTCTGATAAATCAGGAAATTTATTATCAAGCAACTGTGAACGTATTAAGGTAGATTTAAAAGTCACTTCTAACGAATTGGAATCAGCACGTAAGCGAACTAAATCATCATCATTAGTCGCTTTTAGACCTTGAAGCATATCAATAAGCTTTGTAGGTACAACAATGTTGAAGTCATTTTTAGCGTTTGTAACAGCAAGCGTATTATCGTAAACACGGTAGCCATCAGTGGCAGTCACATTAATGCTTTTAGCTGCGCAGTTAAGTTTAAAATTAACACCATTTAAAGCGGGTCTAGCGCTGTTATTTACTGCTACCGAGCTACGACCTTTAATTGCCACATCTTGTAACTGAGTTAATGGGATAGTCAGAACAGAATGGTCTGCACTCAGTTTAGGTGGGGCTGGGTACGCACTAGGGTCTGCGGTATCAATTTTCATTTTTGAACGTTTAGCAGTAATTAGGCCGCCATTGTCACCAAAGCTATCCCATGAGATTTTAACTATTTCAGTGCTATCGAATGAGGTATAAGCGTTTACAATTGATAATAACTTTTCGCCACAGAGAAGAACCTCTTTATCTTCACTAAGCATATCTATATCGCTTTCAAAGCTCTCAATTCTACGAGCCATTGATTGCCCGCCATTTGAAGCGCTCGCGTAAGCAGCTTGCTTTCCCGCCTTGGTGGTAATAAGAATACGGGCGAAACCAAGTACACCAGAGCCTTTTTTATTAGAGCAAGCAAGGCGAGCGATTGGGTTTAAGATAGAAATAAAATCTGCACAAGATAATTTAATAAAAGACATAAGGGCTACTCTCCGTAAAAGTTGTATCTATATTATCTATATTTAAAAACCTGACTACTGAACGGGAATGAAAACTAAAAACTTGTAAATACAATGCGTTATGAAATAAGAAGAGCAATTAAATAACCTAGAAAATGGGGGAGGAAATTTAAAGGTATGAAGGCAATATTTAAGGTGATCGGGCTTTTAAATTCACAGAATAATTTTGAAATGCAAGCTCAATTAATTACAGAGGTACTTTTCACCCTCTGTATTTTTCGCCAATGCCATTTAACGATGCAAAAATAGACTTAATAAAAATTGATAGGTCAAATTATGAAGTTGAATATGAAAAGCATCACAGCGCTAGCATTGAGCGTTACTTTTTCACTTGCAGCAGATGAAGCGAATGTAAGCGAACCGCAAACTCAAAAATCAAACGCAGAAGTCAGGCTACAAGCAGCAATCGATAATTTCACTAAGCTTGTTCCAATTCCAATAGTGACAATAGAAGAAGCACCATTACCAAACATGGTGCAAGTCGTTACTGAAAAGGGCGTGTTTTATGCGACTAAAGATGGAAAGTATATTGTCGCTGGTAATATTCACGAAGCCAAAGAAGGCCTACCTAATTTAACTAAAGCGCGTTTAGCAAAAGAGAACGGAAAAAAAATTGCCAAATTAAAAGATAGTTTCATCACTTACAAAGCTGAAAACGAAACCAGTGAGATAGTCGTTTTCTATGACACCTCTTGTCCATACTGCACTAAATTTCATAACGAAGTAAAAGACTTCAATTCGGCGGGTGTCACTGTTCATTATGCTGCGTGGCCAAGACAAGGTGTTTATAACCCAAAGAACAAATCTCAATACACCGGTGCATATTACAAATTAGAAAACGTGTGGTGTGCTGATAATCAGAAAGCGGCGCTAGACGCAGCGGCACACAGAGCGAATGTACCAAGAAGTACATGTGAAAACACAATCCCTGAACAATTTGCACTAGGTCTTAGCTTAGGTGTAAGTGGAACACCAGCAATTTTCTCAATTGATGGTCAGTTAGTTCAACGTGGATATGCTCCTGTCGATGAATTAGTAAAAAACATAAGAGAGGTTAACTAAGTGAATTTAAAACTAATACCACTAGTAACCGCACTCATAAGCCCGTTTGTTGTTGCAGATGAACAAGTAAATAAAGATGAAATTAAGTTACCTACTCCGTCACGCACCGAATTTGCAGAGCAAACCAAACGTGATTTAGGCAAGTATGGTGCGGTGAACGCAATTCAAGAGTTACCCATTACACGTTTATATTTTGTCGAAGCTGAGAGTGGCAGTTACATCATTAGTTCTGACGGTCGTTTTGCTATAGAGGGTGCAGTTAAAGATGTGTGGCATAGGAAAACAATAAAAACGGTAGACGATGTACGCGCAACATTGCGCATGCCTTTATCTGAAATGAAATTCGACTTTCAAAAAGACTTAGCATCACTTGTTTTGGGCAATCCAGACATACCACGACAGGGTGTTATCTTTGGTGATCCAACGGCAAAACATACACGCGATTTAGTTGCAAAGATTAATGCCAACAAAGACAAATACCACTTTGTGTTTGTAATGATGCCACTTATCGGTGGTGAAGAAGCTGTGAAAAGAAGTATGAGCATACTTTGCGCACCAGATAGAGATAAGGCAATCGAAGATTTAGCAAACAACACTGACACATCATTTTTAGATACTAATGAAGGTTGTCCTGACCAAAATTTGATGTTCACAGTTTATATGCAGGAAATTTTCAAAATCACGAATTTACCGCACCTTATACGTGAAGATGGTTTTGTATCAAAAGGTGCTCCTACAGAGCTAGATGAATGGTTGGAGGCTCCATGACTAAATTATTAACCGTACTTATTTTAACGAGCATGCTTGGGGGCTGTATGTCACCTATAGGGTCTGATCCAGATCCAAGAGAATGCCCTCGTTATTTCAAACAAGCAAATGTCATGTACAACCATTCAAATTTAGGGATTTAAAATGAAATTTAAACTGTTAACTACTTTAACGATAGTGATGAGCGCCTTATCTCTTCAAGGTTGTATTAACTCTCTAGGTAAAGAAGAGTTTAGCTGCCCTAATTTAAAAAAGGGTGGCGTATGTGGTGGGCCTCGTGATGTTTATAAATTAACAAATAACCGAGTAAGCCTTGAGAATTTAACTCAAGAGGAACTTGATGCATACCGTAATGGCCAGAACAATCAAACTGTTTCATTGTATGAGAATGATGGTGAAACTAAACAAGTAGTAGGAAGCACTGGAGAAAAAACACAGCTTAAAAACAAAACAACCGATAGAGGGCTTTCAGATAACAGTGTCACGTATGCAGCGCGCGGTGATGGCCAGCAGACACCAGATAATTATCAAACACCGGAAGTGTTACCTCAAACTCGCTTTTCATATCAACAAAACAAATATGAACAGTGGCCTAGCAACAGTGAGCCATTAGCGCCTGAACCACTTGCTACTCTTGAGCCAGCACAAGTAATGCGCGTACTAATTGCCTCTTACACAGACTCTGACGGGCTATTACATATGCCAGGATATACATTCGTTGAAGTAACACCAAGACGTTGGAATTATGGTGAGGCTGCTAATGAAAGACCATCCCGCGTAGTTCCTTTAGAAGTCAAACGCAGAAGCGAAGAACAATTCAATCGCGCTCGTAATCGTTCTAATGGAGTAGATGCCATGGAAGTTGTAAATCCAATGAATCGTACTAAGTAGTCGTAGAGGAAGTAAAAATGTCAGCATTCCACCGCCGTAATGAAAAATTACTTAAGCATGAGTCTTTTTCAGACTTATTTCCTTTTCTAGAATATTGGGAAGATGAAAAGCTATTTTTGTTAGACGGGCCCTATTTAGGCTTTGTAATGAAGTCTATGCCAACGAACGGCGGTAACCGTGAAATATTAAATAGCTTAACAGGTATCTATAAAACTAAATTCCCTAAAGGCACTTTAATTCAAGCGTCGCTAATTTCATCGCCAGATATTGAAAATCAGCTATATGGTTTTCGTTCTTCACGAGGTGGCAGATACTTAGGTAGTGACCAGGAGCAAGTTTCTGCTATTTCACAAGCTGTACATGATTTTTACCGTAGAGGTACAACTAATCCCATAAATGAATCTGGCTTCATATTCAGAACCTTCGAGTTTTTATTTACAGTAAAAATTCCTATTAAAGAACTAGAGCCTACAACTAGCGAGCTCACCACAGCTAAAGATATTAAAAAACGCATTATTCGCTCACTGTCTATATTGGGGGCAGTTGAATTAGATGAAGTCGCTTTTAGACGGCGTATGCGCGTCATGTTTAACATGTTTAACACTAATAAATGGCGTACACGCCCGCACTTTAAAGAAAAATCACAATCATCAGGTTTGATGCGTGAACAGATACTAGACCCTGGTAAACGCGTCGAAATAGAAAAAAGCGGTATCAAAATTCTCGATGAAAAAGACGAGGAATGTGAATACATTAAATCATTGTCTGTAACTGAAATGCCCGAACATATGGTTTATGGCCAGATGATGGATTTACTTGGGGATTGGCTTGAAGGTAAGGCAATGCCGCTGACAGAGCACTTCATGGTGACACTAAATATGTATTATGAAGACTCTATGAAAGCGATTAAAGATATTAAATCTAAGCGTAGCTTCATAAATTCACAAGCCAAAGGCAAGCTTATTCAATGGGTTGACCGGTTACGTTTTCAAAATAAAGATTTTAACGATATAAACCGTGAAATTGAGCAAGAAAAATCAACCATTGTTAAGTACGCTCTTCAAGTGAATGTGTTTGCAAAAAATGAACAGCGTGCAGATGTTTTTGCTGAAGAACTCATAGCTTTGTACGAGCGTAAAGGGTGCTCACTTGTAGACAATAATTTTTTCACAGTTCCTATGTTTATAAGCTCACTCCCTATGGGGCTTAGTGAAGAAGTAGTTAAACTTTCAGGTCGCTATAACATTTGTACTTCAAAAGCTTTGCCTTTTTTAACTCCGCATATGGGAAGTTGGGCAGGTAACGCTTCTGAACCACGTATTTTATTAACCTCAAGGCTTGGCCAATTAGTCAACATTGATTTTTTCAAATCACAGACTAACTATAACTTTTATATAGCTGCTACATCCGGTGCAGGTAAGTCATTTTTTACCGGGTACTTAATATCAAATATGCTTTCTTCTGGCGTTAAGCTTCAAGACGATCCTGATAACCCAGCACAAAACAAAGACTTTAATGATGGTACGCAAGTCTTTGTTATAGATGTTGGTCGTTCATATGAAGGCTTAGCTAATCAATTGGATGAAGCCCAGTTTTTAGTATTCAATAAAGATTTGGCTTATACGCTTAATCCGTTTTCATACATTCATGAATTTGATGGTGAAGAAGGTCAAGGCATACAGTGTTTAGCTCAATTAAAAACCATGGCTGCGCCATCGGGCAAAATCTCAGATTTTCAAAGTTCGCAAATGCTGACGCTATTAACTGCACTATGGAATGAAAAAGGCAATAAAGCGTGTATTGATGATTACTATGAGCTGTGTTTGGCGAGCGAGCATGAAGCAGTACGCGAAATTGGGCACCAATTAAAGCCATTTTGTAAGGGCTTTTACTATGGACCTTTTTTTGATCCAGAAAAACCACCAGTGGACTTTTCATCACGTTTAGTTGTGGTTGAACTTGAAGAGCTAAAAGGAGACCCACACTTACAAACCATCGCATTGATGTCTGTAATAATGTCAATTCAGCAGTCTATGTACCTGGGTGGTAAAGAGCGACGCCGCCTATTTTTGCTTGATGAAGCGTGGGAGTACCTAAAAGGGGATCAGGAAACCAAAGCAAGATTAGGCTTTTTTAGTCAATTTCTTGAAACTGCATGGCGACGCTTCAGAAAGTACAATGCAGCTGGTGGCCTAATTACTCAATCAGTAATGGATGGATACAGTTCTGATGTTGGTCGAGCAATCCTTGATAACTCAAATTGGTTACTTTTATTGAAGCAAAGAGAGGAGGCAGTTGAAAAACTGCAAAATGAGAAAGCATACTCTGGTAGTGAATTAGATTTCAAACTGATAAAATCTACACATACAGTTCAACCAGATCCTACACGGACGGACATCGCTTACTCTGAGATATTTATTAAGTACGAAGGGCAATCTCAAGTGTGTCGTTTATATACAGACCGACGAATTCAATTAACTTTAACGACAAATGCTGATGAGAAACAGCGCAGGCAAGAGTTAATAGATAAGGGGTTTTCTTTCATGGATGCGATAGATCAAATGGTACTGGAAGATAGCCGCCAGTAAATAGTGATAATAAAAAATGTTTAATTTAAGTAATGAGTCTCTAATTACTCTAGAAGTAAGGCGCCTTTTCGGCGCCGGTCGAAGTTTGGTAAAAGCTGATAACAAAGTTATATCTGAACTAAAGGCAGCCTGTTTTGGGCCAGTATACGATTGTGATAAAATAGTAGCACTAGCCCAATCTAACGGAGCCGTATTAGCGAAACTTATAGAAGTTGCAAACAGGACAGTTAGGTACAAAAGGAAGTCACCTATAACAGATCCATCTGAATGCGTAGTTCGTATCGGCCAAAAGAGCATACAAGGGATTGCCCTGAGTCTCGAAATTGAGGCTGCAAGCACAAAGCTGAACGGCTTTTGGAAAAAAGTCTTTGCAAAGGTAGAATCAAATACCAAAAGGGCGTTAGAGGAAGCTATTAAGTTAAATAATGGACAAAATAAAAAGCTATTTGAAATAACAAATAAAACGTTATTACTTAGCTTGTCGTGCTACGCGAAAGTAATAGCGTGTTCGAAGCTAGAACTTAAAATTACAAAAGATGTTCTTACATATATTTTAACGCCTGAGCCTGTCATGGCCGAGTTAATCCAAACGTCTATGGGTGTGAGAATAGAAATTTTGAGTTTTTCGGAAGATGATGTATCCACCAGCTCTTATATCGCTTCTCATGCCTGGTCAAAAGTAACCGGTGATACAGCTCAAGTGAACGTGTTTAACTTAGAGTTTAGCCCGTAGGAGATTAAATGAGCAATGATATATTTGAAGCCGTGGAGGCAATAAAAGCCGGCGTTTCATACTTTGAAAAACAAGACAGTATTATTGATGCTGTTTCAAGCTTAGAAATGATGGCTTTTTTGGAGAATGCATTCAAAGGAAGAAAAGTAAAAATCTCTGCTAATTATTCTAAATCAGCTGGTTATCATTTTACTATTGAAAGGCCAAAGGCAGGGTTTATCGTTTTAAATTCTATTTCAGGTCAATGGCAGCATAACAATTATTTAGAACAATTTTTAATGCGAATTCGCTTATGCGAGCTCACAGTTTTACCTTATGAGTGGGTAAATGCACAAAATGAGCGCAACCACGATATAAAATTAATAGTTACACATGAAGGAGATAAATCCTATTTGGAAGCACGTAGGCATTTTGATTTATATGGTGGTGTGCGATGCGATAATCTGTGTAAGACTATCGAAGATTTTACGGTTTCAGCACAATTATTATCTCAAATAGTACAACGTGACATAGGGCCTGTTAGTAAAAAACCACAGGCTCCCTATACAAGTTCCCCTCACGAGTACACGCAACACTAGCATACTCAAAAAAATTAAAATGTGGCCTATTGTAAAACACACTAGGCCGCTTGGTTATTTCGCCGGTAGTTACGTTTAAACATTCAATATAGTCACCAACAAGGCTTAATGAGGCACGAGCTGGCATTAAATCATCTATAATTAGCGTATCAATACTGCTTTGAGCTTCATTCATTAAAGATAATGGCACTGATTTTTCTTTTTTAAGGAATAACACTGAACTATGCCGAATTGAATAAGCAGCACAACCTAAATTAGCACGAGTTGATGTTTTAAATTCTGCAGATTTAAACGTACTTGATTTAACTTTATCTAAGGCGCTTCTCATCAGCTTAATACGCTCGCTATAAAGCTTATCGTTCAGTTTACGACCATTGAAAATAGCTGCATCTACGCCAATAAACCCGAATTTAGCAGAATAAAATCCTTCAATGACTGTTAGGCCTAATCCAAGTCGCTTAAACGCTACCTTAATCATGTTTGTGTACGATTCTGGCAAGGGCAACGCAGCACCTTCAATTCCTATCTTATTGGCTGGGTAAATAGTGACGTTATAAAATTCGTCAAATACCACAGCCACCTGAAGCCCTGAATAGACTTCTAAGCACGGATGCCCGATTAACCCCTTAATTTGCTTATCTACAAGCTTTGAGTACGATAGAGGCAGTATAGGCTTCGATTTAAGGGTGTTTAAATCAAATATTTCAACTGGCGTATCATTTCGCTTGGCTACTTCAAAGCCGATTTGTTCAAGGCATGTTATTTCTTCTTCGAGCCGTTCATATGCCAAATGCTCACGTTTAAACCCACCAGCCACAAACTCTTCGTATTCAAAGTTAATGCCTGTGCCGCAAATGTCTAGCCTGACAAATGTCTCAGTATTATCCTCGTACAAAATAATGCGGATTGACTTGCGGGTGGTGTCGTTACATTTCAATATAACACGCGTTTTAATATTCATAGCCACTACCTAATCTCGCTTAACAGAGGAAATCGTTAACAACAATTTCGTCATACGAATTAATTTCTTCATGCTCTTCGAGTGATATTGTGTTTTCACTAACTGTTATATGATTTTGGTTCTCAATGGCATCTACGTTGATAAAGTTGTCAAAATCAAATGGGTCTAAGTTGGCAGTATCGCAAGTGGCGCTAACTTTATTAGGGACACGTGATTGCGCAATTTTGAATCCGCCGTATCTAGGTAAGTTTTTCTGCTGTAATAATTGAGTAGCGCTAAACAGAGTAGTCTTTCTACCTATAACACGACCAAAGTCATTTTTAATTAATGAATCAGCTCTTTCCTGTTTACGAAAAAAAACATTATGCATTTCAATAGCAACTTTATATTTTGCAGTTACAGGCTTACCCAGTATTTTTTCTGGGCATTGCAGCGCATCATCTTCTAAAGCGCGTCTGTATGTAGAGGCCTTGTATATATCAAGCCATTCCTCGTCATTAAATGGATTCATGCCCCCGTATTTAATATCGATGTAAAGCTCTTTAATAGTGTGAAGCTCTTTAAGGGATAACCCACAAGAAGCTCTATTTGAGCCAATGTTGAAGTTGATGCATGCAGCAATAACTTCACTATCTTCTTTCATTGGGAATTGACGATAATTTATATGCTCATTGTTACCACATAGTTGATACATGTCAGAGTTGTAAAGTATGAAGTCTTCGTGCACTTTAGCATTAGAGCTTGAGTTAACTAAATTACGAAAGTATTCCGACTTTAATTCCACAACAGCTGTGAGCTTTTTAGAAATACGGTCAATGGCAGGCACTATCGAAACGAAGTTTAATAATTCATTTACTTGCAAATCTAACTTTTCCAACGCTTCATTTAATGTCAGTAATATGTCTGACTCATTGACTTCATGAAGGGTAATTGGAGTATTTTCATGAATGATCACACGATTATACTGGCTTTGGACAAAGTGAGTGATTTTAGCTGTGCTATTGCTTTTATAGTGCTCAGTTATAGCTAAAATTATTCTACGCATATATAAAACCTTCAAAAACGAGTCGAGATGGCCACTATAGGCCATCTCATTATTTAGGCTACTGACTTAGCTGGCTGGCCAATAGAGCTGCAAAATCTTCATCTGAAACACTTTCTGTATCAGTTTCGCTTGGGGGGCTTTTTTGTACAGTCTCAGCTTTTACAACAACACCTGCGTCATTAACGCTTCTATTATTCGGTAATAGCCCAAGAATATTCGCTAGACTGTTAAATGTGCGTCGTAAAATAACATTTCGCACACATCGGCTAGTAAAATTTACCCAAGCGTTAGCGCCATTTTCATCGGCTCTATGAATTTGATCTGAAATAATAGAGCGAATTTCTTTTGTACCAATATAGGAGCAGTAGTAACTATCATCTGTAAAGGTTATAACCGAAAAAGCAGCAACAATGTCATTCACATCAGTTTCATATGAGTGGATGAAACGCGGTGGTGTGTTTTCACCAAACCATTCAAATTGGTCTCCGTCATGAACAACACTGAAGTTTGTCGATTTTATCTTAGGGCTCGCTCCAAAAAATTGATTCATGCCCTGGATGCCAATTTTTACAGTTGGGAATACTTGTTCGCAATGTGTTTCCCAGTGAATAAACAAATATGCTTCTTTGTCGTAAGGGTTTATAGATAGCCCCATATTTGCAATTTCAAGAATACATCTAGCAAGCTCTTTAGTTTTGATATTGTCAAAGCTCGGCTTACGGTAGTTTGAAATTTTCTCTTTGTTTACTTGAGAGGTTATCCAAGCGAATAGTTCACGCAGTTGACTGTTAATTTCACTTATATCAAATGAACGGTCGATTTTATTCGTTTCATACGTGGCTATAAGCTGAGCTCTAAATTCTTTATCTAAAAATAAGTCGATGTAGTTGTTATGTGACATTGTTTGCCTCCAGAGTTTTCAGTAGTTAAACATAATTGAAAATTCTGGCTACAAACTGGGATATATCACTTTTTTAAAAGTTATACACATATCCACAAACCCTATAATTTCTATGAAATGTATAAAAACTAGAAAGAGATATAATACTATAGGTTTTATATCTATTTGATTTGTAACACAAAAAAAGACTTTTTAGATCTTAATTATGGTGTTTGTGATCACAAAATTGGTGATTCAGATCACAATGATGGTGTTACTGATCACTTTAATGGTGTTACTGATCACTTATCTGGTTTTTAGTTAACACATTTGTGGTGTCTAAATATTAGTAATCGATATCTTTAGTTAACTCTAATAACGACTCAAGCTCACTCTTTTCATCTTCGGTTACAGTCTTTTCAACATTTTCTTTTTCTGTATATGATTGTAGTGCTTTTTCTACTTTATCCGCTTCTTCATCTATTTCTAAATAACGATATGCCATCATTAGCTTAGTTAACTCGGGAACACTAAGCTTCTCTTTTTTGGTAACTTTTTTAGCAATCATTTCTTTCACCGTTTGTAGAGCATCTTGGGTGTTCAACTCATGGTACGTGCCTTTTTCATGCCATTTGATAAGAAATTTAATTTCAGATATGCGATTCCCTTGTGTTTTAACTTCATACCCAATATCACCTGTTTTACTTTCCAGAAATAGCAGTTCCTTCCTTACTATAGGGTGATTGCTTAATCTATCAATGCTATCTCTTATGCATCGCTGCATAAAAACACCATTGTTTCTAAATGAGCTTTTGTTCTTCTTTAGTTTTCCTCTTTCATCGAGTAATCCAAATAAGCCTTTGAGTATATCAACCTTAATAAAGTGCATTTCAAATCCATCTTTTTTAAAGCGGCTTAGCAACTCGTAAAGCCTTTTAGAATACTCTTGTTTTAGATCTAAGAATGTTTTTGTAGTTATCAGTGCAAACCCATGGTGATATTCAATATATTCACTCTCAAGCATGTCATTAGGAACCATCGTTAATAGTCCCTTTTTATATTTGATATTTTTGAAGAGAGGTTTGTAATCGAATTCGTCATCTTCCGTTTCAGATTCAATTTTGATGCCTACTTTATAACTTGCAAGCCTTTCTGCAGCAGGGGCTAGCACCGAACCAATATGTTTAGAATCTATGTTTAACCATTCAGATAATTGGTTGGCTGTGTATGTGTATTGTGGTGTTGATTTAACCCAGTCAGAGCTTTTCATCTGAGCCATCATTAGTGCAAATAAATCGGCCTCGCGTGGTGATAAGTCTTTCCGACTAAATACCAATTTATGACCTTGTTTAATATGTTTAGGTAAATTAGTTCTTGAAATAGGTATATCACTTAGCTTTTTACTCATAGTCGGACGCCAGTATTGTTGGGTTCTAAATAATTTTAATCTAATAATGTAATATTTCACACCAAGATTGTGTATTCAATGCTTTGTACATTACATATTCTTGGTGTGGTACACCATAAATATGTGTTCAATACTGTATACAATACATCTTCTTGGTCTACCACACCATAATTATGTAATCAATGCCGTACACGTTACATATTCTTGGTGTACGACACCATAATTATGTAATCAATGCCGTACACGTTACATATTCTTGGTGTACGACACCATAATTATGTAATCAATGCCGTTCACGTTACATATTCTTGGTGTACGACACCATAATTATGTAATCAATGCCGTTCACGTTACATATTCTTGGTGTACGACACCATAATCATGTAATCAATGCCGTTCACATTACATATTCTTGGTGTGCGACACCATAATTATGTAATCAATGCCGTTCACATTACATATTCTTGGTGTACGACACCATAATCATGTAATCAATGCCGTTCACATTACATCTTCTTGGTATATGACACCATAATTGTGTGTTCTACACCGTGGGCATTACATATTCTTGCTGTGTGACCCCACAATTGTGTGTTCTATACTGTGAACATTACATATTTATGGTGTGTGTCACCTTCATTGTGTGTTCAATGCCGTACACATTACATATTCTTGGTGTATGACACCATAATTGTGTGTTTAATGCCGTGCCCATTACACATTCTTGGTGTGTGACACCATAATTGTGTGTTCAATACCGTTCACGTTACATATTACTGGTGAGTAACACCACAATTGTGTGTTTAACGCCGTATGCGTTACATAATACTGGTGTGTAATACCAGAATTGTGTAATCAAAATTATATACTTATGAAATTCGTACTGATTAAGTTTAGCTTTTAGCAAGATTAACTGCCTGATTAATATGTAATTCTAGATTAGTAGCCTGAATTTCTATCTATGGCATTATGGTTGGCATAAATAGTTAAAGGGCTAGAACGATGTCAGTAGCACAACAATTAAATTATGGTCTTGATGATATTCAAGATGCGATTACAAATAATGAAATTGAACTAAAACCAAATTTTAGTAATTGGGTAGAAAAAGCCATAGAAGCTTTCGATGCTAATGGCGAGCCTAACTATGTTGATTCTAAAGGGGAGTTAATTGAAGGCATTTACATTAATATGCCTAACGATTTGTACCATAGCCTTCCAGCTTTAAGTTCATCTCAACTTAAAGAGTTTAAAGAGTCTCCGCCTCATTACTTCCGTAGATACCTATCAGGTATTGAAGTTAAACGCACCCTCCAGACGCAGCGTACATTAGATGCGGGAACTTTAGGCCACGAGCTTATACTTGAGCCTGAAGACTTTCATAATAAATATTTCAGAGAGCTACTTCCAATAGATGAGCCTGATGCGCTTCATACTGAAGCGCAAATTAAAGCTGAACTTGAAAAACTCAACTTGAAAACAACAGGGTCAAAAGCGGTTAAAACAGAGCGGCTATTAAACAAGAACCCAAACGCTAAAGTTTTTGATGATTTACAGCGCAAAAACTGTGAAAAACAGGGCGTGCAAAGCACCGCAGTAATAGAAGGCGAAGAGAAAACATTGTATGGGGGAAAACTTGGCGTTGATGGGCAGGTTTGGGATAGCGCTCTTCGTATTGTTAAATCTCTAAAGAATGAGCCTCAAGCAGATGCTTATATCAATTACGGTTTGCCAGAAGTAGCCATTATTGCACGTTGTCCACGCACAAACTTGCTATTAAAAGTAAAATTCGATTGGCTTAGGTTTGATGATGAAGCGGCAGATGTAAAAACAACGCGTTCAGCTAATCCAGATGACTTTTCACGTCAAATGCGCTCTTTGAAGTATGATCTTCAACAGGCTTTTTATACCTATGTTGCTAGCTTAGTCGGTATAAATATACGTAGATTCTTATTCGTTGCTATTGAATACGCTAGCGCTGACTATTGTCAGTTATTCAAAATAAAAGACACCCGTCTTGCTAAAGCCTTTGAGGATATGCACAAAGCAAAGGAAGAATTTGTTGAGTGTAAACGCACTGGCAAATGGTTAAGTAGATATAGTGGCTCTGTCATAGAGTTAGACTAGTAATTTACAACACGGTATTAGAGGCGCTGTAATTTTAGTTTTTATAGGGTCTCGATGTTAATATTTAACTTTAAAAGAAGGTACACATACATGAAAATTAAGATAACTACATTAACAATCGGACTAACTGTTTTATCCGGTTGTTCTTCTAATAGCGACATGGCAGATAGACTTGAAGCACTGGAAAATCAACGCGCTGCCAATGAGGCTGCACAACTAGAAAAATCTACAGAAATACAGCAAAAAGAAATTGATGCTTTACCAGAATGGGTATTAACACCACCGGCTTCTGATTCAACGGGTTTTTATGGTGTTGGTATAGCACAATCAAAACAATTAAATCACTCGCGCCGCTCAGCTAGACTACAAGCTGAATTTGAGCTGGCTAAGCAAACTGGCCAGGAGCTTTCAGGTTCAGAGCGGTCATTTGAGCAAGGTGGCACCAGTGGAGATGTAAATACGCAAACAACATTTCTAATAGACCAAATTGTCGATTCTATACCGGTCGTTGGATACCAGATTGTCGATCAGAAATTAACAACTTTAAATGGGCAGTTTCATGCGTACACCTTGCTTAAGTTACCATACGAAGAATTCAACAAGGCTTTACAGCAATTAAAAAATAAAAGTAACAACGCGACGGTTCAAAAGCAGTTTGATGACCTTGAGAGGCGTCTAAGTAAACGCCGAGCTGAAAAAGAGAAGGCTGCACAAGCAGAACACAACCGTGAAATTGAAATGATTAATACTCGGACTAACGCTTTAAAATCAGACACTGAAGTTAAAGCTGGCTCCAGCTCTACTAAGAGATAAATCGTATGATGTTTAAAAGCCATTTAGCTATAGCTGCTGGTGGCTATTTTGTTGCGTTAAGTTCACTGAGTAATCATTTTGAATACGTGACAACACCGATGCTGATGGGAGGACTATTAACCTTAATCGGTTGTATTTTCCCTGATATTGACCATAAAAATTCATTTATAGGTAAGAGGCTTAGATTTATATCTGTCCCCATAAGCTTTGTGTTTGGCCATAGGGGAATAACACATAGTTTGGTGCCTCTAGTATTCCTTATTATATTTTATGGCCACCAAACACCAGCTTGGCTAATGTGGATTTATTTTGGATATTTCATGCATCTTATTGGCGATTTCATCACTGATGCAGGCATTCCATTATTATATCCAATTACAAATAAGAGATTCAGATTTTTATTAGTGACTAAAACAAACTCTATTGGCGAGCCTATCTTGGTAGTAGGTTTTTTAGTTGCTTGTTTACTATGGGTATTTTTATGAATAAAAAAGCATTTGAAGCAGACAGCAATCCATTTGGTTCAGATCTTAATGAAGACTTAGGCCAGTTAATGTCATCTGGGCATTATCAACCAGGCGAAATAATTGAGAACGTAACTATGTTTGATGTAACTCAGTTAATTGAAGAGGTTGTACTAGATGAGGCCATTTATGATGATAATCGCTTGATTTACGAATTAGATTATTTTGATTTAGTAGTTAGACCTCTTGAGAATGTTACTAGCTGGAAAGGGGAGGAAACAGTAAGCAGCCTCTATTTTGAAAGCCGCGTTAAGAACCTTTCGTTTTACGATTATAAGTTACTATCAGAAATAAACTTGCGTTATAAGCTTTTAAAAGTATTCATTAACAATGAAAACCAATTATGTTTTTGCTTCCCTTTAATTTTAGAAGGCGTAACAACGGAGCACCTAATTGGTGCTATTCATTCGTACATGTCAGATTTACATAGCGCCAAAGCGATGATTAAAAATCTAGTATGCTTTCAAGACGCTCTCAGACTTCCAAAACACTAACTTTATCCATTGTTTGGCGTGACGTAGAGCACGCCATAACAATATTCCAGCTTAGTAGCCAGTTTTATGATTTAGTTTAAATTAGAGGTCTATACACAGAATGAAAGGTATATTTTATGGCTAATATCAAATATTCAGATGAGCAAATAGAATTCTTAAGCTCTAATATTAATAATTATAGCTTGTCAGAGCTAACTAATCTTTTTAATGTAACTTTTAAAACATTTAGATCTGAAAACGGAATAAAAAACACTTTAACTAGGTATAAAATTAAACGGCCAAAATCACCTGAAATTTGCAAAGAAGAATTAAAGAGGTTTTTCTCTGCCAATTTAAATTGCACAATGGATGAGCTCACTCGCAGGTACAATAAGCAGTTCGGTTGCAATTTGTGTTCGGCATCAGTCAGAACAAGACGCCGAAAGTTTATTGATAACGATGTTTCAGAAGAAGAACCATCATTATCATTTACAGAATGCAATGACAATATAGTTCCACATGTACACGAAATAGCTTCAACTACTTGGGGATCACTTTTAAGCAAGCCATATACAAGCCAAAAAGTAGCATAATTGAAAAAACATTTACTAATGCATTTGATTCGTTAAATACATAATGCTGATTACCATCAGCATTTATCTTAACTCAGCCGTTCAACGTTGAACGATTTTGATAAGTTTACCCACCTAAAAGTTAATCTCTGCCGTTCAACGTTGAACGATTTGGTTAAGTTTACCCACCTAAAAATTTAAGCCCAGCTGTTCAACGTTGAACGATTTTGTCTAAGTTGGGCATCACAACGATTTGACTCTGCCGTTCAACGTTGAACGATTTTGTCTAAGTTGAGCATCACCAAGAATTAACTCTACCGTTCAACGTTGAACGATTTGGTCTAAGTTGGGCATCACAAAGGTTTGACTCTGCCGTTCAACGTTGAACGATTTTGTCTAAATACGGCATCACAACGATTTGACTCTACCGTTCAACGTTGAACGATTTGGTCTAGTCAGGCAGCTTAATTATAGCCTTGTATTTTTTTGACACATAAAAAAAGGGCTAACAAAAAGTAGCCCTAGCGAGACAGATTTACAGTTAATTAATGCTGCTCAAAAGCTTCATGGCATTATTATTGACTTTATAGTTACTTCGAAAGGCTTGTTTAGCGCAGTCTAAATCAACTCCTGATATTTCATCTTTAGCTTCTGCGGGTGTGCTAATCCATCCCTTTAACCGGCCGAACTCCACATTTAGCCTAGCAATATAAGCCTGATTAAACTTGAAGTGAATGTTTCCGTTTAGATAGGGCCTAGCTGTGAACAATACCACTTTCTTGTCAGCAGTATGATCATAGTAGTGGAATGTTCTTAATTTCCCTGGTTGCCATTCTTCAACTGTACTTGAACGCTCCATACCAGCGGTATCAAAACCTAAGTTATGAGCTATTGTAATTAGGTCATCTATTTTAGATGCCGATGACTTAGAAAAACCGTTTACTCTTTCGAATGAATAACCACCGAAATTTGAGTAGGAACTTGTAACTATACGGTAATCAAGCGCAAACCTATCTAAACCTGAAGGCTTCCTATTATATTGCCATTCAGACTTACTGAACGTGCGTTGATTAGACTTGTACAAAGTAATATTGCACTCACCAATTAAACTTTCGTAAACAGAGATTAGCTGGGAGTCTATATATTTATTTACGTTTTTAATTGCCCACTCAGCGATTGCATAAGCATTTTCTCGCGTGAAATCGACGTTAACATTTTTCATTAGTAACGTCTGCATGTCTTCGCGTGTTGCAGAGCATAGCTTATCTGTTATTGGGCTAAACCGACTAAATAGCTCTTTCCAATATTTGTTTTTTAAAGATTTAATGCGAAGTTTAATTGCAGCATATATAGAATCAATGGATACGTTTAGTTCATCTAAAATACAGCCATCAACTCGCTCTAAACCCTTATAAGTTTCTATCAACTTTTCCAGACTGGCATCATAGTGATTTACTAATGTACTTATAAGATCACCACCAGCAACAATTTCAAAGTTTTCTTCTTTAACCTTTGTTTTAAGAGATGCAGCCTTACGGGCAGCACTTCCAATCGCATCTATATTAAAGTTATCAGCGAACCATGTAGCAAAAGGGTCTACATCAACTGTAGCTCGACCACGAGCGTAAGAGCGATATTGAGATAAACTGATGTGTATAACATCTACCGTGCATCTAGCAGCTCTATCTGCAGCGCTATAATCTGAGCTGCCTAGGATAGTATAAGTTGCATTTCTGCGCTCTAAAGCCTCACTTATAGATGCATTGTTTTTCCAACGTGAAGGCAGAATTAGATACACATCCGGGGCTAAAGATTCTGCAATAATTTTACATGCAAATTCAGCATACTGGCTAAAAGGGGGGTTATTGAAGATAATATTGCAGTCGATATCGACAAGTGTTTGGGCCATGAAATCAGTTCCTACAATCATAATGTCTGCAGGTAAAGCCCTTATAAGAGGTAGAGACTTCTCCATGGCATACTTTTCACCGTGTTTATGAGCTAAAGCGTTAAGCACTCGACCGTCCCCGACACCAATATCTAAAATCGAATAGGCCATATCAAATCTTAGGCTATCAATATGATTTTTTATTAGTGCAATGTCTGACTCTAATGTCGGATAAAACTCAAAATCACCATATTCTCTTACTTCTTTAATTAATTTAGCTATGCCCATTTTCGTGCCCTTGTGTTTAATTTCTTAAACACAATAAAACAATTGAACAATCACGCTACTGTTTGAAATTACCCAGCTTGATGCACAATACTATTTTTGGAGTATTCGATGGCAGCATCGATATGCTCACATTTTAATTTACCGCACGAACAAGAAAGGGGGCTTAAATTGATTGAATATAAGCGTTTATCTTGAATAATTGCAAAGCCCACCCCTTTAAAATACTTAATTAAATCTATTTTAAGTGAAGTTGGTTTATCAATCGTTATCACGTTGTCGGCTGTGTAACTATCTTCGGCCATGGAAGAACTTTCAGAAAGTGATGCAGCTACTTCGCTTTTACAATTTGAGCTGGTGGCTGTCTTATTCTCCAAAGCTTGCTGGCTTAACTTATCCGCATATGAATTGTCGGCTCGTTTAATCCAACTTAAATTTATAACTTCGAATTCATAGCACAATTTCATGGCTCGTTTTTGAAGAAGGCGTAGGGCGTTATCATTACAATTCCACACACCATTTAGCTGATTAATGACTAATTTAGAATCGCCATACACCTTGACTTGAGTTACACCAAGCTCATGAGCTTTTTCAAGAGCGTAAATTAGTGCGTTATATTCTGCTTGGTTGTTAGTACCTTGCCCATTAAATATAGACAATTCAGCCACAACGTTATTTTGACTATCAAATATTACAGCTCCGCACCCAGTAGGACCAGGATTTGGATTACATGCGCCATCGAAGAATAATTTATACATAAGCTCCCCCTAGATTGAACTGGAGGATAGCACTACTAGCTTTTTTGACTATTGATTAGAGATTTAGTTGTTAGAGAGGTGGTTTTAGGTATCTCTAACTTTTGAGCTGTAGCCAATGATAGTTAAAAATAGCACTTAGTCATTCAATTTCGAAGAGGATTAAAGTAATGCCTAGATCAATCATGAAGATACTTATTTTATTATTTGCGACGTCCATTATTAATTTTGCTTATGCCACAGAGTTTAAAGAGGGCGTTCATTACGATACTTATCCTTCTTCTAAGCTAACTAGCAAGCCAACATTTATAGAATACTTAAGTTTCTTTTGTCCAGCTTGTGAAAACCTAAATACATTCCAAGATGAAATTTATCGCTCCGTTCCAAAGGGGGTTATCAAGAGAAGGGTGAGTGTAAATATGATCAGAAAGACCACCCCAAAAGGTTTTACTGCACTTTCTAAAGCAATGGCCGTAAATGATGAGCTATACGATGAAATAGGCAATTCATTAGTTGATTTAATCTTTGTAGCTATTCACAAAGAAAAAGCAACAATCACCCCCTCCCTGATTGAGAAATTAGTTAAGGCCGTAGATAAAAAATTTGAAGTGGACGTTTGGGGGCTATATATAAAACCCAAAACAGAAGAGGTTGCCAAATTCACTCAGACAAATCAAAGACTAATGGCTTCGCGTGGAATGCTATCTACGGTTCCAAGGATAATCATTAACGGCCGTCACGTAGTAAAGTTTGATGGCTTAGACAAAAGCAATTTTTTTAAAGAACTTCATGCACTCACTAAACATTTGGTAAATAAGGATTATGGTAATGGCAAATATAATAACTAACTTAGAAGATGTTAAATTCATAGAGGAGCAAATCATAAGTGACCCAGCTGCGAGCTATTGGTTAAAGCATCAAATTAAAGAAAGCTCTAATAGAGATATATTGGACGCTTTAAACGATGTAGATATTTTGCGTTCAATTTTATCTCTTCGTCATGAGGCTATAAAGATCTCTGCGCAAAAAGGTCTATAAATCAACTGCTTAAGTCCGATACTGCTTAGTATCGGACAAATGAGGTGTAAGTCATTGATTTAAAATCGTCTTACTTGGTCGCGATAATTTCATAATAAACCAGCGGCTTAATTTCACGATATTGCAATTATAATGCTTTTAATAACTTTGATGTAACGTGCAACCAAACCTAGTCAGTAATATCCATTCCAACATTCTAAAAATATAAGCTATAATAGATTTAAAAAATACAACAAAAGCTATCTTAAACTGCCGTATTAGAGAGAATTTTTTTAAATTGCCTCAATATTTTTAAAAGCTTACTATCTTTAAGGTCTCTGTTTAACCGTTTGATTTTATCAGGAATTTTATTTTCTTTTTTTTGTTTTACTTGAAACAAGCTTAAAATTCACGGTTATTTAAAATGAAATAAATAATTAAGACTACGGATAGTTTTATAAAAATTATAATTATGGATACTAAAATAATATGAACACAGTCGTTTTACAAAAGTTACTAAGAGAACTTAAAAATCCCAACACCTCTTCGCTATACATAGCTTTTAAAGATAAGTTATCCGAGTTTAATTTCGATAAAACTAAAGCATGTAACCAACAGTGGCTTGAAACATGGCTAGAAACCAGACCAGGTAGCGCTATACGACTAATTGATGAAGGAGTATATATAACGCTTTCAATCAGAGAAACTATATTAGAACAGCTGGTTTTGATTTTAGAAAAAAGGTTATGCAAGACTGGTTCTAGGCCTAATGAAAATCCATCTTGTACAGTAGAGTTAATCACTCAAATAGAAATTGAAAGATGGTTTGACCTAGAACTGGATTGGCTGTTAACGCTACTATCAACAATATATTGCAACGAAAATGAAATTGATAACCTGAGTATTAATCCGTTGATGAATGGTAGGTTTTCAATTTATGCCGCCAGTTATAATGATAGAGTTCAACTAACAACCGAAGCTATAGAGTATATGGATAGAGGAACTTTAAATCTGAGCAATATTGATGAACTTTTAAACTACTTTGGAGCATTTTTTCTTTTAACATTCTGTCAAGATGACATGCTAAAACAAAGAATTATTAATATCTGTGGTGACCTCTGAGCCCCCTACTCTTACTCAGCATTCTTTTATTGGTTAATTTTGCCCTGAGATTGAAAGTAAGATCTGCTTCGTCTTCATGGTTACTAAAGCTAATTTTTACTCTTGGCGTACCTTTACATGAGCTGGGGCATTACATTGCTTGTAGAGCCTTGTTTTTGAAGGTTACAAAAGCTCAATATTTTCCGAATTTTAAAGACCCAAAACAAATGGGTTTTGTTCAGTTTATACCACGCAAGGGACTTGTAGGAGCATTATCAAATATGCTGGTAGGGTTAGCACCTATGTTTCTAGGTGCTCTTGTACTGTTCGTTATGTTTGAGCGCACACTGACTTCTGAGGCAGGTTTTAAGGAGCAGGTTCTCATCACATTTGCTTCTGTAATCTTAATGCAGAGCATGCTCCCTTCTTGGCAAGACATTCAGATCTCACTAAGGGGGTTATTTATCACGGTAGCTGTCGGTTTGTGCGTTTATTATATCTTCCCACTCCCCGCCCAAAAAAATTACATTGCTTCTCATGAAATCTCCTATTATGTAGAATTAGTTATTCCGCATTTATTCCTCTTAACACTGTACCAGGCAACCGCCCTATTGGTTGTCACCCTATTATCATGTAGGAAAAGATAAGCTCAAATCACCCTTCACTCTTCCTAACTTGCAAATTGATTGCTTTATCCAAGTCATATACAAATTGTTTCCAAACACCAGAATATTCCTTTTTTAACGTGTTCTGATCTAAAGAGTTCACCATTTTAATTGTCAAAGTATTCAAATATTCATCCGCCCGCAGATAGGTCAAACTTAGTTGCTCTAAGATTTTCGGATTTGGATGCGCAGCAAAACCTACCCACAATATAATCCCTGCCGCATAGTCGGCCTCACTAAGCTCTATGTTGTCGAAAGGGTTTGTTGTTGAAGTGAAATAGTTGTTTAGTAACATTTTCTTTATGGCCAGCACTTCGCTATTTGAATGCTGGGGCTTTCTTATTATTTTTTCACACAAGACTCTATATAATGGGGAGTTAATAGTTTTTATAGCGCTATCTATATATACGTTCATAAGGTCTGCATTTCCTTTTCTGTAGGCTCTATAATCTCTAAATCCTTAAATTTTACGTTTTCAAAACGCTCTAATAAGATAGGCTCATCGTTATCTTTCAAAGCCCAGACACTAGCCCCATTAACGATAAATGATAAAGCATAGTTTTTACTCTTAAATTGCAGGTGCTTAGCGTGTTTATCTAACTGAATGTTAACCCCGTCACAGTTAGTCATATTAGAAAATGACTCCTTAATTTCAGGGCTTACACGTTTAGATGTGAGCGTACCGGTCATTGGTGATTGAGCCCCACCAACGGATAGGCCATTTTCAGAAAAGGTGTATTCGAGTAGACCATAGATTTTTAATTTTTTGTCACACTTTGCCGGGTTATGTACCCAGTGCCCCGTTATCTTTTTGAAATCTTGTTCACGTATATCTACAAATTGTAATTTTGTCGCCTTCTGTTCTTCATCAGTAAGTAGTGAGTCACAGCCTGACATTGATATACATAATATGGATGTAAAAATAAGTTTCTTTAACATTACAGCATTCATCTTTTCAAAAAATATATATTAACCCCCCTAAAATTCAGCATCAAAATTTAGAGCATGGGAATATACATGCTGTAATTTTTTGTTTGGTGTTAAATCCCTTGTAATATCGAATTACCGACCTTCAAATAATTAATAAATATGGATAAAAGCAAAAATATACTTAAACAACTAATCTCTGGCGATATGGTGTTTGAAGAGTTTATTGGTATGGAACTCCAGTTGGCTGAATCGGTGCAAAAGAGCTGTTATAGCAAACCAATTTTGCATGAAGACACGCCCCTATCAATTCTATGCATGAATTTATACCAGGCTATTAAAGCTGAAAATCCAAAGCATGCTTCGTCTTTTAAAATCTCAAGTATTCAACAAAGCCCTTTATGCCAATATTGGTTTAATAGAGCACAGGATGCATTACAGAACTGTAGCTAGATTTTGCGTATGTGGTTTAATTACCGCAAGGAGAAGTTTACATGACAAATATAGATATATTTACGAAGCACCCTGCCCTGTATTTACCTACATCTTTGGAAGATAACACTGAAGTAGTAGATAACTTAATGAACCTAAAAGCATGTGTTGGCCATGAAATAATTGTATATGGAACAGTCACTAGGAAAGGCACACATACAACTAGGCGAAACGTAAGATTTAGCAGTTATGAAATAAAGGACACATTAACGTTTGCTACCTTTGTCTTGTTTGGCGATATAAACGATAGAATTACTGAAGATAATCAACCACAGTATATAAAGGGAATAATTGAGCTAGAAAATGGCTTACTAAAAATCAATAAAGCTTCAATTGTAGACGAAAATAAAGCAGGCAAGCTTGTACCGATATATAGTGGCGTTAAAGGCAAGCTCAAAAAAGCTGACGTAAATGATGCAATGCTTACTTTGGATTTAAATAGTGAAATTGAAAAAGACACTGAATTAATCCATAAAGAGTTAGAGCGGATATTTGGGCCAATATACATAAGCATACTAGAAAAACTTGGTTTTGCGGGCTGTACGTCTATTGCCAATTTGTTTAAAAGTTGCCACAAGCCTAGCCAAGTTAATGAGTTTTATAGGTCGCTTGAGATGCTTAAACGCCTTAGCTCAGCTTTAATGGCAGGGGCAATTTTAAAAGAGCGAATAGTGTCGCCAGTATCAGCAGCAAAAGCCTCATCCAAAATAAATAATGAATTACTGGCCAAATACGTTCCCTTCACTCTCACCGGTGAGCAATTTTATGTATGCAATAAAATTAATGACCGCCTTGCTAATGGCGGGAATGCTCTAGATGGCTTGCTTATTGGTGATGTTGGAACAGGAAAAACAGTTATATTGGCTATGGCTGCCCGACAGGTTTTACTTTCACAGAGCAATAGTAAAGTTATCTTTCTTGCCCCAAACGTGTCTTTATGCGAGCAACTAAGGAAAGAAGTAACTGCGATGATACCAGAAGTTCAAAGCGCATTGGTATGCGCAGATAAGAACAGTTTTAGCGCATCAGCGCGTTTAATATTTGGTACTACCGCCCTGCTCCATATGCAATTTGATAATGTGGAGTTATTAATAATTGATGAGCAACAGCAACTATCAGTAAAACAACGCCGATTAATTAAATCAACGCATTATCTTGAGGCATCAGCAACACCAATACCTAGATCTATGGCGCTAGCAAAGTACAGCTCTGAAAATGTATTTTTTCTTAAACAGCAGCATTTACCGAAAGAAATATATACGCGCGTAGTGCATAAAGAACAAGGCTCTGAACTTATGCATTCAATAAAAGAGACTCTTTCTTTCGGTAGCAAAGTACTCATTGTATGCCCAAAGCGCGATGGTGATGGAAAATCAAATAAAATGATTGATGCTGAATCACTGGCTAACAGTCTGAATTCATATTTCCCTGGGCTTGTACGCGTCTATCATTCAGCTCTTGACGAAAAAGAATGTGAAACAGTGTTGAATGAATTTAAAACTCACATACCAATTTTGATTTCAACATCGAAAATCCAAGTTGGCTTAACTATACCCGACTTACGCCATTGTATTGTTTATGGCGCAGAAAGGTTTGGCCTGACTACTTTACATCAGATTAGAGGGCGCTTAGCGCGTACAGCACCTCCTTCCGGCATTAACTGGGGTAAGTTTGACTTGTTTTTACCAAATAAGCCATCAGAAACAACAGAGCAAAGGTTGAACGTACTTACTCAAAGCTGTGATGGATTTTATATTTCAGAAAAAGATCTTGAACTACGTGGAGCGGGTGAGTTATTACGAACAGGTAATAAGCAGCATGGAACAACTGACTCGTTGATTAAGAATATTAGTATTGATTTAGATAGGCTAACTGCGGCTATACAGTATTTAGAAGCCTTCATGAAAAAAGAGATTGAACAACCGCAAGTAATGGCCAGTTAAAATAGCCCTCATTGAGATAAACGTTGGTGATAGAGCTTAAAATATTTATTAAAACAAAAGAAAACCGCAAGCTTTTTAAAAAAGATGCGGTTATAAAAATGCCTAGAAATGGCCTACTTATTGTCTGGTGTTTTTTTTCATTGGAAAGCTATTACAGTTATTCATATCCTGACACATGCGATTAATATTTCTTAAAATAACATCTGATCCTAAGCCTTCAAAGTTAGCGGTGTACTGCGCTAACATAAAATGACCAATGTTTAATGTTGTTGGCCAATCCAACTTAACAGCCATTGAGCCACCTTTGTGAAATACACTTGCAAACAAGCCATCATTTTGTCGCTCAAAATTAAAGCCTTTATCTTTATTCTGACCATGGTTCATAAATTGGCATGAGGGAGCAATACCAAGAAATACGGCTATTACGATAGGTAATTCAGTGAGCATAACTTGTACACTGAGCTTATCATTCCAATTATAGCGCTTATCTTTAGGGTCATTGGGATTAATACGGTTAGCACCTTCAATCATTATAGTGTCAAAACTAAAGTTTCTACCTTGGCTTTTTCTTGTCTCACTTAACTTAAATTGTAAGGCAGCTCTCTTTGAGTAAACAGGAAACATGGTGTAATCACGCTCATTGTCCTCATTATGATTACGGCTCTGTGCTTCATTTTGAGATTGGGTATTTTCAACCTGTGAAACTGGGTAGTGATTAACTGATCCTTGATGCTGCGGGCGAGGGCGCGGTCGTTGTGCTGGGTTGTTACCATTGTTCCCATAGCTGTTAGGTTGATGATAATTACCTTCATATGCTTGTTGCTGTCTACTTTGATTATTATCAAATGAATGTGTTCTTGGCGCTTGGTTAAAAGGATCTGGTTGCATTACTCACTCCAAAAGTGTCACTTATCTTGTGAACATTTATATCAATTTTCTAATATCGCGCTACTGACTTGATTATGAGTACACGTTTTACAAGGTTCCAGAACAAAACTCAAAGATTACAGGTGCTCATTTAGGGTGCTGTAAAATTTTTATGCATCCATTCACTTTATTAAACTGGGTTTAAATTTGGGGATTTTAGGAAAACTCATGAAATCAGATAAAAAGTTACTAAGTAGGATGTTATTTGGCATGTGTGCTTTAATGGGAGCCACATACGCTAAAGCGGATATAGTTCAATACTCCTTTTCTCATTCTCAGAATGGGACAAATATGACCATACCTACACCTAGCTCGACAGAATATTTAAGTGTTAGAAATTCGTTGTCGGTGTATTCATCCGCTGGGCTTGATAGAAAAATAAAAATAAAATTACTAAATAGTTCCGGTCAAACTGTATCTTCAAACGAAACTGGCATTATTAGCGCGTCTGATAGGTTTAATGTAGGTGACAAAAGTTATTATGGCGGCATCGTTACTTTACCTAGTCCAAGTGATGGGAAGTACACCGTCGTTCAAGAAATTTTAACTAAAGAAAACATAGTTGTAGAAACTTTTAATAGAGACATTATCATAGACACGGTAGCTCCAACCAGTAGCGCTAAATTGAGATCAAATTCTCATGGCTATTCAAATGATACTACATCGGCTGTTTGGAAAATTGGTACCGCAGGTAGCTCAGACAATGATATTTTTTTAGATGATATTGAAGATGATATTGGCGTAAAAGAAATCGCTATTCGGACTCTTAGACAAGATGGCAGTGAATATAAATCAGTATCACTCGGATATAACGTAACAACTAAAGCAATTCAATATGGTTATAATAACCTTTTTCCTGTCTCTAACTTGGATGAGCTGTTTAATATCAAAGTTGATATATATGATTTAGCAGGAAATATTAGAACTGTTTCTCAGCCAGTTTATTATGATAACTATGTTGGCGCTCCATCAGAACCGTATGCAGTTTACGACCCTGATTCTAAGACAAGCATAGTACCGGGTGCTTCAGGTTATGTGCCTTATGTTGCTGGTATGGGTGTTAAGACGAATCCAATCAAGATAATTTATCGCCTTGATAAGAATAATTGGCATTCGTTTAATGAAGCTGGCCTAAAAATATCTAGCCGTTTTGGTGGCGCCGGCCTTATATATTCCGATGACAAATATGCATACATCACTTTCACATCTCCTATAAATTCATTTAATCAAAATGACGTTAAATGGTCAAATTTCGGTGCATGGGGTGGAGGGAGCATACAGTATAATTTGGTATTGGCTCCAGGCGTTCCTGAGACACCAGAATTTGCTGCTGATGCACAATTCTATTATTCTGATATTGGCTGGGATACTTGGAGGAAATATTATATCTATAACGATCGCCTTCCTCTCTCGATTCCTAAATTAAAAGTAAATGTCTCCCCTAGGACGTTTGAACAAATTGTAGAGTTTAAAGGATACAAATGTACAGTTCCCACAGGTGGAACATCTTGTATTATTACATTTTCAGTGCCACTAGAATTAAAAAAAGGAACTACAGGATATATTCATAATGAGATTAATATATATAACGCTGAAAAAACACTTTACGCACAAAGACGGTGGGCAGAAGTAGAATGGAATGATGCGTACTACCCTGAGATTACTACAAATTATGATGAAAGTTCGTCAAAACTAACTGCTGAAATTTACCAAAAAGGGGAGGGCAGCTATTTTGGTAGGCTCACGTTAAGTAAAGTATGGATTGAAGATAAGACGGGTTCTGTATTTGACGTACCTATAAAAAGAATAAGTTCAAATGGGGGTAATTATGTATACCAGTGGGAATTGAAAAACCTACCTGAAGGCTCACACGATGTAGTTGTTGCCGCAAAAGAAAGACATGGACCTTTAACTAAAGAGTTCGCTACGGCGTTTACCTCTGATAAATCAGCGCCTGTCATTCAAATTGAGTTTGAAAATAACTCACCAAGCATTTCAAGCTTAGATCAAGTAGTAATAACAGCATATGATGCACATTCTGAGATAACATTAACAGATATACAGCTAGTGGATGGCCCAGCTAGCGAGGATGTTTATCTTACAAGTCAATCTATAGGCACCAATAAGTATGGGTTGCTTTATCCAGTTCTTTTCCCTTCTGAAACGCAAAGTGGTAATTATACACTTAAAGTGACTGCTACAGATAAACAAGGTAATTCAGCGACAGCAACTAAAACCTTTTTTTACGATCCGCCCCGAGTTCAATTGTCGGGTAATAACTCACTGCTAACGCTGCCAAACATTAAAGAAAGTGTACGTCGTGCCAATGGTGATAGGACAATTTTATCGGATGTATTAAAGGTTAAAGGCGAAACAATAAGTGGTACTTATCCAGTATTTGCTACTTTAAGGAGCGATGCTGTAGGGAGCGTCGTTGTGCAGGGAGTAGTATTAAATCCGGGTGATACAAAAACTATAACTGAAAGTTATAACTTTAATTCCAATAACGCTAAATACAATTTAGACTTTTATCCAAGTGATACAACAATCGAGACCACTGGCAGTTTGTTGATTGGCTCCACGGCTCCAAATACACCAGTTTTGGTTTTCGGCTATGACTTTAAAGAGCTTAAAACAGATAGAACAGTCAACACTGAACCTTTTGCTATCATCGAGGCTATGACCTCGGAGGTAAAATTAGCATCAAGCAATCAGTATTGTAAAACATTAACGCACGATATAAATATTGCAAAAGCAAGTAATGCGTTCGATACACCAATCTGTCTAGTTACTTACTCAATAAATGCAGTGAATAAAAAGCTATCTACGCAGAATAACGCTGTAGCCTTTAGTGGTTATATGGACTCTCTTGCATATGAAAATATGAGTGTGCTTATTTCTGCCTACTCAGGCACAAGTAAATACACTCTGGGTGAATATGAATACCTAATCAAACCTAAAAGCCCAGAAGGACAAATTAAATCTCATTTAAGTGAGGACATTTCAAAAATACTGCACAAAATTGAAATGGTGGAGTTTTCAGCAGAATTCGATACCTTTTCTGGTTGCTCTATCACTGGAGATAGAGGGATCGCAATGGAATATGCTTTTGATAAAAGCGTTAATAATGGTGAGACCAAATGCTATCTTGAGTGGACTGCATTACCTGATGGCGTGCAAAAAATAGGCACGAGTGTCGCTGCAAAAGGTTACGCTAACGTTGTAGGTAACAACACTGTTTCGTGGAATTTATCTATATTCCATGATGGTGATCAAAGTTTATTGATTTCCTCTGGCACGGTAGATAGTAATGTGGTTATTCCTGAAAAACCTGAATTAATTGGTACGACCTTAAGCTATAGTAATGGGCGTCAAACTAAAGGCGTGGAGCACTTACTTAGAGATAGTAACGCTAAAGTAAAAAACATCCAGTTTGAAGTAGCACCACGAGATTACGTTCAGGTAGTTAGCTTAAACGGTCTATCGTGCACCATTCCAAAGGGTATCCATGAGTGTCGTATAGCCGTGGATATAGGGCCATTAGGAAATCAGGATACCCAAATTACAGGTATGCTACCAATAGATACATTGATAGATTCGAGTATCCCGTATTTCCTTGCAAAGAATGATGTAAGTTTTAAGCATAAACTTGATTGGGATTACACACCTCCAAAATTGGTAAACGTACTAATTAATAATACAAAAGACAATTCAGTTATAACTGAGGAAGTCGATGGCCATGAAATAAAATTAAATGAGGACGAAGCAGCCTTAATTTTATATAGCCCGTTTACAAACCTAACGGAAGATGAAACTTGGAAATTAAGAAACCCTAATCTTAATATATCTTCTGATGAAACCATCACGTTTGAGCAAACTGTGCTTATTGACGGCAACCACTTTTTCTTTGCCCACGATAAAATTAATATAGATGATGAAAATCGTATTCTTACTGACAAAGTTGAAGTGTACGGTCACTACATAGTCTACCGTTATAACTTTCAATCTTTACCAGATGGTGCTTTTACATTCGACGTTGATTTGCGAGATGAATATGAAAATGGTCAAGACTATAAACACGACACTTTCATCATGCAAAGAACCGCGCCTCAAATACAATTAAGCTACTTACGTGATAGAGCACGAATTGTTGACGGACTCTATTTTGCATCGGATTTCGGCGCAGTAACGAATCCGGGTTGGGATAGCAATAATACAATTATTGAAGCCACACTCGGCGGCGAAAAAATGACTTTAGTCGATGATCCTGCTGAGCCTAGAAAAAACGTAAAATTTTTTGCAGGTGAATTTGAAACATTAACACCCGGACAAGAATACCCTTTAATTATTAAGGCGAGAGATACCGCCGGTAACATTGGTACATTTGAGCAAACGCTAACTTATGCACCGTCATTCTTTAACATCAAATCAAGCACAGGCATAACTGAGCTATACCAACATGTTCAGCGCGGTACGGCGTATATTTCACAAAGCAGGTATCTTTGTAACTATGTTGGCTCACAAGAAATGGCACGAGTAATTACCCGTGAAGCGCGTAAAGGTTGCTACGTTAAAATTGACAACTTACCTGATGGTATGAGCACCGTTTGGCAAGGGTGGGCTCTTAAAGTAACAGGCTCTATACATCAACGGTCAGATAATGAAATTGAATATAGTGCTTATGTTGTAAACCCAGATGGTCAAGAAGTTAAAGTAAGCAATGAAACGTTTGCTTGGGATGTTAAACCGGCGCAAACAATGACTTTTGATATGTCACCAATCATAAAGTTAGATGAAACTGTATACGGAGTTATACCAGAGAACCCAGTGCTTGCTAGATATACACTTGAAAACGTGGCGGGTGAAGTAAATATAAACGTAACTCGTGGTGAATACTCTAATAGTGAGTTTATGGCACAGCGAAGTCATAAAGCTATATACGAATTATTAGGTGTTATTCGTGATGATGATGCTTCTAAGCGTAAAGTGTTTGAAAGATACCCTTTGAATATAGAGGCTTCATATAGCTTATCACCAGATAGAAAAGCGGGCACTTATGGTGAAGTAATCGTATTACCGTCACGAAGAGTCGCTTTAAATTTAACCATGGAAAGTAACGATGTCATATTAAGCACCGACGAGGTTAAAGTAACAGCACATATAGGGCCATGGAATTGGCAAGAAAAATTAAGTGATTATGATAAAGACACGATGGCTGAATGGGATGTTTATCTAGCCTATAAAGATAATAAGGGCGTAGAGCAGCGCATTTCTGATATAAAGAAAAATGACGCAAATGGACAAGTTATTTTCAATTTAAGTATTGAAGATATATTTAGAAAAAGCTCAGGCTTTTATGCTGTTGCGCAAGTTAAGTCGCCACACTCAGAATACACTCAAAAGTTAACATCTACTCCTATATTCATGCGTATTGTGCTAGGTACAGGTGTCAGTGGAAAACTAGCTAGTAACAAAGTTCGTGGAAAAGTACCGTTCACTACTTTGATACGTTATGACTATAACACTATTGAGGATATGGTTGCTGGTAACGAGTCAGTTTGGCTTAAATCTAAGGACAATAAAACGTGGGAAGTCATGGAAGAGTACGCAGGACGAAGTGCTATCCCATTTTTGATGAGTGAAGCTGGTGATTACTATGTTAAAACAAAAGTAACTAATAAAAATACAAATGAGTCTACGACAACGGAAGCACTTAAAATCAGTGGTTATGATAAAGCGAGCTTAGTTATTAATGGGCCAACTCAAGTTTATGACGGGCAAGATATGAATTTGAAAATGGTTGATTATATAAATGAGCTAACCGATTACGATGGTATCGCCCAATGGTCACGCGATAATGGTGCTACATGGGTTGATGGTTCACCACAACAAACGTTGGTTGCTACGAGTGAGCAAGAAGTAATTTTGGGTCGTTTCAAATATCACTCTTCTACAGCTGGAGGGGGCGATGATGCATGGGCTGTAGCAAGGTTCTATGTCAGACCAGTAGGCCCCAGAACGGTAATGGCACAAATAAAAGCGACGCACCTTGTTGAGTTAGGAGTACCAATTAAGGTCGAAGCGCAAGTTTTAAACCTTAATGGAGGAGTTGATTTACCGATAGTATATGAGTGGGTAAAGCCTAATGGGCAGACTAGCGATGAGGTTATGTTTGAGTATACGCCTCAAGAAAGCGACCTTGATCCACAAGGAAGGTTAAACTTTTCACTTAGAGCCTGGGTAAAAGGTTATAAAGAGCAAACATTTAGAGAAACGCAGCGTAACTTAGAAACGTGGAAATATGAATTTCCTGAAATGAACATTGCCGTCCGCAGCAATATCTTAGTTGCACCAGCAACAATTACAGGGATGATCGAAGTTAAGCGCACGTTTATGCCAGGCATTACTTATGAATATGAGTGGCTGAAAAATGACAGTATTGAAGCGAAATCACCAACTAGAATATATAGTGAATTATTAGTTAAGAAAGCTGGCGTTCATGAGTTACAAGCGAAGGTAACGGATAGCCGTGGAGCAAGTCGCATATTAAGTAAATACATAGATGTGTTAGAGCCAGATGAAGCCCTAGGTAAATTTATATACTTTCCATCTAATCGTTATAGTAGAGCGCCATTAGGACTAGTTTCTAGGGCTCAAATAACTGGTGGCCACCCACGAGATTATATAATTGATTATAAATGGTACATTAACGGTGTTGAGCAGGAGACTTTGCAGCCGCGTAGCCCGATGTTCCGCTTTGAAATTGAAGAGCCGGGGGATTATGAAATTAAATCTGTTGCAACAAGTCAGTATGGCCAAGTAACTGAGGTAGTAGAGAACTATACTGTTAATGCTAATTCATTACCACAATGTACAAGTGATCAATTAGAGCGCTCTGGAACCATTCTCATTACAGCAAATTGTAAAGATGAAGACGGTTATGTAATCGGTTTTGACTGGTGGTTTAATGGTGAGTATGTTGGTCGTGGTGCGGCTTCAACGCAGCTTAGATTGTCGGAGTATCCAACTATGAATATAACTTATGAGGCCATCGATGATGCTGGTGGTAGAACAAAAGGATCATTTAGTTGGTAATTAGATAAATAACAAAACCCCATTTAATGAAAATTAAATGGGGTTTTTTTATGATTTTAAAAAAAATTCTTTAATGAGCAATTACAGAGGCATTATTCATACTCTCTATTTTTTAACCTTTAACTTTTCATGTTCGATAATAGTGAAAATTTACAAGGTTGAGAAAAAATGAAAAAGCATATGCCGGCAATAATCGTTGCTACTTCATTCCTATTATATTTTATCTATTTTTCGAGTCGCTATACATTGGCGTATCCACCAGGGCAAAGCGCATGCCTACATGCTTCTTTTTTTTTGATTGATAAGTGGGATACAGATATTGATCAAGGTGACCTAGCTTATTTTGAAATGAATGTTGAAAATCAGTTTTATCCTACTGGACTGCGCTGGATAAAGAAAGTAGCAGCCATGCCAAATAGCAAAGTATCGATTGAAGAGAATAGAGTTGTTGTAGATGAGGTAACTGAATTTCCACTTTCGCTGCGCCACATTATTACCACGTTAAACTTATCGGGCAACAGCATAGGTGAAATTGAAGATTATACGAAAAATATCCAACTTAAAGATGATGAAGTATTCATGATTGGCGAGACCACTAACAGTTTTGACGGCCGATTTTGGGGGCCTCTAAAGATAGAACAAATAAAAGGTACAGCTTATGCGATTTTCTAAATTACTGACTCTTTTCATGGCACTTTCATGTGGTGCACACGCCCAATCACCTGAGCAACAGGCTACCCAAGCAAAGCTAGAAGCTAAGAATGTGATCGACTCAATAGATTTGAATAATTCACCTTTTGAAATACCAGAAAGCATGAAGGAAAAATTCCGACAAGCAGCACAAAATAAGGGTGATTTTGCTCTGCCTGATAGCAGTATGAAAGCTATGCAAGAACTAACGCCCGCGCAACGTAAGCAAATGAAAGTATCAATAGATAATATAAAAGCTAAAGCTGAAGAAATGAAAGCGAAAGGATGGTTAGACCCTTTTGAAGAAAAAACTGTTAATAAACACGTTGAAAAATATAGGCAATCAGCTCAGTTATTGAGTGAGCAATCTATGAGTTCACTAGAGCGAGCATTACATGAACATGCCGGATTAAGTAAGGAACAAGCAAGTCATTTTAATGCTAACTCTGAAAGGCCACAGTCACGCCAAAATGAAGCAAATGAAAAGGCAATATTTATTAGCTTTTCAATGGATGCGAAAACGATAAAGGACTTAATTTATTTAGCTAAAGATGAAGGTGCAGAGGTTTACATAAATGGGCTATACCCTGGTCATAAGATGATAAATGACACCATGCTTCTATTACGAAATATGGTCGCAGGTATAGAAGAGCCGCCAATTGTTCGCTTCAACCCAACGGCATTCAAAAAATATGATGTGAATTCGGTGCCTACCATACTTTATAGAGAGCTTGATAAGTATATTGTTGCATCAGGTGTTACAAGTTTTGACTGGTTGCAGAATGAATATAAAAATCAAAGTGAGAGTGTTAATTACGGTGTATCTGGACCAGTAAGTCAAGTCATAGAAAAAAGCATTATCGAAGAAATGAAAGAGCGTATGGCTAATTATGACTGGAAAGCACAGCGTAAGCGCACAGTAGATAGTTTTTGGTCACGTCAAACTTATACTCCTTTACCTAGAGCCACCAGCACTGAAGAGTGGTTAATAGATCCAACAATAACCGCGTATAAAGATGTAACTACACCGCGAGGTGAGCTTATAGCAAAGCAGGGTGCTGTTATGAACCCGCTAAAAGGCCATAGCGCCGGATTTACAACATTAATTTTTAATGCCACAGACATAAAACAAGTTGAATGGGTATCAAGAAAGTTAAATGAAATGAACACAGTTGGACAATTAATGTTAATCACATCGGAAGTTAACAAACTGAAAGGTTGGAAACATATTGGAGCTCTTCAAAACCAGTTTAAGCAAAAAATATTCCTAATGCCTAAAGAGTTAGCATCTCGATTCCAACTATCGGCATTACCAGCAATAGTGAAAACTGATTTACAAAAATCAATGCTACACGTAACGCAATTCAATATTAATGAGGAAAAATAATGAAGATAATACCAGCCCTATTTTTCGTTGCCGTTGGCATATGGGTAACTTATACGTACCCAGATATTGCAAAGCAGGCTTACTCATACATTGTTATAGGCGTTAACTGGGCTCTTACAATACTTAATGATTTAAGGGGGGCTTAATGTCATTCTTTAAAATTGAAAGTGACCTCTTAAAAAAATTACCAATGTTCAAATTGATGAATGTTTTAGTATTCTTTTTAGTGTTTTTCACTGGCCAAGCTAGCGCGGAAGATGTAATTCCTAGTGGAGATAGTTCAGCTGATGTTGATGCTTCATCGGCTGTTTGTGAAGATGCAAATCTTTTTACAAATGTGTTTACTGGTATTTGCTGGGACTGTTTTTTAGATAACGTTTCATTACTTGGTGTTGGTAACCCACCAGATGGCGCAGCGCCAAGTTCGCCAGTTTGTGCATGTGAAGACAGGGCAGGCGTACCCCAATTAGGTTGGCCTTTAGCCTTTTGGCAACCACAACGCGTTATTGAGGTTACAACTATCCCGTGGTGTAGTGGCGGTCTTGGGGGGATCAGGCTTCAAAATAGCTATGAAGGTTTAGGGCACTCTAACGAGGTGCCGAAAGATGGCACACGTTCAACAAGCGGTTTTTACCAATATCACTATTATTCATACCCAATAATGGTAATGCTACAGATGTTCGTAATGCCTTCTTGTAGCTCGGAATATGTAGATTTTGATTTGATGTACCTCAGTGAAGTTGATCCGTTATGGCACAATGATTTACTGGCCATACTACTCAATCCAGAGGCTATTATATTTTCAAACCCTATTGCACAAGCATACTGCTCATTAGATTGTGTACGTGCGACAGCAGATGCGCCAATAGAATCATCTTTTCCTTGCGCCGGTTGTGATGGGAACTTATACCCATTAACTGGTTTTGTGTACCCACAACCAGATCAAGTAGCCGCAACTTCTTTAATATCACAAAGAGCTATAGCGTCGTTACATCGAAAAGGCTTAGCGAGAAAAACGATGGGGCCTGATGCACAGTGCGAACCAACTTGGGCACCAATGACGCCGAGGTCACAATATAAATTCTCAATGCTATACCCTATCCCCGAAGCGAGTACATCTATCGTTCCTGATTTTGAGGTTGATGGAGAGCTTACAGGTCCAGACTCAATGACAGAGAAAGCGGGTGAAGGCGAAGAAATTGAGCCATATGATACATGCTGTCATCCTATGGGTATGTCAACAGCTCGTTGGTGTGTGCCGGTTGGTGGTAGGAAACGGCCGGGGAAAGATAAAACCTTTTTATATTTAATTTGGAATTACCGAGATTGTTGCGTAAGAGACTTACCAGGTGGTGGTAACTCTGGAGGTGAAGAATAATGAAAGCTCATTTAAGCTTTTTTTGTTCCCTAATCATTTCTAGCATTATCATAAATTCTAGCGCGCTAACAGTAGGCATGATGTTGAGTTTTTACTCAACATCAAGCTTCGCGGCTGAAGATGAGGATAAGCTACTAAAGGAACTTGAACATAAGTACAACATTTCTGATCCGTACAGGCATAAAAATTTAGAAAGTAATAAATACGATATTACTCCGCGAGCATCAAAGGACTTGAAAGACAAACTTGAGAATATGATCTTAAGGTCTAATAGCAATGAGCACACGCTTGATATTAAGGGTATGAACGAAGGTGGCGCAGATATGACCTCTGCGCTTAAAAGTGCCAATATCGTAAGCTCAACGCAAACCATGCCCAGCATAAACCCAACCACCAATGAAGTAGATGTTAAACTCAATAGAGACAGGGCATTTGAAACATATCGCACGGAAGATGGTGAGATAAAAGTTCGACTCAAACCGGGGGCGAGCAACGAATTAAAGCCGGTTAGCGTATCAGCAGATCAACTTTATTCCTCAGAAATTAATCATGACCAAACAAAGTGGGAGGGTGAGGGCACCTATGGTGATGAAGATGCCCTATATCAAGCAGGTCGAGATTCGAACGCTAGGCTCTCATCTAGCGCAAACAACACTACAGAAGCTGTAGCTTATAGAACAATACTCGATAACGCCCAGTCTGGTGCACAGCAAACAGTACCCGATGTGTTAATGACCCAAACTTATGCAACGCTAGATAATGTAGAGCAGACTGGCGGGGGTTTTTTTGATTCTTGTGGCACCACCACTGTAGCGAAAAGCGGAGAATTATACGCCCCAAACATTCAAGAAAAATTTTGTCAGCGATTACAAAAAGACAACCCCTTTCATTGTCAGGTTAAAAGAGCAGTGCCTGTTATTACAGATGCACTTCTTACCGTTGCAGGACAAGGGCGAACTATACTTACTGTTGAGTTTAATCTCCAAACTGGAGAAGTTAAGCCAATAGAGCCTACGGACTCGATTGCATTTGACTTTAATGTGGCCGCAAATGATGCTTTTAGAAATATGTGTGACACTGATCCAGACGCCACTTTTAGCCGGGTTAATTTAGACACCTGGGAAGGGACTAGCCTTACGGGTAAAATTGATACATCGACTAGAATTAATGAGTTACAGGCACCAAGTTGTGCTAATGGCTTAGTTGGTATAATCAGCATCGAAGATAAAACTGATGAGTATAGCGATACCGAATGGATTCTAAATGCACAAGCAAGATACCGCTTTGTTGGCCAGCTAGGTGAAGATACTCAAATCCCCGAGGGTTGCTACGACGCCCTTTCTAATGACGTAAAGAAATCAAATGGGCTTACCTCTTTTCCTCCAGATCCAGTAACAGGCGAATTTGAAATAGATGGAAATTGTACGTTTACAGGTTATACAACTATTCAAGGTGGGCTTCAGGGCTATGATGCTGAAATGCTTGCAGATATATTGCCATGGTACAGCGGTGATGTGGAAAATATCTCTTGGGAAGTAAACCTAGATGGATATACATGCGACCCCTTTAAAGGTGAAGAAGTTTGTACTAATCAAGAGCAAGAAGATGGAACTGTAGTTGAAGTTTGTAGAACATGGGAGGAAATAAAGTCTTCGGGTGGAACTTGTGATGTTTACGAAGAAAAGGATGAATGTGTTGAAATTAAAACAGAATGTACAGACGGCTTTACTATTGATGGTTGGAATTACTGTGTAAATGAAACTGTTACATATGAATGTGACAATGGCCAAGACGTAGATTTTGAATATGAAACTACTGAATCAGCATGTGAAGGCATGCTGCCATGCTCAGGTGGTGAATGTAGCTGGGGAGAAAAGGAACAAAATGATAATTTCTTTCAAGCTGCTGCTATCGCTAATGTAATGGAGCAAATACCAGGCGAGGCATCATGTGAAATACCTGGAGACGTATCTACTTGTAGAATATTTGAAGGCGAAAGGCAATATTGCTCATGGGCTACCGCTTCAGATTGGGGGAATGATTGTTGCGAAGCACCAGAAGGTATCGACTTTCTTGATTACTTAAACATGACACAAATGATGCTCAAGTTTGAAAATCAGCAAATGGGTGGCGTGTTTTCAGAGCCAGCGGCTGAAGCAATTAACGGAGCATGGACAACAGTATCAGACGCTGTAACTTCAACTAATGCTTGGGAAAGCGTTAGCTCATTTTATACGAGTGCAGTAGAAACCGTTACTGGCAACGTTGCAACGACAGTGCCGGGAGCGGCAAGCAGTTCTGCCGGCGCTGCTGCATCCACTGTAGCAGAGGCGGGTTTAAGCCCTATGACGCAGTATATTTACCAACTTATTTATGATGCGTTACCTCAACAACTCGGGGAACTTATGTTTACAACTTCGGTTTCACAAACTACCGGTGAAACTGCTGTAAAAGGCCTAAGTGAAGGTATGGCAAGCGCGGCTAACTTTTTAGGTGCAGTTATGTTTTGGTACTCTATGTATCAACTAGCACAGCTCGTGGGCTCTTTACTCACAGCTTGCGATGATGTTGACAACGATACAGCTCTCAAGCTAGAAATGCGTCAATGCTATGCGGTGGAGAATAAATACTGCGCTAAAGAAAGCTTAGGTGTGTGCTATATGAAAAGGCAAGATTATTGTTGTTATGGTTCTATTTTAAGCCGAATAGTTATGGAGCAAGCTCACGTTCTTTTGGATAAGGATATGACCGAGTGCTCAGGGCTTACTCATGAGGAATTACAGGCACTAGACTTTAATCAAATAGACCTTAGCGAATGGATAGGAGTAATGGTTGAGTCCAACCTAATCCCAGAATCTAACGAAGATGATTTGAGTGCAAGTGGTCGTTATGAAAACACACAATACAGACAAACACCTACTGAAAGAACCATTGAAAGAACGAGTAATGCAGCTGAAGGAGCTAAAGTGATCAAGGAAAAAATGAACGAACCGCTAGATTGCTCTAAATATCCGAGGCCCCAAATCTGTGAATTTGGGTTTTCACTTGGTAGTGAAGAAGGTGGTTGATATTAGTTAGAAATAAAAGCCAGCCCTTAAAGGCTGGCATCTAAATCCGTACTCCCCATAAATAAAGGAATATATTATTTCAATTTAAAAGATGAATTTTCTTTTGTAAATAAATGCATAGTATTGTTATGAATTACGTAAGGGGCGGGAACGGTGTATTTAATACCACTTCCCCATACACCATAAGACTTTGGCACAACGGCAAAGCCAGAAGTGGCAACAGCCATATCAGTAAAACTTTCGTAGCCATTAATAAAAGTCAATGTAATAACATCTTTAATTTGATTTTTGTATTCGACTTTACCAACAACTTCGATTTTTATGCCTGCGGCACATGAACCGTTGAGCTTACGATCAAAATTTAGAAGGTTAGAGTTTTCAATTTCACCTGTGAAATTGAAAGTTGTATTCTTACTTGGGTCGCATATAACACCGCCTTTATAAAAGAGCATAAAATTATTATCAAAGTGATCGCTTTTTATTCGTAGCAATGCGTTAAATTTAGTACCCTCAATATTATTGAAAGTATTAGTAAGCTCTCTTTCGACAACTTTTACTGCATCAGCATCGATGTTTTGACTATTTAAATCACCTAAAAACACAAGCATAGGCTTCCAATTAAAAGCTCTATCGGCCTGTGATTGAGCACCCATACTGCCCGCCAAATCAACTAAGCCACCAGTTAAAAAAGACATAGCGTATTCAGCGCCTACTAAGCCACGATTAGCCTTGAATTGTGCATCTTCTGGTAGCTCTACATCTGATAATCCCGCTGTTTTACGTGTCATTTGAGCTACATTTAACGCAAAGCTCGCGTTATCATCAAATTGATAAACCTCGTTTGATTCTTGTGTAATAACAGGAGGCTGAGTAGACATACAGGCCGTAAGAGAAAGCACCGATAATGCCAAAAAAGAGTTTTTAATTGATTTCATTGCTGTGTACCGTTTTTATGTGTTTTTCAAAAGTTAATGTATTTAAACATATTCTTAAAACTAGGCTACTGATTTATGAGTTGAGTTACCAAGTTTCATGTATTCGCCATATTTCTTCGGCAGTCATAGACTCATCAGTATATGTATCTTTTAAAGCGCCACATTCTTGCACAGAAAGATATAAAACTCGGCGCAGGCCACTATTTTGCAAGTATTTAAGGGATATATGACACCCTTTAACTACTGAGAGGTTTTTTATGAATTCGTCTAAGCTGTAGCTGTTTTGGATCACTTTTCCAACACATTCAATTTTAATCATCTATTAATTCCCCTGTAACAATAAACCGGCAGATAATCGATCGGTATGGCTTCTCAATATTGTTGATAATCTATTAAGCTGCCTATGTGGAGGAAGTTCCTCGCCATTTTCCCACTTTAAGTAAGTTTCGACATCTACATTAATTTTTGACGCTACTTGTGTAGCTGTTAGAAGTTGTTTTTCTCTTTGCGATTTAATTCGACGCCCTAAAATACGACCGTACTTTTTCATATACTTATTTTTCCAAATTCATATTTACAGTTGCCATTTTTACCTATTGTAAAATTCTGGCTACTGATCAGGAAAAGTTAGAATGGGGGTTTTAAGCACTTGTAAGATTAAATATGGCATTAACGAATGATCAGAACGAAGTGGTAATGCATAGAGATGAAAATAAGTTAGTCCTTGCTTTACCCGGTAGCGGTAAAACCCACCTCTCAATTGAGTTGGCCAGTCGAATATTAAAGGCAAATGAAAATAACTTTTTGATAATGGTTACTTTCACACGTTCATCAACGGCTGAAACTCAACACCGAATTTCAAAATTAGTAACTGACGATGAATTAAAACGCGTGGATATAAAGACTTTTGCGAAGTTAATTTTAGAGCACGCACGCCCACTATTAGGCGGTAGGCAATTAATTATGGGGCCTAACCATGAGCTATTTAAACGCCGGGCAATAGGTAAGGATGAAAATGAGCTTCAATTTATAGAAGTAGGTTTTCCTGCAGAGTATTTAAATTCAAATGGTGATATTAATAAACTATCTGAAATTTCAAAAAATTACCTGACCGCGCTTAGACAGTACAATAAAGTAGATTTAACAACGCTCAGTGTTGAACTGATTTTTGCGCTCAGAAATAAAAAAATAAAACCGTTAGAGTTCACCCATATGCTGGTGGATGAGTTTCAAGACACTTCAGAAATTGAATACGCTTGGATAAAAGAAAATAATGTAGGTGAGCGTTCTTTTACGGTAGTAGGCGATGATGATCAGGCTATATACTCTTGGAGAGGGGGTAACGGGTATAAAAATATGGTTAGGTTCCAGGAAGAATTTGACGCAAAAGCTTTTCTATTAAGTATCTGCTTCAGGTGTCCGCCGGAAATACTTGAGTATGCTGGAGAGCTCATAGATTACAACATAGAGAGAATGCCTAAAACAATGAAGTCAGCCAAAAGCGAAGGTGGCAAAGTTATATTTAAAGAGTATTCACGCATGGCCATTGAAAAAGCATTACAAATAGAACCCGAAGAACTCTATAAATATCAGAAATATGTAGTTGAACGTAAGATTGTACCTCCTGCTGCAAGCTGGCATTACCGTAGATCGCTTGAGAACTATCTAAATTTAATCAATCAAAAGACCTATAAATATAAAGAAAGTGATTTTATATTAGCGAACACCTCTGTGCCCTTTGAAAGCCATGGTGTAGTTGCGCTTGAAATAGCGAAAAACCCGAAAGGTTGGGCTGTATTGGCTAGGACAAATAGATTGCTTGATATGATGCAAGAAGAGCTTGTAAACCTTGATATACCGGTAGAGAGAATTGGTGGAAAAAGTATTTGGGAGTCATCTATGGTTTATGGCTTAGTGAGTTTATATAAAAGTTTATCTAACCCAAAAGATTTTAGCTGTATAGATGATGCTTTAAGTTTTCTCGGTGTGCCCAATGACACAATAAGTGATGCCCACCAGCATTTAACAGAGGTTGGCGATATAAGTAAGGCCAGTACACTTTCACTGCCGGAAAATGAACAGTTATCTTTGTATTTAGATTTGGCAAAAAATCTGCCTAATAATGGCGATGAAGAAGGTATTAAACAATACATAAACAATGTTCTGGATGCCTCAGTAAAAATTTCAAAAGATCATGAAAAAGCATTTAATAAGCTTCGCTTAGTGGCGCTTCGGCTTCTTGGATACAGCGGTTCGTTAAGAGTGCGAGTAGCAGCGTTAATACGGCTAATACAAACAAAAGACGAAGTTAACCATAGTGATAAAACAAAAGTTATTTTGGCTACAATGAACGGCTCTAAAGGTCTGCAGTGGGAAAAAGTTTGGGTACTTGATGCGGAAAAAAATCGAGTACCAACTAAGTTTAAAGGTGATAGTGATAACGAGGAGAGTAAAACAGCCTTTCTTGAAGAAGAAAGAAGGTTATTCTACGTTGCTATGACCAGGGCTGAGTCTGAGTTATACATAAGTTACCGCGAAAGGAAGCACTCACGGTTTGTAGAAGAAATGCAACTTGAATAAGATTTTTAATCTTGCGGTAGTTTTAAATGAATAATTTACCAACAAACTGTTATGAGCGTATATTTTCAATAAAAAATGTTACAAGTATTGAAAAATAATTATAGCCGTTATATATTCATCGAAACACTATGGCTATGCTTAGTTAAATATACAAAATACTGAGCGTAGCCAAAAATAGTATAAAGCTTCATTGTGAAGCCAAAACCCCATTAGGCTAGTCCTAAAAAATCGCCATCTATGTATTTTGCATATGGCTTTGTAAGCTTTTTAAATTAGTTTACCAACCCCCCTAAAACCAGTTTGCATTTTTTAAAATTTGCTTACCTGGCCTTTTTTCGTGCCCAAAATTAATTGAAAACATAACTTTAGAGTTATGTTCTGAATTATTTTTACCATTTTTTTTAACTGAAGTTTTTAACTTCGACTCCTTGCATGGAGTATAAACCCTCGCGGCTTTACATCCCTGTAAAGTGACGATTCAACCTTTTAGGTCAATGAATCTTTTGCTTCGGCATTAAACCCACATAGCCCTGCTATTTAAAACCTTAAAAAAAATGGAGAGTAACCACTCATGCGAAAACTTAAAAAAGTCGCTAAAAACCCCAAGGCAAATAAAAACGTTATAAGCAACCTGTTCAACCTAGTTGGATTAGTTACAAAATGTATTTATTTACCGACCTATTTAGTTTCAAAACTTTTTCATAGCGAAAATTTCTTTGGGCGACTCGTTGTATTGTTTATCTGGCTTATGAATGTAATATCTTTAATGTTTATTGCATCTAACATGACAAGCACTACAGGCTTATTAACCAACCTAAGCAATTTTATTGTGATGTTTGGTCTTTTAAGTGCAGTCCCCGTTTTAATTTCGCGCTTCAAAAAAGATATGATTTAAGTTTAACCTCTTAAATTAAAACTAAATAAACCCAAAGCAAATAAAACACTATTAGTTAACTTCAACCTAGTTGAACTCACTATTTAGTATTTTATTTCAACACAGTTTAGTTAAACCGCCTTTCCTATCGCAAAATAACCTAAATCTACGCGTTGTAATGATTACCATCATTTTGACTTCAATATTTTTATTGTCTTCTTAATCTTGGTCTTTGCTACACACTTATTTGCAAACTCGAATCATATTTGATTTTCGTTTGTACTTAACGTGGTTTTTTAATTTTGCACTTTGAAAGTCTCTTTTTAAGCATACACACTTAAATCGTAACTAAATTTAAACCCATGGCTTAGGCCTAAACCCCCGCGGGAGTATTTTTACACTCCTTTGGGGTGCATGTACTCCCGTTTTTATATATCCCGGAGAGTAACCATGCAAACCCACGCAAAGAAAAATAAAGTTAACCATCAAGACAAAATTGAATGCGTTTTTCGTATCAAGCACCACGGCTCGACTATTCCAGCTTGTGCAAAACGTTTTGGTGTTACTGATAAAAAGGTAAAAAGTTGGCTTTCTATGCATGAAAAAGGTGAATTAATAAAGCAACACGCTCATTGGTCACCTAGTTGGAATAAAGAAAATGTAATTCAACACCCGTTGGATTTAGATATTTTGCAGGCTATTAAGCGCGGTAACCCGACTTATGAAGACTCAATTATCTCTTTATTTGACCCTGAACTCGATGCAATTAACTGTGTTACACATGTTGAATGGACGGATGAAGAAATTGAAAAACTATGCTTATGGATGGTTGATCGTTCTTTAGAAATTATTCGAGATGTGGCTATTGATACAGAAGATATGATTACAGAAATTGAGTTCATTAGTTCTAATTATTTCACTTTAATTTGTAAAGCTTTCGGCTTCGATCATGTTGAATTACGTAAAGGTATTTATCATGAACTTAGATTACGCGGAGTTAACAAGTTCGCTTTGGAAATGTTAGAAATATCAGATGCTTATACTAAGCAAGGAGTAACTTATGTACCTAAAGAGGGCTACTAGTAACCTTGTAAACGTTAAACATAAATTAACTGATAATGGAGAAATTAAATGCTAGAAAAAATATTAAGAGAAAGTTTTTCTTATAATTTAGTTGAAATTTTCACTTCGAAAGTTACATCTAAAATTCTAAATTTTAATTCCTTCATAAACGATACAGACCTTATTGTTTGGATAGCGCTAGAAAAAGGTGATGTAGTTCCCAGTATGTATATTAGTCAAATTGATGAAGCCTTAACGGATTTATCGACTGATTTTGCTGGAAAATACTTAGCCGCTTATAAACTAGCCGTTCAAACATATAATGAAAGTGCTGCTATCGATTTAAAAATAGAAGAGCTTTATAGCGAATAATTTATTTTTATTTGTATATATAAGCTCATAAACCCTTAATTTTAATGTTTTTCATTAAATAAAACCCTATCGGGGATAGATTATCCCTGATTGGGGTAATGCTATCTCCAAAAACTTAACCCTTACGGAAATTTTGGAGAGTAACCATGTCAAATACAAACACAGCAGAAAACGTAGCTCAAATTCAATCAACTAAAGTTAATTACAACGAATTAGAAAAGGTAGATGCACACAGCATTTTCCCTGATTTTTTCACCCCAGGTGAAAGGTCGCTAACTCGTCGTAAAAACAGACACCCTGATTGTCAAGGCTCTAACAAATATTACATTCCTAATGAAAAGACGCTTAAACGCTTCTTATCTTGGTGGATGGCCCCAGTTCAACTACAAACCTTTGGTTTGCACGGTGAGACAGGGACAGGTAAAACAGAGATGTTACTTTATGTAGCAGATCACTTAAATGAACCTGTGTATATGGTTAAATGCCACGGTAGCTTAATGCCAGAAGATCTTGAAGGTTCTCGCGTTCTTATGAATGGCGAAACACCTTTTAATCCTGGTCCAGCTGCAAAAGCTTACGCAAGCGGTGGGTTAGTTATTTTTGATGAACTTGATAAGGTAAATCGCAACACTGGTGCTGCGATTCATGGACTACTGGAAGGTAAGCCATGGCCTGTAGAGCAAATTGGAAAGACACTAACTAAACACTCATTGTGTCGTATTGTTGCCACAGGTAACACGACAGGCGAGGGTGGTTCAGAATTTTATACTTCTTCACAGAAGTTAGATGACGCACTACGTTCACGTATCGGTTGGTACAGAACGTATTACCCACAGCCAGCACTTGAGTTAAAAATAGTACAAAAGCAATTCCCAGCAATCCCATATGCACTTGCACACAAAATGATCTTAGTCGCTAACGAACTAAGAAAATTACGTGTCGGTGATGATGGTAAAGGCATTGATGATCCAATCGGTTGTATTTTCAGTACACGAACTTTGGTGAATTGGGCCTACCACACCATGGTGTTTGGTAAAGATGCTGAGTGGCGCGAAGCATTAGATTTCTCTATGCAAGGTGGTGTTGATAGTGATAGCCAAGAAATAGTTGATGCAGTTTTGCAACGATTATTAGGTTCAGATCTTGATAAGACCAGTGGAGAAGTTTTTGCCGCGCATGAAAAAAAGTAAATAACTCTTCCACAACGCCGGTAGCTAGTTTTTACGATATGACAGAATGTTTAAATAATGATGTATTTGAAGCTAAAGAGCTTTCAGATGGGTCATTTATAGCAATGTCTATCGGAACTAATGCTAGTGGAAAGAGATTATCGGTAACTTTTAGCCCTGTGAACGCCTTTACTGGCCTTAGCAGTGTATACAGAAAAGTGAGTGATATTAAATGGGTAGATAACGATACACACCTTGAAGATGTGGGTACTCATTTTAATCTTAAACACGTTACTGAATACAAAGGCGTGGAAGCAGTTGAATTAGGTTTTCTACCATGTAGACCTTCTTCATACCCAACAGCTAGTTTTGATGTTGTTACTTTAAGTAAGAGCAAAGATGAGCTTTGGGCCATTGGTCGCGTAAATAATACGGTTTATGTTTTTTATAAAAAAACTAATCGGTATGGCGACTATTGGGTTCCGCAAGAAGTTAACAATAAGGTTGCAGTGAGAGAACGTATTCAAGAAAAACTTGATGATGGTTATTTTTCTACCGTCAACAATTTTGAGTATGATCACAAAACTAGAACCTTAGAATATTGTAAATAGAGGCTAACACCTCAAAACCTTAACCCTACAGGGGCATAACTCCCCTGAACAGGGTTGTTATGCTCCGAATTTAATCAAAACCCCGGAGAGTAACCATGACAACCCAAAAATATACAGTCGATTCAGCAAAAGAAGCTTCAAAATTAGCCGCTAGCAATGCCAACTTAGACATTAAAAGCGGTGCTTGTTTAATTTCAGTAGAAGTTCAAGGAGCTTGTGGCGAGAGTATTATCTCAGATAGTAAATCGCTAATAGATGGACAAGTGCTCGATTCTCAGTTGCTTTCAGGAACCAAGTTACGTTGGTTTCCAAAAGAAAAGCTTAGATTTGTTAGTAAGTGTTCAGCTCAAGCTCGTCGCGCTCTAAATCAACGAGGTATTAGCTTTGCAAAAGGCGCTACCCTTGTACCAATCACTCAATTAGATGATTTGATTACAGAGTTAGAGGCTATTGATACTGAGTTTAAAGCTGAAGTAGAGCAATTAAAAAACCTCTATGACAGCACTATTGAAGAGCATGTTTTAAATAATCAGCCCGTTGAGGCTTATATTCGAAAATGTGCGGAGGAAGCTAGTAAATTTGCTAGTCGATTCACCTTCAAGGTACACCCGCCTATGGCAATACAACCACTATTTGATGGTGATGAAGATGTTATGACAGAAGAGGCATCTCAAACTTTGTTTGAAGAAGTTTCTAATGAAGCAGCTGAAATCTATCAAAAGTCGTTTCTAAGATCTGAAAAAGCAACTAGCAAGAAGTTAAAGCCAGTTTTCGCATTGCGCGATAAATTGATTAATTTATCGTTCTTGGATTCTAGTGTTGCTCGGGTTGCGGAACGTTTTTCTGAAGTCCTTGATGAACTACCTAAAACATACCCTTTAATGGGTGGTGACTATCATAAAGTGTGTCATTTTTTGACGCTCGTTAGTGACCAAGCAAAAATGACAGCTTATGGAAATGGTGGCGATGAATTAAGTGAACCAGAAGAGGTTGAGTTTGAAGAAGAAGTGCCATTTGATGATGGTGTATCGACTGAAACGCCTAGTATAAACACTGAAGTTGACCCCTTCAGTCAAAACCCATTTGGAGAAGCAGCAAAGCAGTCAATAGATGACCCATTCAACACTGAACATACAGTTCAGCAAGAGAGTGTGGCCATAGACAGCTTTGCTTTTGATGGTTGGTAATTAATTTTAGCAACTTCAAACACCAGTAAAAGCCATGTGCTTTTGCTGGTGGCTTGCTCCTTAAAAGCACTTTTCTAAAGAGTGTTTTTAAAGATTAAGACTAAAACCCACGCGGGTGCACCTACCCGCTTGGGCATGGTTGCACCCAAAATTTAATATTTCGGAGAGTAACCATGAAAAATAAATTAAAAAAATTCCTTGAAGGTAAAACTGTAAACACTGTAATTCGCGGTAATTATGAATTTCGTGTAGTTGAACATGAAGGGAAAGAAATTATTGTAAGTGCTCAACTGCTTATTGGCGGTGCTTCTCAAAGAAGTAAAACCAATAAATTAGCTAAAGCATAACCACCACTCAAGCTCGCATTGTGCCCGCTTGGGTGGCGAGCTTTCTTTTTTACCGGGTCACGGTGATCACCAATACACCTGAGACTCGGATGTATTGGGATCATCGTGATTTCGATATATGAGGAAGCAAAAGTATGAATTACAATAATTTCGATAAAATTAACCATGTAAAAGCATTAGTAGATCAAAGTGGCGGTTGGGAGAGTGTTCTTTCTAACTACCATGGGTTAGCGCAATCATTTGAAAAGGGTACACGGCAGCAGCCTTGTCCTCTTACTGGTGGAGGCCGTACTAAATTTAGATGGTTCAGAGATTACAGAGAAACAGGTGGAGCATATCATAACGATGTTGGTCCATTACCTGATGGCATAGCTGTAGTTTCTTGGTATGTAGGTTGTTCTGTTTCGCAGGCTTTAGATGAAATTATACGCATTTGTGGTGGTGACTTATCAAGAGTTACTGAATCGGATGCAGTTAAAGCAAAGCGTAGACACAGCCAACAAAGTGCATATAAAACCTCAGAAGAAGCTCTTGCAAAAGCTAGAAAAGTTCTCCGGAACAATAAAGCTCAAGCAAAGCCAATTCTAAATACTCATGCGCAAGATTACCTTCGTAAACGCGGTATTCATTGTGACTTAACAAATATGTCTGATTTGGGTTTCCATCCAAAACTTGCATATAAGGAAAGCGATGAAACTGACTGGCAGCATTTCCCAGGAATGCTAGCCATGGTTCGTGATGTGAACGGTAAACCAGTCACAATGCATAGAACCTTTCTTGACAATACACAACCCGTTAAAGCTGATGTTATGCGCTCTAAGATGATTTTTGCGCCTATAGCAGATGTACGTGGCTGTTCTATTCAGTTAGACGAGCCTAAAGACGTTGGTTTTGGAGAGAAAGTTATAGGCATTGCTGAAGGCATTGAAAATGCTCTTAGTGTACGTGAGGCAACTGGTACACCTATGTGGGTCGGTATATCGGATCGTTTGATGGAAGCAGTTAAATTTCCTGATGATGTGACGTTTGTATTGATTTGGGCTGATATTGAGCCAAGTGGGGCCGGACTTGCTGCAGCGAAGCGCTTAAAGGAACGTTTGGAAAAAGAGGGCAAAAATGCCGAAATCTTTATTCCAAATTGCCCAGATGGTGTAGATAAAATTGATTGGAACGATGTTTATCAGTCACAGGGTTTTTCGGGTTTTCCACCAGCCCTAAGACCAGAATACCAACTTGATACTGGAGTTGAGATTCATGATTAACATTATTACTTCAAGCAAGCAGCACCATAGCGTTAAAAGTAAGGGCACAATACTCGAAAGCCTTGAACAAGGGTCTGTAATACACAAATCACAGTGTAGAGCAGGAATTTGCGGGTATTGTAAATGCAAATTAAAGTCGGGTTCTGTGGCTTACGTCACAGAGCCTTTAGGCTTTATGTCTAGTGGTGAAATCTTGCCATGTATATCAATTGCAAATGGAAATATAGAAATAGAGAGCTGAAAAGAGCCATTCTTTTTGGTCCTCTATTTTTCTTTTTGTTGTTTAATTTATTGAGCAATAAAACGAAAGGCAGATGATATGAAATTAAATTTGAAGTTTACTTCAACTCACAGCTGAGAGTTTAAAATCAGCGGCTTTACACCCTAGTGAAGTGACAACTCAATACGAGTTAACTGCTTCGGCAACAAACCCCAATACGGCTAAGCCGTAAAAACCCAATACGGCTTAGCCGTAAAAACCCAATGGAGAGTAACCCAATGAAATCAAAAAACAGAGTGATTAAAGTAGCAAAAGTATTATCGAAGCTTATGAGTGACAGAGATGGTATCGAAGTAACAGTAAGTGGAAGTGGTGCTTGGAGTTGTGGTGGAAGAATTAATATTCCATTTGGTGATTTTACTGATCCTGACTATGTGACTATGACACATGGTTATATTGATCATGAAATAGGCCATGAAAAACACACTGACTTTAATACTAAATTTAAAAGTAACCTACATGCAAACCTATGCAATATCTTTGAAGATTCACGGATGGAAAAGTTAGTAGGTTCTGAGTATCCAGGCGCCAAACAAAACCTTGAAAAGTTAGTTTTACTAGCGATTAAAAAGGGTTTATTTGGTGAGCCTGAAAGCTCAGATGATCCACTTTCTCTTACATTAAGTTATTGCTTATACAAAGGCCGCGTTCTAAATGTGGATAACCAAAGCCTAGATAAATACGCTGAACAAGCTTTAACGTATTTAAAAGGTGTGTATAGCAATTCTTTTATAGAAACTCTAACTGAAATTGTCCATAAAATTACAAGCGCTAAGTCTACTCGCGATTGTTCTACTATGGCATGGGAAGTTATTGAACTTTTAAAAGAAGCTAATGAAGAGGAAGAGCAGTCCGATGGTGGCCAAACAGATGATGAGCAATCAGATGGCGGGCAATCAGATGGTGGCCAATCAGATGATGAACAATCAGGTGATGCACAATCAGGTGATGAACAATCAGATGATGAGCAATCAGATGGCGGGCAATCAGATGGTGGCCAATCAAATGATGAACAATCAGGTGATGAGCAATCAGGTGATGAGCAATCAGATAGGGGCCAATCAAATGATGAACAATCAGATGATGGGCAATCAGATGATGGGCAATCAGATGGGTCTAGTGATAATACTAATGGAAATAAAACCTCTGCTAGTGAGCAAGATGTTAGCGAACAATCTTCAAGTTTAATCAGGTCAGTTATCGAAGCTATAGAAAACGATAATGTAGAAGTACCTGATTTTCATGAAATGATAGCTGATGAATTGAGAAAAGATGCAGAAAACTTTGAACCTTCAGAAGATGATTCCGAACTTAGCAAGATATTCAGTGCTGCATTGCCAGTAACGAATAAATGCAAAATGTTGGGATTACCTTTTCACAATCCACATTTAATACCTAGTGCTGGCAAAGCAGTATACCGCACGCTACACAGGGCTTTAATTGATGAAACTGAAGAGTTTAATGGTTTTAGAAATCGTGGCCGAAAGTTATCTAGCAAAAAATTAGTTGGTTCAACGCTAGGTGATGATCGGATCTTCAAGACACCGGTAGTAGAGAATGACCTGAGCGCGGCTATTAGTATTTTAATAGACTCGTCTGGTTCAATGTCCGGTGACCCTCAAAAGGTTGCTAATGCAGTAGCTTTAGCAATGTCAAAAGGGCTGCAGAGTTTGCAAGTTAGTAATGAAATTGGTTTTTACTCGTCAACCATGAATCTATATATAGCTAAACCTTTTAATGAAAAACATATTAACCCAAAACGTTTTGAAGTTTGTTCTGATTGCTATACGCCAAGTGGTGAGGCAATGAAGTCTGCATTAATGCGACTTTATAGCCAAACCGAAGATAAGAAGTGCTTATTCCTCGTAACTGATGGAGAGCCTTCTTGTAAGGTGTCATTTCAAGAAGCTTTAGAACTGGCGGAGATATTAGACATTAAAATAGCTGTATTAGGTGTTGGCATGGAGAGAGATAACATACCTGGTTTAGATGATAAGCATTTTACGAAAGTAGAATGTGTGTCAGAGCTTAAATCAGCGTTATCGAAAATTGTGAAAGCCAATGTAATTTAACTCTGTAAAAATCGTATATAGGAGCGTGTTATGGACGAAGCAAATATTGTTTCGGGCTATGCGAAAACTTTTGTTCAAGTTATCGCAGCTACTGTAAGTGGTGATTTGATTCATCTACGTGATTTGACGGCATTAGATAATAAAGCAAGCAGCTTATACTGCGCTGTATCTTGTGGTGAACAAAGAACGTATGCAGAGTTGAAGGTGTTAGACTCAATGCTAAGTGAAAATAATCCTAGTTTATCAGGTGAAATTTTCCATATTTACAATGAAGCTAATAACTTCTTAGAGCCAATCTATGATCTTGCTGAAGTTGCAAGTGACTCAGATTACTTAACAGAACAATACGAAATACCTTCTCAATTTGAATTTGAGAATTAACGCCGGCAACTAAATGTTGCCTTAAACATTAACCCAAGGGGGTCGCTCTCCTTTGGGATTGCTTCCCCCTCAAAAATGAGGAAAAGCAATGGAAAATAATAAGAAAAACTTCGACCAAATACTGGTTGAACTTGTGCTTCTGGCTATTCTGGTTGGTTTTATACCCAGCTTGATAGTAGGTGCTTTTGAAGACTCTTTCGGAGTCTGTATAAGTCCACTTACAGCTATATGCCACCAGCTCCAAGTTCAAGGATTAGTTAAAGCAATTTGTGCATTAGTTTGCGCAGTTGCAGCGGTCGTTGTTTCATTTACTATTTCAAAGCAGTACAACAAAAAAGAGGACAAATAATATGGAACCAAGTATTTATCAAATAGCTACGATAATAGTGGTTTTGTCGACTGTCAGCATTCTCGCTGGTGGTCTTTACTTGATAGCCAATAGATCTTCCAGTTGATTTTGAAATAAAGAAGTTTAAAGCGCCCCTAGTGGGCGTTTTTTTTTGACTTTAAAAAACATGAGTAACAAATTAAGTAGATTAGCCTGAAAAAGTAACGGTTATACTCGAAACTTTAAACCTAAAGTTAACTCGGTTGTACTTTGAAGCTAGGAATTGCTTCAAAATTGATACCTCAAATTTCTCAGAAAAATCATGAGCACCTAAAATCGCTCTTGCCTTCTCATAATAGTCGAGGTCAATTTTTGGATCATAACCTTGTATATGCTCGACACAAGTTTGAAAGTTATTATTGGCAATTGAGCCTGTAGCAGCTAAAAAATAGAGTTCTTTATCTTTAACAAACAGAAAATTTTCTTTTGAATGTAAATCACAAAATTCACGCAACCGATGAGCTTGTTCTCTGTTAAGTCCGACATTAAAGTTTTTCATTTATAATCCCCTAAAAGTTTTAAATAAATGATACTGCTGACCGGGATTATGGCTATAAACCGACACAAGTGTCAGCTTCTATAGACACTCTGAGTACAAACACTTATGAAATCACCAGACCAAGACGCGTATAGAACAATATAAGCATTAGAGTGTTTTGCATTTTTTTCACTCATTTATAAGTGTAAAGATATTTAACAATGCACGAAACGGTTTATGAGAGCCTAAACAGAGGTTGTGAGGGGTGTAATGGTTTAAATTTTTGATTTATATAGATTTATAAATATTTTAGCGTGAAGTATAGTTTTGGATGGCTAATTGCAAATTATGCTTGCATAGACAATTGTGTTTATGCAGATATATTTGGAGTTTTTATGTCTTTGTACACAAGAAATTATTTGTACACTTTCATCACTATAATTTGTATGTTTTTATCATACAGTTTAATCACAACTCATTTGGGCTCAATAGATTTAGCTATATTTGTATATTTAATTTTAAATATAATTGCTAAAGTTTTTTTATAAAAGCTATTTATCATAATGCTTATTAAGATTTACTGTTAATGTTTAACATGTGTTTGAGTGACCCCTGGCTACGAACAATTTTATATCATGGGCTTATATTACAATGAATGTTTCATGGGCCAGAGCGTTTTTAGTGTGGTTGAAAATTAAACTTTTATTGATGAGAAATTGCTGAACGGCTATAATCTTTGCATACTAACTTTTGAGCACATTTATTATGTTGGATACTACTAAAGAACTAAATAAAGAGAGCGTTAATAATTTTAATGATCGAACTTCTACTAAAACTCTAAGCCATAGTAATATCCCAATCATGTTGTTTAACCCTGAAAATATTAGCTCACATTTAAAATTGGAAACTAATTCTAGCAAAGCCAAAGACACTGAAGAATTTAAGTTTTCTAGTCGCTTTGTGGAAGGTTTTACACAATTAATGAAGGCAGAATTGGCCGAGCAAAAAAAAGTGATAGCCGATAAATATAAGGCTGAAATGGATAAGCAACATGAAGCCGATAAATTTTATCAAAGTTATATAGATACATTAAAAAGTAAAATACGTCAGCTTGAAGAGTTAGTTACCTCAGCTACATTAAAAGCAAATAATGAACGTCAAAAGCGCATACAGTCAGAAGGTATAGCGCGAAAGGCATTTGATGAGCTTATCAACAACGCTGCAACACAAAACCAATTAATAAACCAGTATGAAGTTGATAATAATAAATTAGCTCTTAAATTAGATCTTATAAACCAAGTGCACAAAGACTTACTACGAGAGATAAATGTTAGCACTATTAAACTTGAGGATAGTGAACAACAAAATCAAATGTTAAGAAGTGAAAATACTACTTTAAGAGGTAAACTTACAGCGCTCACATTTGAAATAGAAAATGCAAAAACTGCGATTAAAGAACAAAAGTCAGAATTGGTAAGTTTATCAACTGTTCACACAGGCTTAGAAGAAGAGATTACTCGCCTAGCTAGTGTTGAATCTGAGAATAAATCTGAAATAGCTAAGCTGAGTGAGTCAAATGCTAAATTACTAAGAAAAAAAGACTCCCTTAATACGGCTATTGCCGATGCTCGTACTGAGATCAACGCACTGAATGAAGACTTAGATGTTGCAAAAGCACGATATTTAAACTTTAAAGAAGCCAATATAGAACTAGAAAAAGAAAATAAAATATTAAAAGCTAGCTCTAAAGAGCCAATAGAGCTAAAAGGTAAGGACAAATTGCCTGCAGATAGCATCAAGGAGCTCAAGGTTCGACTCAGTGCCGCACTTGATAAAGTTAATCAAACCAATGCGAGCAGACTTGAATTGCTCATTAAAGTGAAAGAGCAAGCTGATACAATTGACTTATTAACCAATAAAGGCAGTTTGTTAGCTAGTTAAGTTTACAATGAAAAAATAAATCTTAAATTTCTTGATTAAGTACTAGGTCTATTTAAAACTGTTACCCTATTATTAAAAGGAAGATTTATGTTTATAGTAGTTATTTTAATATCCCTATTACTATCTGGATCATATGCATTATCTAAGCTTATAAATGGCGCCGCGGGTATATTTTCTTTATCCATTGTAGCTTGTACATTTTTCTCATGGAATTACTTCAATGCCGGTGGTACAACTGAGACAACTAATGTAATTCAAAACACTTTAAATTCATTTAATGAAATTAATTTGCCTTTAGCAATACTTACACTGATAGTAAGTACATTTTCAGGGATCTATTTATTTGCCTTGAAGGCCACTAGCAGTTAACATTAAGTGATATTTTATGTATTTCGCAATCATATAATAGGTTCATTAGGAGGTTTTATGACCACAATTCAAATCGCTACTTCAATAACAATTTTATTAACAGTGCTTGCGTTGGCTGGTGGCTTTTATATGTTAACGAAGCGTAACGCGTAAGCCAAGTAACTTCCCATGGTAACTTTCGCATATACTTACTAGGTATTTTTACCTATTTGTCTTTATGTGATTTTAACAAAATACACGCAATACATTTAAATAACACCTGTAATAACAACCAGTATCATCAATAGCTTTGCTGCTAAAACATAATTACAGCTCTGATACGAGCCCTTAACCCCAGCTTATCACCACTGAAAAACCTACTATTAAAAGCTCATTTTTGTACTAGCAAAAGTGCAACACCCCTAATTTCAACGTTACATACTGAATATAAAAGTTTTCTCATTTTATGATAAATGGAATTGCAAGGTTTAACCTTGTGAGATATTGAAATTTTATAGCGCAAAAAAACCTTACGACATAGTTTTTAACCCTTTCTAGGTTTATAGCCTGAATATCGGCATGTGAGATAATTTAAAAATAGATAGTTCAGCTGGAGTAGAGCATGCTAGTTTTTTTTATATCATCAATTTATTTAACAGGTCACTTTGGCACCTATTATGTGTCAAACAAGTTAAGGCTAGGTGATGGGCCAAATACTTTGGCTTATATGGCCTCGTATTATTTTATTCTTTTTTTAAGTCCGATATTCATCTTGGTGGTTTCATTGATAGTCACCAATGTAGCGAATCAAAATGGATTTCTGATACATGCTGAACATTGCGCAGTGTTTTTAGCGCTACTTTTGATAGCATCTATTACTGTTATGGCAATTAGTAAAATTTATCAAAAAAAAGTTACGAGTAATAACTTTTAAAAACCCTGGTTGATTACCCAGTTTTTTTATTTAAGGTTCAATTTAACATAAAAATAGCTATCGTAAATAGCAATTTACAAGAGTTATTTTCACTACACAGGGGTTAGCTGTTATAGTGGGTAAATGCGACACGATAGTTTGTCCGTAAGCGTTAAAGTTTGCCTGTTAATCAGTGCCGGTAAAATACCTATTTATGATGTACGGGTTTAATTTCACAGATTTAAATCAAAACATTTCGATTTAAATCTATAAAAACAAAATATACAGAGGTTCTATTGTGGCCAGGTTTGCAAAAGAGTTATTTGAAGAGCGGCATGATTTAGTCGTTGCCAATAGTAGGTATAAAAAGACGGTAATCTATAAAGATTTAAAATGTCCGATATACAATTACCTTTTATCATTAAACTCCGAATCGTCTAAACATACTGTTAGCCGGGTTCTACAGACTGTAGCCCGGCATATGGGTAGGGAGTCCATTTACGAAATCAAGTGGGGTAATTTTAATAGTGTCACAATAAACGCTTTAATAGATAGTTTGAAGTCTAATGGAAATTACGCACCAAACACTATTACCCTATACATATCTGTTGTGAAGCAAATTGTTGAGCACGCGTATCTTCTAGGTCATATGTCCACACGACAACGCGATGCAATTAAAAGCAAAAAGGTAAAAACAGGTTCAAGAACGAAAGATTATGAATTGTTAGATCATGAAGATGTAAACGCGCTTTTAAGTAAAATAGATGAAAAACGTCAAAAATATGTAGTTAAATGTCGTGACTATGCAATATTTTCTATTTTGTTACGTTGTGGTTTACGACGTGAGGAAGTGACAAACCTTAAAGTGAGTGATGTAAAAGAAAAGGCAATTCGAGTAATAGGGAAGGGCAATAAAGAGCGTAAAGTGGCCATGCACCCGGTTGTGTTGGAGGCAATAAATAAATGGCTTGCTGTTTATTCGTATTCTAACAAAAGCAAGCCTTTATTCGTCCGTATTCTAAAAGGTGGCCACATACAAAATGAAAAATTGAGCGCCGATGCTATTTTTAAATTATGCAATAAATATGACGCGCCAGCCCCCCACTCATTACGTAGAAGCTTTGCAACAAATCTATATAAAAATGGTGCAAATATAAAAAACATCTCTCTTTTATTGGGTCACAACAATATCTCAACAACTGAAATTTATGTGCGTAGAGATGATGAAGACCTATATAATGAGGTTATAGATAATCTGTTGTGAATATAATTATTATATAGTGAGATAATGTTTTGTTTAAACTTTTGATGGCTTGGGAGCGTGGGAGATGCTTGTTTTTCCTTTAGTTTAAAATGTTTTTTATCCGCATTTCTAATGCCAAGGCTACCGTTAAGTTCTATAATCATTGGTGTTATCGCCTTGATTTACAAGGGTGCTTTTCATGCGCTCTAAATTTTTATTTACTCTATATAACTTGCGATAATAACGCTTTATATTTTTGGAGAGTGCATTAAATGAATATTCATAACTTAGAGCGTCAAGAAAAAATGCTTAAGCGAGCTGCAGCGGTGGCTATATGCACTGCTATTGCTTTGGGCGCTTATATGGCATCCCCTTTAAACACTACCACTGACATACCAACTTTGAAATTTGGTGTGAATGATATAATCAAGCATAAATTAATAGAGTTAAGCCCAATTAAAGTTGAAAAGAACACTGCATACTTTACGATTAACTGCAGAAGTTTTGATATAGGTACTTTGGACTTCCCAGCTTTTACTAGACAGTTTCTAACTCAGAAAAATACGCTTCCTCAAACTTAGCTGGTGAAACACCGCCTGTGTGTGAATGGCGTTTTTTTGGATTGTAGAACATTTCTATAAAATTGAATATCTCAGCTTTCGCATCTTCTCTTGTCGAATATATCTTACGCTTAATTATTCGCTTTTTAATCGTCGCAAAAAAGCTTTCAGCAACTGCATTATCGTGACAATTCCCAGCTCGACTCATCGAGGGTACAAGGTTATGTTCTTTCATAAAGGCTAAGTAATCAGCGCTACTATACTGGCTTCCTTGATCACTATGTACCATTACGTCAGCTTTGGGTTGGCGCTGATAAACTGCCATGAGCAATGCTTTAATTACTATGTGCTTGTCCATGTTTTTATCCATCGACCAGCCTACGATGCGCCTAGAGAATAAATCCATTACTGTCGCCACATACAAGAAGCCTTCATAGGTTCTCACATAAGTAATATCACTTACCCAAGTTTGATTCGGCGCAGGAGGATTAAACTGACGAGCTAGCAAGTTATCTGCAATGCGCGATGTTTTACCGCCTTTAATATGGCGACGTTTATACCCTATTTGCGCTTTGAGTTTATGTTGGCGCATGATCTTAGCTACGCGATTAACACTACATTGCTCACCAGCTTCACGTAAATCTGCGTGTATCCAAGGACTACCGTAAGTGCCACCACTGGCAACGTAAAACTCTCTAATAAGCTTAAGCAAACGATTATCTTCGATTGCTCTGTCACTCAATGGCTTCTTTAACCACGCATAAAAGCCACTGCGGTGTAGCTTAAATAGTTTACACATCGCAACAATAGAAAACTCATTTTGATGCTCACGAATAAAAGCGTACTTTACTCGGGGTTGCTGGCAAAGTACCTTGCGGCCTTTTTTAGAATGTCGCGTTCCTCCGTGACACGTTTTAGCTCGGCCTCAAGTTTGGCGATCCTTAGTTGTTCATCTGATGATTTGGTTTGTTTGGGTTTCCCTGATAACTGGCTTCGCCAGTGATATAACGTTTTGGTACAAATATCTAATCGTTCTGATACTTCAGCAACTGAATAACCACGTTCAGTTATTTGTTTAACTGCTTCTATTTTAAACTCTTGGGTATACCGTTTGCCTTTGCTCATAAAACACCTCTAATTAGAAGTTACAATGTAACTCATTGGGTGTCTAGCAAACTATGGGAAGTCCAAAATTAAGGTAACCAACAGCTATACAAAAACTAAACCAGCAATTAATAATTAACGTCTTTACCGCTTTGTAAAGTGGAGGAAGTCACTAGATAAGCTATACTGTATAAAAAAACAGTTAACGGTGGTTTTATGTCTTTTGGTGATGGATTAAAGTCAGGCAATTACTCTAAGAACCCTTACAATGGAGGTAGTGCGGAGTTTGATAGCTTTGAAAGAGGTTGCACTCAAGCGCTTAAAAGAGGTTTATTAAATATAGGCAGGTTACGTGCAGACTTTGACTACCACTGCAGGAATCGACCTGAGCTTATTGATATGTCTGAACTCAAAGGCTCCAAAGTCATAGAGTCAAATAATCAAAAGCCTATTTCAAATAGCTATGCTCGTGCCAAAGGCTATTAGCTATGCTAATCGTTTACTATAAAGCGGTTTTATTATAACTTGGTCTATCGCGCAAATAATGGAGATATTGAGTGACGATTTACGGGAAAAAGAAGATAAATGTTGATGTCCGCGCACCCAGCAGGGGTGAATTGAAGCGAATAGGGCTCTCAGCGGGGGTCATATTATGTGGGTTTGTTGTAAATAAAACAGACACCGATGAATATTTAACTTTCTCAGAATTAACCGGTCGTGAGCATAAGCGAGGTTGGGGTACTAATCCCGAGTCAGCACAAGTGTATTCAAACCCTAAAAAAGCATTGAGTGCTATAACCGGCTACGACATGTCACTCATTGAAATATGTGCTTTGTTTGAACATAAGAAACAGATCTTTGTGTGGCCGATGCCTGAAGAAGCTTTTGAATAGTAAGTTAAAAAAGGAATTTTTAGTATGACAGTAACTCAATGCAATTTAACCATTGATGATATTTTTGGTGAAGGCGCTATTGATACCCAGAAAGAATTATCGCCAGAAGCCAGGGCTCAAAAGTTTGCTTTGTTTTCTTCGTTCCCTGAGCGATTAGAAAGAACTAAAATAGAGAAATTCAATTTTAACTCCGTTCAAGAAATACCCATATGCAAAAAATATAAGCGACCAACTAAGTTAAGGTTCATCAAAACAGATGAGACTTTTTGTAATTCAACGCTGGTGGCCATAAGTGTTGATATAGATCGGCTAATAGCGTTTGATGAAAAGCACTTTTTGAGCTTACACGCTGAACGATACGATAAAGTTAAAAATGCAATTGCTAACGGTGTAATTGATATGCCAATGGTTTATTTATCAGAAGATAAATTACCGCATGTTGGTGACGGTAGGCATCGTATTATTGCGTTACATAAATTCGATTTTTCATTAGTGGACGTCATGGTACCTAGCGAACAGATAGAAGCCATAACGCATTGTTTATTGTAAAAATATTTTATTTTCTACAACTTAGTAGCTAGACGATTTGGGTAAACAAAGTCAGAACAGTCAATGCATTTAATTTTACTTGCATCAGGATGTTCAGGATTGATAATAAAGTTATATTCTTCTACACATAGACTTGATGGCACTTGAAGTACAGCAGCCTCATTGGACATTAAAAAGTCACTCCCAATTGACTGAGTATCCGCAGCATATGGGTATGCGTTCCAACCCGAAGGTAGCTCACCCTCAACCAATCGTTTTACCTTCAAAGTATCTGGAATTTGTATAATAACGACACTTAGATTTTCTTTAAGAATTTCTTGAGAGTCATTAACCAACCGCTCAAGCATACCAAGCGACCGCGTTGAGGCGGTATAAACGATAGGGGCACCTGCATAATGCCACCGGCCTTCTGCGACCATGCCGCCTAATCCAGAAAGGCAGTTGCTCGGATTGTTATATTGCTTAGGGCCTATACGATAAGCAATCATTACGCAGTAAATCCATACTGTAGTCCGTTAATAACTCTGCGTATCAATTCTCGCCCACGGATACTGTCCATCATTGAACGCGGTGGTTGATTATCAAATTGAACGTTCGGCCTATCTAGCCAAGTATTCCAGCTGTCGATATTACCGAAATATGCCGCACCAAAACTTGATAGTCTTGCGATTTCAAGCGCATTCTCACTGATCTGTTTATTTAAGGGTTTTTCTTTGTTGCGTAACAAAGTGCGTTCAGTTGTCCCCAATGCTTTGGCTATAACACCCATTTCCCAATGCATTAACGTAGAAAATGCACGCAAACCGGCTGTTGTGATCCCAATTTGTGCGGTGGCTATTTCTGCCATCGGGTTTGAGTGTGTATTTAATTTCCCCAGCGTCACAACATTGAGAAAGTCTGGCCGTGTGCTTTTATGTTGTAGTGTACTCATTATAAATTTACCACTTAAGACATTTGTCCTTAATTGTAGTGACACTTGTCTACTTTGGCAATCTGAAAGTTTATATATGCCTGGGTGATAGATAACAATATTACTTTAAACCACTATTCCAATATCATCCCAGCCTAATTAACCGAATTTCCTTGTTAATAGACTGTGATAGTGTAATCTATATTGCATTAAACAACATTTAAATAATGCAACTATTGAAATGCTAAGACAAATATTAGTCGATAACGATATAAATCTGCTTCTAAATGACGCGTGTACTGGTAAGTATTCACTTAAAGATAAGTATCTAATAACCCAACTTGCTTGCGTTCCCTTGTCACTTACAGAGCATAATTTATTAAAACTACATCAGTTGATAAGTGACAAAGGAGAAGTTTATCGCAAGTGGGTTTTGCCAGCAGAATATAGTCGAAACAAGAATGAGCGCATTATCGAAGTGCCTGAAGTTTTTTGCCAAGCACTAGAGCAATACTTAGACTGGTACGAACAGCAACAAGATTTACCAGTTGACTACAGGCATAGCTTAGGAACGTACAGGGGGTTTAGTCAAAAAGCCCCTGCTTTACTTAATGACCGCCTAACTGCGTTTGCTATGAGTGAGCGAACCGTTAAAAAGGGTATTAATAAACAACCAACAAACCTAAGAACCAAAGTTAATACACTGCTTAAAAAGGCTGGTTTAGATTGGGCTACAGCTAAAACCTTTGAGGACTCGCTCATAATCCATTTAGCAAAAAACGTAGATCATGGTGTTGTAGCTGACTTGTTTGGTTACGCATCAAGACAAGTAGTAACAGATAAGTACAACGGTAACCTGCTGCAATTATCGGATGCTATCAATAGCGTGTATTCAAGAATTAAAGTTACAGGACATTAGGAAGTTGAAAAAGTTTAAGTTCATAAACAGTCAATCAAAAAAAGAGTTTCTAGCGTTGCCAGATAAAATTCAAAAGCGCTTTGCAAATGATTTAAACGCTATCTGTCAAAACAAAGAGCCATTTAGCAAGTTCAAGCACTTAAAGGACAGTGTAGGTATTGGCGCGGTTGAACTGATTGAAAACGGTAGACCAGCATACAGAACGATTTATGTTGCTAAATTTGCTGACACTGTTTTTATTTTGCACTCATTTACCAAAACCACTAACGGGGTAGATAGGCAGGCAATGGACACTGCGAAGAAACGATACAAACTAATGCAAAAAGAAATTAAGTGACATATATCAATACTTGTATATATATCAATACCGGTATATAGTGCTTATAAGTTAAACAATAAGGTTGTTAATATGACTCTTGAATACTCAAATATCTTTGATGCAATCACAGAAGATAAAGCAGAGGCCTCTGAACTACAGACGCGCTCAGATCTGATGATTGTTATACGTGACATTATCAATGCTAAAAATTGGTCACAGGCCGATGCAGGGATTAAATTAGGGCTAACTCAACCTCGCGTAAGCGATTTGGTAAATGGCCGAATTGATAAATTCAGCATTGATAAGTTAATGACTTGTTTGTATAGAATTGGTTTTCGTTTCAAACCATCCTTTACAGATGATCAGTTAACAATGGTAGTCGAAGCCGTTAAAACACACTAGTTGGAATGCGGGGATTTATGGCTAAAGATACGCTCATAAAAATAGACGATGCACTATTCGACGTTACTGGTTATTTAGGTGAGTTAGCGGGTCAATTCGCCCCCCTTAAAAGCTCAGAATATAAAGATGCTTATGAACATATATCAGCTCTACAAGTAGAACTTGTTAGAAATGTTAGAGCCCTAAAAGAAATAGTGGAAAAACCGTGACTGAACAAAGAGATGAATATTTACCATTTGATATAGGTCGAGAAGCTTACAAAGCTCGAATGACACCTGATCTAAATCCATACCGTTTTTATTTGCCCTGCAAACGAGAAAAGTGCATAAAACTTTGTTAAATTGCAGGGATGAAACTTGATGCACACTCACTTCCTGATGACCGAGAACAACTCAAGCGCATGCTGCTTGAGTTGCAACATGTCGTCGCTAAAAAAGATGAAGAGTTAGCTAAAAAGGATGCGCAAATTCACGAATTGCTGCAAGCTTATAATGCGAAACTTGCCAAAGAGTACGCTAAGAAATCAGAAAAAATGCCGGGGGCGGGTGAAGTATTCAATGAAGCAGAAGAAACGCTTGATGAGTATGATAAATCGCAATTGGCCACATCGCCCTCAGTAAAGAAAGAAAAAGCCAAACCGAAACGCCGCCCACTGCCGGCGCAATTACCACGAGTAGACGTGATTGTTGACCTCAATGAGGGTGAAAAAGTATGTGATTGCTGTCAAAGCACCTTACATAAAATGGGTGAAAGCAGCAGTGAAGCATTAGAGTTTGTGCCAGCACATATCAAAGTGATTAAAACGATTCGCCCGAAATATACATGCCGTCACTGTGAGCAAGAAGGTATTGATTGTGTGGTGAAATCCGGCCCGATGCCCGCATCACCCATTCCAAAAAGTATCGCAACGGCCAGCTTGCTGAGTCAAATAATCACGTGTAAATACCAGTTTGGCTTACCGCTTTATCGCCTAGAAACAATGTTAGGCGATATTGGTATAGAATTAAGCAGGCAAACCATGTCGAGCTGGATGCTACGTTGTGCACAATTGTTGTCACCCCTGTATCAACGCTTAAAAGAGGTGTTGTTATCGCAAGCAGTTATCCATAGCGATGAAACCCCGTTAAACGTCATCAACGCAGATAAAGCGACAAGCTATATGTGGCTGTATTGTTGCGGTGATGATAAACCGGGTAAAAGCACTAATATTGTCCTGTTCGATTATCATAACAGCCGTGCGGGCCAATGTGCGGTTGATTTTCTTGATGGTTACCAAGGCTACATGCACGTTGATGGTTACAAGGCTTATGAGCAAACTCAGGCAACACTGGTTGCATGCCTTGCTCATATGCGTCGTAAATTCATCGAAGCGAAAGGCAATAATATGAAATTGTCGGACTGAGTTATCTATATAAAATTAATACGTTTCATATTTTATAGTTACACATAAGCTATATCGCGCAAGTAAGTTTATAAGTTATTATTTCTAATGAAAAGTAACTTAGTTATAAATATTTTATAATAATAATGTTGTTTATTACCTTTTTTAGATACACTGTTTATGTTCACTATTTGAACGTTTTAATTTGAAAGGATAATAAATTATGAAACATAAATGCTTAGCAGGCTTTTTGCTTGGATTTAGTATGTGCTCTCACGCACAATTCGAAAACTCATTACCTCTTAAAGACTTTGCGTTTACGCCTTCCCAAATAGACAGCCTGGAAATCCTGACTCAAGAATCAAGGAACCATCTTGACCTTGAGGACATGAATTTAAAAAATGAAATAAATTTTGGTGGCGACAATACTCACACAATTAAGTTTAATGACGACGAATTCAAGACCAATCTTACTTTTGGCCATAATGATTCAGATCTGACAACAAAAGAATTGTATATAACTGAAATTACACACCTGAATAATAAAATATATTCTATTTCTTTAAAAAGCCCTTCCCGTAAGTGGGACTTCAGTTTAACCTTTATACACGATACTCCATTCAAAGATGAAATTGGGGATATGGAGCTTCTAATTAATGGCGCTAAATTCCAATACATTATTGCAATCGATAAAAGCTGGACTGTTAAAAGTGCGAAAAAATACTCCTTTGTTGATGAAAATATAAAGCTAGAAAATGATACTTATGAAGTACCTGAAAGTGCAAAAGTTAACATCCCTTACAGCCTTGATTTTAAGCCAGACAGCTCTATAAGTTCTAAATCCGTTAACGGATGGACTGTCAAATACCCTTTAAACCCTGAAAATGCGGTAAAATTAAATCATTCAGTACAAATACTCTGGCTTGTCCACCCTTCTATAGCCAAGGTTATGAGAGATTACAAATTTAGAAGCCGTTACCCTATTCCTGTTTTGAAAGACATACAAAACATATTTGTAAACGAAAAGTTTGTTACAGGTGAAGCCCCTAATTTCATACCTTTTATTTATTCTACTGCTTATGAGAAAGTTCCTGCTTCTGGTGGTAATTTTAACTCAAGATACGCATATAGCCTACCACCTAGCGACGTGTGCGGGTCGAGCTGCCCTACTGACTACAAAACTATCCTAGAACGTATGTCAAATAGTCCGCAGTTAAGGGAAATGCGTAGACAGTGGAAAGCGGATGTAGTTATGTTTGTACATTTATCGTATGACTCTACCAGTCAATATGCTGGCCTAGCTCTAACCCCTTATGGATATGGAGACTACAGAAATAAACATACAGGTTTTGCTGTTGCTGGTTGGGGAATAAATCCAAATCCAAACCTGTACTATCCGCAGCATGAGCTAATGCATATATTGGGTGCTGGGCATAGTAGATATAATGATGTTCCAGGGAAATCTTATGCAAGAGCTTTTATAGGAAGTTATAAGGATAGTAACGGTAGTGTAGAGGCAGTGAGATCCTTTATGGCATATGACAATATATGTAAGGAAACTATAAAAACTAGTTATTGTACTGTATTCCCTTATTTATCTTCCCCTTCTCGTTTAGTTGATGACTACGAGAAGAAGAAGAAAATACGCCTTGGGGCTGGAAGAGAAAATAATAAGAAAGCGGTAGCACTTTACCTAAGAGAAGTTAGTCAATATAGCGACTCAATATAATAGCCCCTACTTCCAGATGGAGCCGCTTATTGCGGCTTTATATAATAATCAAACCCCCACATTCTACTTAGTTACATACAGATTCACTTTTACCTTCCTTTAAAATAAATTCAAGTAATGACACTTCAAATTAATCAAAAATTATAATCAAACTATAGCTTTTCTTAACAAGAAAAGTACTGTTAATTACGAAAGTTTATGACAACATACCTTTTTGGTTGATGGTAATATTCTTAGCATTGAGTAAATTTAGTCAACAAAATAAAGCGCTTTCCCGTAATAAAGGAATAAATAGATGAAAGCTAAAGCTCTACAATTAATTGGTACTATTTTACTAGCATTAACGATTATATATGTAGCCTTATTTAAAGGTGAAGTAAATATTGAAAAATCTATTTGGTTAAGCGAGGTGACCTACATGTATATTCTAGGTGCATTGTTGGTTTTCGCTCCATTTATTAAATCGAAATTAAAGTGGGAATAAAATGGCAAAGTTTTTGAACATAAGAATGAATTTTTGAATAACTATGACAGCAAAACCACTATCTAAATAAGCATTTGAGTTGAAAACATGAAATTTTTACCAATAATCTTCTCTGCTGTAATTTCACTGTTTTCACAGTCAGTAAATGCAGGTATAGATGATAAAAACTTTGGAACGTTAAAAGTGTCTTCTATTAGCTCTATATATGACGGTGATACATTTAGAGCCGTAATCAAAGATGTTCATCCATTGTTAGGCGAACGCATTGGTATTCGTGTTTCCGGTGTTGATACTCCAGAAATACGAGGAAAGTGTAAACTTGAAAAGTCCCTAGCTAAAAAAGCCAAGAAATTTACTGTTAACTTCCTTCGTTCATCAAAGAAAATAGAGCTTAGAAATGTGACAAGAGGTAAATATTTTCGAATTGTTGCAGATGTTTATGGCGATGGTCGCAACTTAACGAAATTACTTATTAGATCTGGTCATGCGGTGAAGTATGATGGTGGAAAAAAGTCGAAAGACTGGTGTAAATAATTAAGCATTGGAAATTATACAAGCCATACGACTTTCAATTTTTGCTTGCTTTAGATAGTGCTCAATATGAATCATTGCTTCATGGATATTTTGATGAATACCGCCGCCGATATAAATGGCTTCAGGGAGAGATTAAGGGGCAGCACTTTACTAAGAAAGAAGCTAACACTTTGGCTTTAATGTTTTTTAAAAAAGATAAAATTAGCTATAACTCTACTCAGACGCATTTTGGAAAAACACTATAGTTACAAGAAATGAGGTTTTTGCCATTCCACCCCGCACGATTGGCTCTAAATTAGAAAATTTAATAAAGCAAATCATAGAGAATTAAGTATTGGAAGTAGGTTTTGTATAGGGCGTAAAATGAACTACAACACAATAAAGCTATTAAAAAGCCAGGCTATTATTATCATTCTTCTAGTACTGTCATATGCGTCAATACTAATGGGATATAATGGTTTTTTTATTCCTGAAATTGATAAAAATCCGATCTGGTTTCAACGTAGTGGATCAATAGCTGTAATCCTCTCAATATTTGCTGAATTATTCTTCATTAAGGAATCCCTTGGATTTGCTGAATTAGAAGAAGAAAACGTAAAGAAGAGGTATAAACCGCTAATCGTAATCACCAATATCTTAGCTTTTGTTTCGATTGTTGTGGGAACGTTTGTTTGGGGTTATGGCGATTTAATTTATATCCACATAAAAAACTAACATTGGAAAAATAGCTTTTGCCAGTGGCGTTTAATTAAGCGCCACTCACAAAAGTAACATGTTCAACTGGCTTAAAGGGAAAAATAATGGCTGTAATAACGAAGAAAGATGAAAAAATCGAAAATGTGGTTGATGAGTTAAACGAAGGATATTCATTTGATGACTTCATTAATAAGTTTCAAGAGCTTTACCCAAAGGATTGGAGCAAGATTGAGCGTGAACATGCGAAACATGAACGCAAAACTAAGCCAGAGAAATCACATCCTATGCCTGAGCCAATTCAGTACCTCAAAAACGCTTTGAACGTATGGAATAAAAAGAACAAATAGTTTAAGTGGAATAAGGGTAAGCTAATATGAATGGTTCGTTTGAACAAATGAGTAATTGCTATGAGTTCATTACATAGTATCCCTAAATACGAATACGCAATTATAGGAAAACTGAAAAATGTATAAAATTAACGAAGATATTCTGATGTTTGCTCTTTCTGAATATTTTAAAGAAAAAGACTTATCACCCTATGATGCGATGCTCGAAAATTCACAGCTAGGGAATACCGCAGAAACGTGGTCAGCCGTTTTACTGCGCCTCATGAATTTTGAGAAAGATACATTAAAGCGAAATGAAATACTCAACGCTGATCCACTTAAAAATTTAACTCTCTTTAACGAGCAGCTGATAGAGCTAAACAACAGAACATTCAAAGTAGCATTTATTAGCGGTATGCTTTACCAAAAGTGGATATGTGAGAATACAACACCCCATAGCGATGATAAGTATTTAAAGAAAGCAGAGCAATTTATTGAAAAAAGCTTAACTGAATATTAATTTCTAAGATTGAATATTAAGCATTAATCAACCTTTTACACTTCTAAGAACAGTACGAGTTGGAATATCACCAAATTAACGGGACACATATGAAAATTATATTAGAAAGCAAGAAGTGAAAGGACCATTTTTACCATGGCGAATAAATTTCCTATCAACAACACGTTAATTTTTCTTTTCTATTTTTCTACCGATTTTGAAAATAGTGATAAAATAGACGTGTAGCTTTGAAAAACTTCAAAGCAAAAAAGGAGCTTTATTATGTTATTTCAAATAGTTTTGATGTTTGTGTTAGGCGGTCTTCTTTATTTTCTAATGAATGAAACAAAGTATACAAGGAAAAATGCGTTTTACAGCTGTTTGCTGTCACGCGCAATTGTCGGCTTGCTTGTAAGTATGCTGCTTCACACTGATTTTGAAGTATTCAATTTAAGCATTAACGATGCAATGGCGCATGAAGAACAACTTTCACTTTTTTCAATGTGTATTGTAGGGGGATACAGCATTGATATAGTCATGAAAAAACTTGTTTTAATCTTCACAACTCAAACATCTGCTAGTTAATTTATCGAGTGGAGTAAGCCATGGCTGAATATGAACGTAGATTATTGGATAAAGATGATCTAACTAAGCTATATGAATTGACTAACCCAAAACTAAGCCGAAAGCCAGCACTGCATACTGTTATAAGTTATCAATCAAATGAGTGGGAGATAGAAGATTCACACCAATTGAGGGGTTATAGTGCCAGCAAACGCTCATTAGCTATGAAAGTACGTAAATATGAAGCTAAAAATGCTTGGCCTAGTTCGTGTAGGTTGGGCATTGGTGTATTTGAAGGTGATAAGTTAATTCATGTGCTAATAGCTAAAAATTTAGGTAATAAGCCAATTGCTGAGGCAAAGCCTAGTTTGCCCTTGGATAATGTTTTGGGCGCTATTGGCTTATCAAGAAGCGATATTTTAGGCAACCGTAAGTGAAGTTGGATTTAAGGTTAGCTAATATGAATGGTTCGTTTGAACAAATGAGTAATTGCTATGAGTTCATTGAGTCAAGAAAGAATGACGAATGTTGTTGTCCAGAAGAGGACTGGATCATAGGAATGCTTTATACAACTATTCATATTGAGCCTGATGGTAGCGGTCATATTCTTATAGATAGTGGTAATTGGGAAGATGAAAAGTTAGTGCCTACAAAATCAATCGAAGAATTGCGGGTAGCCGCAGTAAATTGGGTTGAATCTTTCCCTATTAACAACGAACTTTAATTGGCAAACGATTCTGCATTGCCTTCATAAGTGCATATCTCGTAGACTAGGTACAGTGCTTTTTATTAAGAAATACTCACGTAAGTAATCAATAGGGTTCAATTTATGTTTAATAATTTTAAAAGAAAATACCGACAAGAACCAGCGTTACACCTTTTATTTTCGTTAGCTTTCGGTGGAATTTGGGCTCTTTCGTATTTCAAGGTTGATGGTTTTGTACTACCCATGTTTTTTCACAAATTACTAGTTTTTCTTATTTCAGTAAGTGCATTTGTAGCACTGTATTTTTGCTTTAGAAAGAGACTAAGAAAGTAAATTAATAGCTACCAAGATAATTAGAATAAGGAGTAAGCGATGGATAACGAAGAAATTAAAGACAATAATAACAAATTAAATTCTATAAATAGCAATGAGAATTTCTTTATTAGAAATATACACCTATTACTCGCTGTAATTTGGGGGCTTTGCGCCCTCGGAATATATTTATACAATTATTAAGGATCAAGCGGTATTTTCTATTATTTAATTTTTACGTGGTCTTATTTTCCATTGAAGTAATATTTGAAGCTGCCTTATGGGTTTCGAATAGAGCAGAACAGCGATACATGGCCATTACTGCAGCATAGTGTTAAATGATGGAAAAACGCCTCTGACATTAGTTTTTTATCAAGCGCCACTAATAAAGGCAAACAATAGATGGAAGTAAGTTAATGATCGGGTTAAATGTAAAAGCAGATTATGTAATCCACAGTGAAGGTGAGCCTAGTGTTGAAGCTGAAAAGCTTGAAATTGCACTACGAGAGTTTTTTAAATACTATAGAGCTGAGTCAGGTGAAGCTCTAGCGTTTCACGTAGAAGTTTTAGGTAAAGACGTTTCATGATTTAGATATTGAGATGTCGAAAAAGACATAAATAGGATAAAGATTTTACTAATAGCATTATTTATAAAAGCAATTAGTTTAATATTTTAATCTTATAGCTGATTTTTATAAAGGCATCTGGGAAGTGGCTTCTGAGCGAAAGTTAAACGTAATAAAGTATGATAACAAGCTTATAATCTATGCTAAGTTAGGAACATTTTCATAAAAGATAATAATAACATGTGCGTAAATAATTCTGAAATGAACCCAAAACTTAGCCTCTTAATGCAATCATTTTACCACGTCGCAAACCTTGGTAGCTTTAGTAGAGCCTCCCGTATTTTAAGACAATCACGGAGTACTTTAACTAATCATATCTACGAGCTTGAATCAATCTATTCGATAAGATTAATTAATAGAACAACAAGAAGCTTTTCGCTTAGCGAAGAAGGGGAGCAATTATTAGATAAATGTAGGGAACTAAACTATTTACTTCAGTCAAGTAATGAACTCTTATCTAATTTTTCAAACAATGATGCTGGTGGCCTGTGCATTAAAATTCCCACAGTACTTGATAATAAGAACTTTCATACTCTACTCAGGAAGTTTAAAGAAAAGTATCCAGGCGTTATTTTAAAAATATTAGTAGACAATAATGTTTGTGACCTTGTAAATGAGAAAGTTGATGTAGCACTTCATCTTGGAGAATTACAAGATAGCAGCTACATTTGTCGCACTATAACATCTTTTGACACCTACGTTGTAGCTAGTAAATCATTCTGGGATAAATACGATTATCCTGTTCATCCTAACCAGCTAAGAGATTTACCTTGTGTAAATTATCGCCACTGTAAAACCGGAAGTAAATGGAGCTTTATTGAAAATGGGCATGTGTTTTTGGTAGACATAGGTGCCTCTCACATATGCGATAGCGATGAAATGCTCATGTCATTTGCACTAGACGGCTCGGGAATTACTACCCTCTTAGATTTTACTTGCTCTGATTTGATTGCTGAGGGTAGATTAACCCCCTGCCTAACAAATTGGACCCATAAAGTTAAGCTACAAGCTTTATTCCTACAAAGAGAAAATACACCACCTAGGGTTAGGAACTTTTTAGATACATTAGTAGATTTAGCCCCTTTATTAAAACCATAAATATCGATGGCATCCTATAATTTTCAAACATTTTTACTCTGGTCTCTTTTCTAAATCCATTAATCCAGCCGGTTTAAACTGTACTCCATTCGCTACTTTCCTAACATCTGTTGTGCAAGATTATGCACAATTACCTGTGTAATATATAGAAATTGCAGTGAGTTTAGTTGCTATATTTTTTTAGCGGGTATGGTTTAAAAGGAGGTTTAATAGTGTTTCCAATTCAAGAAAATGCTAACGGTAGAGGGCTTGAGATAGATTTTAAATCTTGCAGCTTGTTACAACAAAAATTAGAAAAACAGCTGAGTTTATACGATCAAGAAACTCAGCCTTATGTAATTAGTGAGTTAGTTAAACAAGTTATTAGAAATGAAATTATTGATAAAAAAATAGACCTTTCTTTAATAGAAAATTTTGAAGAAGATGAGCGTTACGATTGGATTTTATTCAAGAACTGCTTTGATACCTCTTTTATGCCATTAACTCCAATAAATGATACACCTCCGGAAAATGAGTTGTGGAAAATCCCTGCAGCAATCCTCATGGGGCTAATTTCATCAACAGGTCACAAAGTGGCAAGCTATAAAGGCGAAATGAAAGGTCGTTTAGCTCATATGGTTATGCCAGCCCTAAATAATGAAGTATATAAAAGCCGTTCGACTAAGCAGTTGATGCCTCATACCGAGATTGTAAATGGCTTATGGCCTGAAGAAATATTCTCGAACAATGCAGGGTATTGTATAGCTCCCAATGTTTTTGGATTAGCTAGCATTAGAAACCCAGCTAAGTGTGCGACACGAGTTTGGTACTTAGAAGGCATTTTGAAAAGCTTACCATTTTCTATAGTAAGAGATTTAATGAGGCCAGAATTTAGCACAACTAGCCAATCAAGTTTCGATGTTGAACATAACTTAGAGGGAGTTAGTGTAATTTCCCAATTCGGTGATCGTATGAGCATTCGATTCAGTTATTCAAAACTCAGAGGTGACACTATACGAGCTAAAAATGCATTGAAACGCTTAAAAGAATATCTAGATGATGCAAATAATGTAGATAGGCTCGTTGTTGAGCCTGGGCAAGTGTTGATACTAAACAACCGAACATTATTACACGGCAGAGACGATTTGAAAAATGACTCATTTTACGATGGTAATGATCGTTGGTTAATAAGAATGTATGGGTTTAGTCATGATGGCTGGAAAAAACTACCTAAAAAAGAACATTTACAACATGTAGCTACTTTATAAAAGGAAATTAAATATGTTATCCCCTTTAGTTGGAAGTGATAGATACTTTGATGCTAAAAATGAACCTATATTATTTAGTCACGGTTCAGAAAGCTCTATATTTGACCAAAATAACAAAGAATATACGGACTTTGTTTTAGGTTTGGGACCAGTAATATTGGGTCACTCAGACCCAGAATTTATCTCAAAAATTACATCAGAGTTGAACAAAGGGCTTTCTTATCCAGGCTTTTCAGAAGTACATACACAGTTAGCAAGCGTATATGAAGATGTGTACAAGTCTCATAAAGTTGTCTCAATTTTTAAAACAAGTTCAGAGGCGGTAACTGCAGCTATACGTTGCGCTATGATCGAAACTGGACGGAAGAAAATAATCCGGTGTGGTTTCTTGGGATGGCATGACACTCAACTTGCAAAGACTCCTAGTTGGCATGAATGGCCTGGTAGTGACAAGCGTATACAAACTCGGTTCAAAACTGGGATGCGCGGTATTGATGATTCAGAGCAAGTATTTAATTGGTTAGATGGTGACTTGGATTACCTAGAATCGCTTTTAAGTATACACGGTTCACAAACTGCCGCATTTGCTATTGATGTCTACCAGTTAGCATTTATACCCTTAGAAACATTTAGTAAGGCCATTAAACTTACTTCAAAATATGGGATTAAAATTATAATAGATGAAACGAAAACCGCAGGTAGAGGGAGTGCTGGTGGCTATATTGATACATCAAAGTTTGCAGCTGACTATATTGTTTTAGGTAAAGCGATAGGAAACGGTCTTCCTTTATCAATCCTAATGGGCCAACCAGAACAATTGCAAATTTACCGTGAAGCAAGAATTGGTGGTACTCATACAAAGGAAACCCTTTCGGCAAGTGCAGGGATTATAGTTGCGAACATCATGCAAGAGCGGAACGGCTATGCAAGAATTAAAGATGCTTGCCAAAAGGTAGTTGATACTTTCAACAAAGCAATTCAACTCTCAGGGACAAATGAATTCTTAAAAGCTGTTCCACTATTAGACAATACTTTATTTGACCTTAAATTTTCAGACTCGATGATAAATAATTACACGTCAAGAGAAATCTTAAAAAAGGAGTTCATAGCCAATGGTGTATTTGTTTTGCAGGGGCATAATTCATTCATTTGCTTGGCTCATGAATCAATTGATTTTGAATTATTAGAAAGTAAATTGCACTCAGCGTTATCAAGCTGGAAAAGTACCCTTTAATTAAAATATTTATTGGATTAACACGATGAACTCATTAACTGTTAAAAATGACCTTGAAGAAATACTTTTAAATTATTCCACTGAAAGTTCGGTAGAAATTCAGTATAAGCAGAAAATGCTGAATTTTTTAAGATCTAACGAAAACCCAATATATCTAACTAATACAGCTGGCCATTTTACAGCATCTGCTTGGGTGGTATCTCATGACGGGAAATCTGTTTTACTAACCGAGCATGCTAAATTAGGTAAGTGGTTTCAGTTAGGTGGCCATATAGAAGAACAAGATAGTAGTTTTTTAAATGCTTGTTTGCGTGAGGCCATAGAGGAAAGCGGTATCGTAGGTTTGACTCTGGATGGCTCTTTCATAATTGATTTAGATATACATGAAATTCCAGAATACAAAGGTATTAAAAGTCATCCACACTTTGATGTGACCTGCTATATCGTAGCTCCTGAAGATGCCAAAGTAACAATCAGTCAAGAATCAAAAAATTTAAAGTGGGTTCCCTTAACGGAAGTAAAAGCTTTAACTGACGACGAAGCTATACACAGAATGGTAGATAAAACTTGTTGCATTGAGTGCGCCTACTGATGTTCAAAGGTCACTTGAAAGCAATTATTGCTAACGTGATTTGGGGGTCTTTGCCGATATACTTTTATTTTATTGGCAGGTACCCACCCTTAATTTTACTGTCTGTTCAAATGATTTCTACCTTTTTAGTTGTCTTATTATTCTTATTAATAAGCAAAAGAAATGTATTTTCGTTTTTAGATCTAAAACGCAGCATTGTACCGGCATGTTTATTGGCAATTAATTGGGGAGGGTATGCGGTAGCAGTTAAATCTGGCTATGTTATCGAAGCAAGTTTTGCATACTTAATATTACCAGTACTTCTCATTACTGTTGGGCATATGTTGAGTCGAGTAGTTCATAGAAGTTCAATTATTTGCATACTATTATGCTTGGCAATTATTGCATTCGAGTGCTATCTCAAAGGCGTTTTCCCGATTATAGGGTTTGCTATAGCAGCACCATTTGCGGCCTACATACTGTGGCACTCTAAGTATAACTTAGAGCCTATAAAAGCATTATTCTATGAAACAAGCTTAATGCTCCCTATTGGAATAATTATACTTCCAACTGTTGATTTTGCGCTTATTTCAGATTGGGAGTTAATAGAAATGTTATACCTATCAATTTTAGGGATACTTACTCTGCTTCCTTTATTATTGTTTGTAAGTTCTACCAAGGAGGTAAGCTTTGACATACTTTCAATATACCAATTACTCTCACCTGTTCTTGGGATATCAATAGGTATAGTTTTATATAATCAAAGCATCGAAGGACATACATATATATCGTACTCAGCATTAATATTAATATTAACTTTATATAATTTATATTTATTCAGCACAAAGGCTAAAAATCATGTATGAAGACCTAATGTTTAAAGTTCTTAAAATAGCAAAAGATGCATCTAAAATGATTGAAGCATCTAAAAATAATGCTAAGTTCTCTCTTAAAAATGATAGTTCATACGTAAGTGAAGTTGATATTAGTGTTGAAAAGTTTATAAGCCTAAATTTAAAATCAATTGACCCTAACACGCCAGTTTATGGTGAAGAACTTGGCTCTGAAGGGGTTGAGTCAGAGGAAACTTATTGGCTGATCGATCCAATTGATGGTACTGCTTGGTACAAAATGGGTATACCCGTTTATGGTTCGCTTATAAGCCTTATTAAAAATGGTGAGCCGGTTATAGGTTGTATTAGCTTACCAGGTATTAACAAGGTCTGTTATGCATTCGAAGGAGGTGGGTGCTTTATTGAAGAATATAATAAAAGTGTAAAAGTACCTACAAAGTCCTCTTTAGTTAACCATATTAAAGATGCAACTATTTCAGCGTCTGGGATACATGGGACCTCAACTTGGCTAGAAAATGGCTCTACCCCATGGGAATTGCAAAGAATATTTAGAGATGCAAAGTTATTCAAATTTACAGGGGATTGCATACAGCATGTACAAGTAATTCAAGGGCAAGTTGATGCGGCGATAGATACAATAATGAAGCCTTGGGATAGTGCAGCACTAATCATTTGTCTAAGAGAGTCTGGTTCAGTGGTAATGAATTTACAAGGTTGTACGAATAACCTGCTATTCAGCGAAACTTTATTATCTGCATCTTCAGAAGAGCTAGCTCTGGAGATTGTCAAAAAAATAAAACCCTTGGCTCGTTAAATAGCTTAAACATAATAAACCCGCTGGTAATCAAATATTATAAATATTTTAATCCCTAAAAGTATTAATAATCACTGGAGTACACAGATGACTGCAATAAAAGTTGATATGGAGCAGAGTACTCTAATTTTGGTTACGCAGTTCTAAAATGTCTCCCAGTACACCGTGTAGGTATTTATAAAGATTTTATATTGTTCACGTTGATCCCGATAGCGGAGTGCTAACATTAGGCTATATATCAAAGCACTTTAGTTAAGCTGCACTTCGCCACCACAAGATTATTAAAATAAATACTGCATTAAATATAAAAATTAAAAATTAAAGAATATTATATTTTTTAAGGTAAACTTGAATTGCTTGAGGTGTTCCAAACGCCCCTAGTAGCATCTTTTCAGCACGCTGCTTACTTGATTCATTTTCTGCGTTTGAAAGCAGTTCATACCATGTTTTAACTAAAACTAAAGGTGGCTCTTTTATCATAATATACCTATTAAGTTAACGCTTATTTTAAAGACGTACTTTCTGTAGATAACTGTAGGCGTCTACAGAAAGGTTATAATTCACTATGAATTTTAATGAACTGTAGCAGCTAATTCAATTAGGGCTACCCGACAAATAGTTATGACCCCATACGCTTATATTGCGTAGCTTCAAATATCACTCAACGCATGCCATTATTGTTGTGCTATTATCCACATTATTTATTTTTAGGTGATGCCTTCTAAAATAAGCGCTTAAAATTTAATGAGTTAATAAATGAAACATAGTAAAACAAAAACCAGTTTATACAGGCGAGCTTATGTGACTTGGCTCATAAGTACAGGGATAAATACAGTACCCACTATTATTGAAGTCACTGGTATGCCGCGTCGAACGGTTCAAGACACGTTAACTGCTATAACGGAGATTTCAGTTGTGCTTGAAAATGATGGTGGCACGTTTAAAGTGATTGATTGGGGCTTAATAAATAAAACTTGGGTTCAAATCAATTTACAGCACGTTATTGACGTGCTAAATTCTTAGGTGGATAAAAATATAACGTAATTTCAAGTGGAGTAAACACATGATAAATGATGATAATGTCAAAGAGGGATCACAGTCTGCCTTTAAATCGATTATTCCTGAAGTGATTAAACCAATTATAAGCACAGTATGTACATTTGGATTTTATGCTACAGCTGTCACTACACCTGCTTTTGCCACTGAAAGAATACTTTCCTTGGCAGAAATATGCATTGGTTTATCTCTTATCTGGTTGTTTTTTGCCACTGCAAAGACGTATAAAAGTCGGTAGTTAAAAATCGATTGATTGATAAACTTTGTGCTTATTTCTCATTTAATGCACAGCCTTTAGGAGTAGGTGAACTTTGGATATTTTTAATAAAAATTTAATTGCAAAGCTTGAACGACAACTATCACTTAAAGAGAGGGAATGCATATCTTTAAAATCAGATTTGGAATTTCTAGAGCGAGAAAATGATGAGTTGAAAAGCAGGTTGGGTGAAAACTTTAAAGTAGTGGCCGCAGTGAAGAGTTCTGAGCCTTATTTTATTAAAGATGCGAAGAATGTTAACAGTGCAGATAGGCCTACACAAATAATTAATCGAGCTTCAGAAACAAAGGCCAGTGACTTAATATTTACTGCTGCTATAGGGGGAATAGTGAATAGCACTCTTTTTAATAGCGTTGATTCGGAAAGTTCGGAATAATAAATTAAATTGGAATTATAAAAATGATGGAAGATTTATTAAGTAAGTGGGTAGTTGTTTGGAGTGAGCAGCAGCAATGCTTTAATTATGAAAGTGTAGAAAGAATGCTTGACTCAAATATCAACTCTTTCAAAAGAAAAAAAGCAAACCAGTATGTGCCGCTGGCATTCTTTGAATCTTCTGAAGAGGCCCGCAATGCAATACAAGCCTTTAAAAAGCATCGACCAGATTTGAATGAGTTTGAATAATTATAATAAGTTTATGATTAGTCTATGGAAATAAATCATAAAAATAAAGTTGCTTCAAGCTTGTTAGGCAATAACTCGGAAATTCAAAGTGTCTTAAAAGAGCTCTATCCGGCCCCAACACTAACAGATGTAATCTGTAATTTCTTTATTATGTTGGGTATTGCTTGTGGTTTGCTAGGGATGCCGGTACTCCTGATTTTGCAGAAGCTTCTGTAGATTAGGCAGCGCGTTTTGCCTTGGTCAGTTAAATCGCTTAGTCCGAAAAAGGGCATTTCACACCTCATAACCCACCAGCGAGAGCGTCAATACGAAAGTGAGCAAAAGAAAAGATGCTTTCAGTCTAAATTGCACAGACTGCGCGCACACTTCAAAATTTGTTTTTAATTTAAACCCTTAAAGTTATGCCACGGCAACACAAAAAACAGGTATAAAAATGTATATTTTAGTGATGCCAATAGTAAAATGTAACGATTGCTCAATTCTACGCATTCTAAAAACAATTAAATTAACTATGAGTTTGTAAAGCGCCAGCGACTTTAATCCAATATTACACGCTTCCTAAAGGTAAAGGCTTTTGGTTGTAATAAACCAAAAGCCTTTTTTGCTATGTGTTATGTTTCTCTATTTTAATAAAGCTTATTTGATCAACATCGCCAAAATCATCTTCGTCGTAATCATTTTGCCATGCTTCAATATGTTCATCGCTAATAACACACTCTTCAATATCATTGATTGAAATTGACATCTCATAGTGAGCAATACGTTCTTTAAGGCTTCTCAGCAATGAAGGTTCAATTGTAATAAGTGTAACGGCTTTTATCTCTGAATTTATAAAGCCTTCTAAAATCATATTTAAGTAAATTTGCGCGTTGGGGCATCGGCGCGCTTCAAAATCAATCTTCATGGCCTCTCCTAAGCTAACAACTCAGTACATGGGTAAATACGCAATTCCCTACATAGTAACGCGCCAATTCTACGCTCTGTGCCTTTTATAATAGTTATTTTCCCCTCATCGCTGTGGGTGACTTTGTTAGAAATCCAAAACTTATCTAATTTGTCTTTCAAAATAAGCTTAAGCGATAGTTCATCCCACGTTCTTTCATAATCAATTAGCATCTCATCAAGTAATGAGCGACCGACAAAGCCAAGTGCATTAGCAAACACGGCCTTTGTATACATCACTTTTTCATGCACTACTAAGTAGTTATCTGTATCTAATTCAGTAAATGGAATTTGAGAAAATATTTGCTTCAAGAAGTTACTGCATAACGCCAAAGTGCTCGTATAAATTTGCTCATCGACTAATTGTTTATTGGCTGAAGCTGGCGTTAGTTTTAAAAACTTTTGAACCAGGCTATTTAACTGTACGAAATTCCACACTTGGCCTCTTTTAATTCTACCGTTTAATGAAATAACATCTTTTAGCTGGTTGCTATCGTCTAGTTGTATTTCAAGCAATGCATTCATCAATCGACTGAAAGGTGTGCTGCTATCGAAATACTTAGAAATTGATTGTGAAGGTTTGACCATATTGCTGTGGTAATCTGCAAATAGCTGCTTGATAAGCTTGTTAGATTTTTCGCAAGTGAGTGTTGCCGTGTTAGTTACTATCAGCTTATAAGCAATCGTGTGACTTTCAAACTCAGTCGCTTTCTCTTGAGCTAATAGCCATTTTATAAATGTGGTTCTACCTTGGCCATCTGATATTAGGCGTGAACTTTCCGACTTTAAAGTGGCGCTAACAAGCGTTTTGCCACCGTAATACACTTCTTCAATTACGTCAATTTCATTCACAAAAATTGTAATATTAGGGAACACCGTTGCTTTACTCGTTTCCCAATAACTTTTAAACCCATTTATTCTGCGTGTATCAACGTCACGCTGGCGCTTATACTTCTCATCAACTAAATCACTATTGGGCTCAATACCGAACGAGTTTGAAAGCTCTTTAAATGTCATTACACCCTCATACGTATTAACATCTTGGCTCGTAATACCTTCGTTAGACTTAAACATGGCCAGCGCTAAATTAGTGCCGCTTGGTGAGGTAATAGCTAGCTGTGAGTTTATATCGCTTAAATCAGTAGTTATTGCGTTCATTTCATATCCAGTTGTTTCTGCAATTGCGGCTATAGTGCCAAATTCTAAAAATGGCGCTACCAACTAGGATTGTAAGATAACCAAATAGACGAAAAATACACAGCGCACTACATCTGGTATGGTGGTGGGTAGGCTGCACACTTCATATGGTATTACCTACTTAAATTACAGAAACACAGAACGAAATTCTGAACGGTAGCGAGAATTAAAGAAACATTTAAGATGACCTCATTGTAAACGATATGAGTAAGACCAATGGGCGCTGTAAACATCTTTAATCCTGCAAATACAATAGACGTAACTGATATTACATCGGTAAATACTCAAGAAAATGAACGCCTTAAACACGTTCTGGACTTGTTTAATGCTGGGGTTAAAGAAGTACGCGAGCTAATCGAAACGACTAAATCTATTGCTGTAATTAAAAGCTCAATGGGAAAAGATTCAACTGTAACATTACTAATGGTTATAGAAGCTTATAGGCAATCAATTGCTGAGAATAAAATAGAAAAAGAGCGCCCATTGCTCGTAAGCACAGTTAATACGCTTGGCGAAATTTTCGCGATGAATATGTTTGTCGCTTACTGTCGAAAACGACTATTAAAATACGGAAAAGACGCGGGCATAAATATTAGCCATGAGATTGTTACACCAACGCTTCAAGATGAGTTTTTTGTTAAGTATGCCGGTGCTCAAAAATTCGTTAGTAACAGCACACGCGCGGGTGATTGTACGATTCAGTTAAAACTCAATCCAAGCGAAAACTACGTGAAAAAAACACTGCATGGTTTCAAAACTGGTGGCTCAAAATACGCGAATTACAATGTAATAAGTTATGTGGGGTCACGTTTTGGAGAGGGTAATCGTAGGACGAAAAACATAAATAAATCTAACTTATCTCGCAATATCAATGAGTTAATTGCCGATGTTGATGAGGTTAAAGTAGGCACTTATAAGATGCAAAGTTTTGCCCCTATCAAGCACATCACTACCGATGAAGTTTTTGACTTACTACGCATAGCAGGAAATAAACCGCTTAAACGCATTAAAGGTATGTCAGCCCCATATATTCCAGCTTTCCTAGATGACTTTGGCTTGTTGATTGAGCTTTATGGCAATGGTGCTGGCTCAAAAGAGACATGTGACATTTCAATTGGGCAAACGACAAACACCGCATGCAATGGTAAATCTCGCTTCGGATGCACTTTTTGTACAATTTGTGGTGACAAGGACGAAACTTCTATATCGTTATCTAAGCTCCCTAGATGGGAAGTATTAGGTAGTGAAAACACCCTAAGAGTAAGGGATTGGCTGTACCGTATAAGTATCGATGTTTCTTATAGGGCCTTTCATGCTCGCTCACACGACCCACTCGTTATGAGGGCTGCACTTCAACCCAACACCGCTAAGCCTCAAGTGCTAGAAAAAATGGTTCGTTTTGCCAGTCAATTAACAATCGACTCTATCAATCACGCTAAGGAATTTAAAAAACTGTGTGACCAAGGACGTGAACTTGAGCACCCAGGCTATAAAGACATACACGATGATCAGTTTATGACGCCGAAAGTCAAACGAGCGTTTCTTGAAATGTACAAAGAGTCAGTGCAAAACCCTGCGACGCTAAATACGTTATTTGGTCTAAAACATGCCATCTTGTTATCTTTTCGCTGGTCTATCGACGGCGTAGGTGGCGCTAGGTTTCGCCCTTTAGCTATCTGGAAGCAAATTGAACGCGGTGAAGGCCGTATACCTTACCCAAAACTAAACAGTGAATACGAGGCCATTCACGGGAAAATCAAGCTGACAGGTAATGCACCGCTACCTGAAGCCGTTATGTTTCCACTAACAGCAAATGAAAACCTTGGGCATCTGGCATTAAATCCATTCAACCTAATGGACTTTTGGACCCGTCCTGTAGACCACACAGACGTATTTGAAGAAGACTTTAATTGCAGTGTTTCACGCCAAGCGGATACATATGCGAATATTGAAGCGAGCGTTAGGTACAACTATTCAATTTCAAAGATTAACAATGAGTGCATCCTTGATTATAAAACGCCTGAGATAGCGTACATAAAGCTGGATGGAAAAGTATTAAATGGCCTAGCCAAAAACAAACTCTTAACGAATGGGTTCTACCGTGAAATTGAATCAAATTTTTACAGTCGTTTTGACGCTGTATGCACTGAAAATGATGATGCCACTGTAATCGAAGGCATTATGAATAAAGTATTCTCTCAACCAGTTAAAGTAAGTAGTTCAGTTCCATATTTACAGTCACAGTCGTTGTTTTGTGGTTATTCTGCTAAATCAAAAGCCGCTGAACCCGCGAAAAACTTTACACGCAGAACAACTAAAGTAAAAAAAGGAAAGTTTGTACGTGGTAACACGAGACTCCGCTTCTATAGCAATCAACTCAACAGTCGTTTACATAATGCCCATGCACAGAATAAAACATTATTACTGCCAAACTATGAAACTCATACTCAAAAGTTTATCGGCGCGCACGATAAAACTCACTTCGCAGGCGACATAGAAAACTTGCAGATAGATGATGCAGCGCTAACAAATTGGATTGAATTAGGCGGCATAGAGGAAGCACTTCAGCTACACGATAACGATATTATTGAAACAATTAAAAAAAGGCACTTAAGAAAATATAGACCGCATCACGTTAGACGTTATAAGGGAACACGCCCAGCAGAATTACTTTTAGAGCGAGGTGTTATTTCAGTCGATAAAGGTTATTTCGAGCAGCTAAAGTTTATTTTAAAACGCACACAGATCTTTAATGAAATGGGATTGTTTCAGTTTCAGTCAATGAAATTATCGGAAGTAGCAAACCACCCAAAAGCTATATCAATGACTCAGCACAGACAAGATAAAGCAAATATGCTTCAAATTGTACGTAAGCATCGCAATGCGCAACGAAAAGCTGTTACTCGTGGATTTACGCAAAGTATTGAAGATAGCGCCACCAGCAACCTTACGGTGCTGTTTAAGTATGCTATAGAGTCAATTAAAGTCGCTGTACATGTTAAAAACATGGAATATTTTAAGCTTAAATTTAATACCAGCAATGTACCCGCACTAGATAGAGCTAATACAAGCTCTATCTGGCTAGCCTTGACGTTTGGCAATGTAAGTTCTATTGATGATGTTTTATGCCTAATAATGACCCAGCAGCAATTAATAAGCTTAAAAGGCTGCCCCAGAAGTTACATTAAATTAAGTAAGAAAGTGGCTGACTCGCTACGTGAACTTTCGTTTGAAATAGAAGACGCGCTTGGCCAATGGAGTGAACTAATTTCAATGCTGGAAAATACAAGCGAAGTAACGGACTTCAAATGCGCAATTCAAAAATACGCGCCTCCCGGCAGTTTAGTTGATGACTTACTGGGCTCATGGAAGCCGGGTATTAAATATTTCAATGAATATAAAGCGAATGCTGTGGCTGATATAAAGCAGGTAAAAAGTGAGCTGGTGGAATTAAAAACCCAATTACGTCGAATAGGCCACACTTCGCTGAAAAAAATGGGAAGCAAGATGACTCTTTCTGATAAATTGACAGTCTTAAATAATATGGTAAAAAATTAAGTATATACAAAGAAAGGATAAAAATGACGAAAATTTTTATAACAGCGGTGACCATAATTTGCATGGTATGCACTTTATGGGGGGCTTATGAATTAGGCATCAGAGCTGATAACGCGCTAAATAGTAATGGACCTGAATATTCAAAAATTTTACGAAATATCAAAGCTCGCGATTGCAAATACGAATATCAGCAAACGGTCTTAGTGGATGAACCACAAATACAGGTAACCGGCACTCAAATAGATGACTTAATCGAAAAAGTAGCAATACGAATTTGCACTATGAAACAGCACAATCAAATGCATGATACAGCGGTAGAAGCTTTTAAGTTAGTTAATATTAAGGGCGTGAGTGGAGCGGCAGTGACCATCATAGATCAATTCAAAGGTAAAGAGGTTGATAAGTGTGAAGCCAGCATGGATTTGTTGAAATTAATGTGCCCGAATACTTTGAAAAATGCCGGTTATAAGGACTTAGATTGAGTACATACCCATGTACGCTTTATTTTCCGAAAAAAATAACCTGTCTGCTGCCATTAGTTGCTGTTCAGCATTAGAAACAGGATAAAAGTACCCCTTTTTAAAAGGGTTATAGGTTATTTCATTAGTTAAAAAGTCAGACGATATTGGTTCTATGCTATTTAATATGCCTTGAGCGTATGAGTGAACATTTCTGACCTTAGAAGCTTGCGCTCTTGCTAAACCTGCTTTACTTATTACAAAGTCTACAGTGTTCAATGTAACGTGATCTACATGCGCGACGACTCGACCTTTATTTTCGCCGGACATGGCAAGTATAGACCATCCACCCTTATTTAAGTTTCGGTAAACTCTTACTTTATCACCAAGATTATACGTTCTCCCCTTGAAGCCCTTTAACATGAGTAAACACCTAAATTATCAATTTTATGAATGGTATAAAAATCGTATATTTAGGCTACTGACTTGGTTTAACTATATTGCGAATAGGCAAACTCAAACAAGATTAATTGTTTTATCAATCATTAAGGAGGTATCGACGTACTGCGCAATTGAAAGTGCGATTTCTTTCATTTTAATTGACTCAGCACCTTGGGTGAGAAGAAAGCGTTTGCCTGTGTTGGTTAAAACACAAATCTCACCACTTTGAAAGGGTGCATCAGGCGATGAATGTTTTTTTGAGTAGTTCAATTTGCTGTATATCATTGAAGGGGATAGGCTGATCCAGTCCGTACAATACCCTTTGCGAGCCATTAAATTGATAGGATTTTCTATCTCTAGCTGAGCGTTTACTAATTAAATAAAGCGACCCCCACCGACCGACAAGCCAAACGCTGCGGTTAAATCCCCAATAACGAAGATAAAATAAATCGCTGAAATTAAAAGAGCATATCCGAATAATGAACAACCTATATATAGGCTTGTATTGAACATTGAGGGGGTTAACTGCAAACCACTTTTAGTTTCCTTTAATCTGTAAGTTACATGCAGAGTACCTTCATCCGTGAACGGTTTTAGATTTATTTCATGAATTTGAAATGCCATATTTAGCTTTCTCTCATTCGATTTATTATTTAACTTTTTGGGGGCTAAAGCACCTACTGTACTCTTGTAATTCGTCAGTCAGTATTTGGCAGACTGATTTTACATCATAGTCAGCCAATATAACTTTAACCTCATCTCCCTGATTTATATATCCGTCAGCATCGACAAGTGTATAAAGCTCTCCACGCAATTTAATTAGATCACCGCCGAATATATTTTGAAAATAAGTTAAATGGTAAGGTGACTTATCCATAAACGTGATTTTTTCTGTTGTTTCGGTCAAGACTATTTCGTTATCTGAGCAAGCGGCAAGCGTGCTAACTGTGACGGCTGCAAGCAGTATATTTTTAATTGTATTAAACACTAACCTTATTCCTTTTTAGTTACTAAAGACTGGCGTTTAAGCGCCAGTCTTTGGCTTTTAATTTAATGCTTTAACAAAACGAATTAATCGGTGTGTATTCACATCAGTTAAAAACTCACTGCCGTTAGAGAAATCAACTATCAGGCCTTTTACGCTTTCTTGTGAAGTTAAATTATGAGCGTCTAAAGTATTAGACCAATATGCAGCAGACGGAGTGCTAGGAAATAGTGCAAGGTTGATTGCAGGCGATACACAGCTTCTTTCTACCAAAATCGCCAACTGCTTAATATTTGGTAAGTGCCAACCATCTTGGCCGTATTGACGTGAATTTTCATCAGCGATTTTCAACGCACTTTGCCAGGATTCAATATTGGTAGGGGTGCCAATACAATTACCATTTTCATACGTTTGGCCATAAGAACACTTGCTCCACAGCAACCCATTGACAATATCGGTCACAGTGCCATCTTTATTATCTAAAAAATGACTGTCTGGTTGTGTTGCCTCAATCGATTCTGTTTTGCATGTTTGTGCGGCTAATCCTGTACTAAAAAGTGCGGCCATAGCGAGTGTTGTGTAAAGAGTTTTCATTGTGCACCTCCTCTTACTGCGCGAATGTGGTAGGGAATATTTTTGTTGCAGAACTTAGCTTGACCAGTCTCAGTATCGAGGCACCAAACGGCTCCTTCAGCATCAGCAACAGGCGTCGAACTTAATAACTGACCTGTAGGTTGGTTTGGAAAGTAAGTGTTCAGAGAGTCGGCTGCATCAACCGCAAAATTATGTATAGACTGTAATTCACTTATTGTCGGTAGGCGCCAGTCCTTAAAGCCGGATACTGAAGTTGCATTCAGTTGATTTAGGTAATTATCAGTGTTGCAATATCTAAACTGGGTATTGTATGAAGTTATAGTTTCATCGGGTGCTGCACAGAGCATGCTGATTGGGTACTGTGTATCGATAAAGCTATTACCCGTTGCACCATTAGCGCCACCGTTTGTTTTTGTATTCGTATTATACCAGTAGTATGTGTAGTTCGACGCGCGCCAATGTCTATGAGCACTCCAGTAGTCATAATTTCCTTCTCTTATAGCTTCAGTTATATAGTTCCTAAGCTCGTTAGCTGAAATTGTAGGTAGTGTTTGGGCATTACTTTTTATTTCCCAGAACAAGCCTGTCTGATTATCAAGTACCGACTCATATGACTGCGCATTAGAAGGAAGGGCATTACCTGATACATCTATTTTTGTCAGTGTGAAACCGCTGTGACCGTCAAAAGATACCGTGTCATCTGCATCCCGACCGAACTCAGCATCTTGAGACGGATAATCGGAGGTAGGCGAGGTAGCATTAAAATTTGTACCATCAAACCAGGTTGTAACACCAGTGTCGTTCATACCTAAATCGCCATTTACAATAACGGTTAGTTTATTTTCGTCACTTAACACTGCATTTGATGGTTCAAGTAGCTCTATTACTATCGATTCTCCACCTTCGGGCACACTGTCTTTCAAAATCTCAAATTCGATAAGGCCACTTGTTTGGCCAGAAGCAACAATTACAGGGCTTTCAGTGAGTACATTATAATCTTGTGACTCGGTGGCTAAACCACTCAGCATGAAAGGTAATTGTATTTCTTTACCTGACGCGGTATCTACTTTCAATTCGACAGAAAACAGGCCAGTGTCTTCGGTAACACTCGCCACATCCGTCGTAAACCCGGCACTTGGTGTTGGATCAGTATCACGTATTGTTACTATGCTTTCAGTAAACCCTGTTTTTAATGTTGCATTTTTAGGGTCTGAGATTGAAATCAAAAATGTTTCATCTTCTTCATCAAAACTATCGGGTAGGACGTTAAATGAAATGGTAGAACTCAACGATCCAATTGGAATTGTTATATCCCCCGCACTGATCTCAAAATCAACACCGGCAGTAGCCGTTAAGGCTGTTACTTCATAGCTTAATGTAACTTCTTCTTTAGCTGCTTTTGATAACGACAAGCGTACAGAGCTTTCTAATAATGCATCAGCGGGTTCATTAAGTAGCTTTGCTTGTTCTATTGACATTGATGGAGGGGTTGTATCTTCAGGAATATTAATGGCTGTGCTTTCTTCATCTTCGCCACTGCCACACCCGTTCAGGGCAAGCGCTGCAGCTAATGCAATTGCCAGATTGCTCTTGGTAAGTTTCATAGTTTCTTTCCATTATTTGAAGTAAATAACAATGTGTGCCTCAAACAGTATCAACCTAATCATGCATCAAATAATTTTACAGAGGGTAAAAATGGTATCTGTAATTATTTTAAAACAGAAAAAAATAAGTAAGATTAGAGAAAATATAAAATGGAAGGGTTTATATGAATAACTTCAAATTAGGCTTGCTTGCAGCGAGTCTTGTTTTAGCTTCGTCGGTATCAGCGTGTGAAAAGTGGCAGGTGATAGTTACGGCGGAGAGCCCGTTATTGTCTTCAACACTCGAAATTGAATTTGACCCAATTGAGCATACTCAAAAAAACATTACAGATGAGATTAATATTAAAAGCGAAATTGAAAGTGAGCTTGATTTTAGCGATAAAGCAATCGCTATAAATTTCATCATTAATAACTCAAACGCACATATAATTAGCTACACATTAACCGGTGAACTTCCAGTAATAGATAAAGATACGATTGAATTAAATCAAATAAATATCGTAGACAGAGCCCCACTTAGAGATGGTTACATGAATTACCACCAGCGCGCAGATACAAAAATTACGCTTTATGGGCAAAAAATTTCCTGCCTAAACTAACGCAGGAAAAATTACTTCAACCACTAGAAATAAAGCCACTCGCTTAGCTCTAATACTAAAAGCTAACGTGTTTGGTTACATTTTGGAATTTAGTTAAGAGAAATCTATGAGTATAAAATCATCCGTAATAAACAAATTGCAATTACTTGTTAAGCATTTAGTAGGGTTTCTAAAGTACACATTATATATGGGAATGCCATTTATAATTTTATATGCACTTGGTAACTTAATTTGGCTGCTCAATGAAGAATATGGGAGCCTCATATTTTTTATTTTAGTTATATATTTGTATATAGGTGTAGCTCAGAACAAGGTAGATAAAGATGAATTCAAAAATAACTCAATTAATGTGAGTTTGATGGTGAATTTATGGATAAATATCATTGCGTGGCCCTTTATCAGAAAAAAAAAGTAAGCGTAAAATCTAATATAAAACGGATGTTTAAAAGTGGCATCATCAGGTGCTCTATTTTTTAAACACAGTGAACGTAATGAATAACAATACCTATATTTATAAAAATAGGTATAAAAATCAAAACCATGACAAAAGCAACACTATTACTGGTGGCTTATCAACTAATGTATTTGCAGAGCTTTTAAAAATAAGCTATAACGACTCTAATCAAGCAATACGTAATATAAATCTAACCTACGCGTACATTGGCAACCATGCGGAAATTCGATTTGCGTTTAGGGAGGGTGTTACTCCCAAAAGGGGCTAGCTAATTGGCGGGAATGTCTGTTGGCATAACTAATCGTGGTCTAGTTGCTGTTGATGATACATATGCGAATTTAAAAATTCATGAACCTGCGCGCACTCACAAGAAATAGCACCGTCAGACCTAAATTAGCTAAAAAGCTACTAGAGCACAGCCAGCTTTAAGTTTGACTGATAGAAAGTTAATTTCCTATTTGAAATATAATCATATAAATCAGTTAAGGATAGGGGCTTTGAAAAGTGATAGCCCTGAAATAAATCACAACCGGCTTCAGTTAGTTTTATTAACTGTTCAGGCAATTCAATCCCTTCTGCCAGTATTGTTAAGTTTAGGTTTTTGCCAATCGATATAATACTTTCAATCATCTTAAGAGAAACAATATCCTCTAAAATATCTGCAACGAAACTCTTATCTATTTTGAGCTCATCAATTGGTAATGTTCGTAACATACTTAAAGATGAGTATCCGGTACCAAAATCATCGAGAGAAATACAAACACCCTCAGCTCTAAGTTGTTTGAGAAGAGGAATGACGTCGTTTATATCATCTATAAACAGGCTTTCAGTGATCTCAATAGTGATCGTTGAAGGTTCTATGTTATTTACTCTTATAGCTGATCTAAGTATTTCAAAAAACTCAACGTGGCATAGCTGTTGCGCTGAAATATTGATAGCCATTTGAAAGGTGGTACTCAGCTCTTTTTGCAGGATACTCAATTGGTTTAGTGAGGTTTCAAGAATATATTGGCCAATTTTAGGCATGAGTCCGCAGTATTCAGCGATAGGAATGAATTTATCAGGTCCAATTGTACCCAATTTATCATCATGCCAGCGAACACGTGATTCAACACCATAAAAATTACCGTTTGCATCTAATTGTGGTTGGTAAACTACATCAAAGGCCTCAAGTTCAGTGGCTATACGTAAGCGCTCTTCTATAACTAGGCGATGCATATAGCTTTCTTCCATAGAGAATAGGAATACACTAGCTTTATTGCCTTGTTTTTTTGACTTATACATCGCTATGTTGGCCGCACGTAAAAGTTGCGTAAAAGACTCACCATGTTCAGGTGCTTTTGCGATACCAATACTACCACCAAGGCAAATTTTATTCTCACCGATAGCATAAGGTAAAGCCATGGCTGAGAGAATTAGAGAAGACTTGTGGCGCAATTGTGAAGAGTGAATGACGGGAGTTAGTAAAATAAACTCATCACCAGCGTAGCGTATAAGTAAGTCTCCTTTAGATTTAATCTTTTTTAGCCTATATGCCACTTCCTTCAAAACGCGGTCGCCTGATATGTGGCCATAGCTATCGTTAATTAGTTTAAAGTGATCAATATTAATTAAAATCATTGAAAAGCCACTTTTGCTATTCATCCATTTAGGTATGCTGTGTAGCAAGAACTGCCGGTTAGGAAGTCTTGTTAATTCGTCATGGTGAGCTTGATAAAACAAATCCTCATCTCGTTGCCTCTGCTTGGTTGCTAATAAACGGATAATGAAAAGGGCTACAATGTTTATCGCAATATAAAGGGATAACTGGACTAGAAAAGGGGTTAAAAACAGTGCCATTATGTCGCGTTTTAAAATACTCGACTTAAGCCACAACCCATATTTTTCAAGGCGTGCAGTAACGACTTGCGCGTTATCAGTATAATAGAGGTGAGGTATTAAGGAATTTTTGTCATACGGGTAGTTATTTGCGATATTTTCGACGGCCAAAATTGCATTGCTTGTATTTCCAACATAGACAAGTGGTTTCTTAGAGTATGCGCTAGGGTAATCGACGTTTGAGGATAGAAATTGGCGGTAACCATCATCGCGAAGCAATGTGACAGTATTATATGATGCGTAATGCTGTGAATTAGTAAATAACTGCGCATGATTTATTTTAAGGCCAAGAGAGATAACCGCTTTGACCTCACCAGTCTCAGTTCGCAGTGCTTTTCGAAGTGGTATCATTAGCTTGCCATCAATACGATAAGTACGCCCAAGTGTCATGTGATAATTGTTTAAGGTATTGATAAAGCTGTCGCGTGTGTTTGGATTATCGAGTAAATTAAGCGTAACTCCAGGCGCACGTTGAGGTACAACTAATTCAGGAACACCTTCTGTGTTCAAAATGCCCATCATCGATATATCAATATTGGCATTTAGCACTTTTTCAAACTCAGATGTTACTTTTTCTGCATCATAAGGTTCATTGCCACTTAGTATGTGTTGCTCTATAAATGAAAGCACCATAGCTTGAGTGGCAAAGAATGAATCCAAGTTGGTAGCAAATCGATTAATAGTCGATATTTGTCTTTCCTCATGTATCGATTTTAAATTATCCCATTGACACCATATAGCAGCTGAAAATAGCGCTGTTGTAGCGCCAAAGATACATAAGAACCCAACGGGCAGGCGTTTTGTTATGGTCATACTTTTTCCTCAACGACGCATCCATGTAGACAGGTAGAGCCATATGGCAAATTAAACAGGGTGTCACTTTTACCGAGTTCAGCAAGGTGTGTGCAATATATACTTTATTAATCTAAGCAGCTAGTTACGATTAATTAATAGATTAAATGAACTGTTCGAGCGTAAGGCTTTAGGTGGCTATTGGCCTTTGAAACCGAACTCACACGTATTTGCCGCTGTAATACACCATGCTCTAGCAGATAGCGTTCAATAAAGGCTGCCCGAGCCATCCCGAGCTTAAAGTTATACTCGTATGAACCGGTATCATCGCCAGCCCCTTGCAATAAAACCTTATGAGTAGGGTTCGAGGTTAAATGCTCGATATGCGGAGCGAGTTGTTTGGCCATGGTTTGTAGGTGAACGGGTTCAGCCAAATCAAATTCAAATTCAACAAAGTGATACGTGGGGGAGTAAGGTTTAACGGCGGTTTTAATGACCTTTTTATGCTCTTCGACAACGATGGTATTTGAGCAAGCAGACAGCACGACCGCCAAAGATAAAATAGAAAGTGTTTTGTACATCGTTTAGTTCCTACAGAGTAATTTCAACGGTAACCGGCGGATAACATAAACCAGCTTCAGCACAACCGCGATATGTTAGAGAGAAATGAGATTGTTCTAGCGCAGCCTTTGGAAAGAATGCTTCAGCATGCTCTTTTAAAATTAACGTGGTACCGAAATATTCATCATGTGTCGTAGTGGGGGAGGTGGTAAAGGTTAACGCTGAGTTAGTAACGTCTTTAACCTTGATAGTGTTTTGGTAAAGGTAATAACCAGGGGCTACATCCCAAGAAAGAACAACATTTTCATCAGTGACATCATAAGACAAGATAAAGGCTTGTTCATGATGTAAAAATTGGGGTTTATCGTTAGGTAATGCAGAGTCAATGTTGATAGCTGTTGAAGCCAACATGACTAGGGAAGCATTAAGGATAGTCGTAAGCATTTAAACTCCAGTAGGCATTAGTAGTTAGGAATAGGGCCATAATAAAGACAAACAGGCAGATGAAGAAAAAATACAGATACCAAAAAAGGGTGCTGTAAAATTTAATGACACTGGGTAATTACCGTAAAGTGGTTATATAAATTCAGGGAATAACATTCAGAAAACTACATTAATGACTACAACATACAAGATAATGGAAGACAGGGTTAAAGAGCTTAACCCTGCGGGTAGCTGTTTTTATGCTAACTCTCTGCCCCGTGCGGCACTTTCGAAAAAGATAAAAGAAATAAAAAAAAATAAGAAAAAAAATAAAGAAGTTATCAAGGCAAAACAAAATAAATTTTATACAAAAATGTGTCAGCGCGCCTAATAACTGGTATATACTTCATGTATGTTGTAGTCATTACTGGACAATAAGAGGCTTTATGAAAAACGATTTCAAGACGACTCGCGGTGATTTTAAGTTTCAATATAACGAAATGCTTAATGCAACATCGTCATTAGTTGCTGCTCTTCGTGCTAATACTGACACACTAAGCGCACACACCTTTACACTACCAACTATCACTAAAGCTATGGCCGATGAGCGCAGCATGGCTCATAACCGTATTCGGTTAAAATTCAATGATGAAAATCAAAAGGCAATTTTAGATGCCCCCTTTGATGTGATCCATTGTTCCGGTGATGAAGCCGTAGAAAATACTATTAACCATATTAAAAAATTCCGCGTGAGTGATAATGAATCAACTCGCTATTCAATTAAACTTCCCGGCCTTATCAATGTTCAGTGTGACTTCGCCTATATGCAGAAGTTAATGACGTTATTTGAAAACCTTAATAACGAAAAAGTTAAACTTAAAGACGTCATTCATCGTCTATCTAAATCAGTTGATGAACGATTTGAAATTGTTCACGACATTGAACCTGGGCTCATCTTCTCAATGGCTACCAGAACGCACCCAATATTTGTCCAAAAAGACATTTTAAGCGCGCGATTTTCATGGGAACATAAATCTCAAATTAAAGTGCTCACCAAGCAACAAGTTATTGAAAAAATTGACCGCTCATTAGCCTATTCGTCAAACCATGGTCATGCTTCTGACACGGTGGCGGGGTTTGCTCTTCGTATTCAAGAAGAACGTAAGCTTATCAGTCATTTTTCTAGTAACGCGCTATTTAACATAATTAGAGAAACACCCGCAGCTCCGATTTTGAAGCTGCGCTTTAACGAACCGAAAAATCCAAATAACAGAGGTACCGAAATAACGCTTAGAAAAGATATACACGCACACTCACCTGTTTTTCTAATAAACTGTGTAGATACGTTTAAGTTTAAACCATTAGGGAATTATACTGGGAGAAATGAAATCAGTAGCAAAGGGGAGCCGTTAATACCTCGTCTGCACATTTACCTAAAGGAAAAAGGTAAGCAGTAAAGCAAGTTATCTTTACTGCTAATATGAGACTCATGAGCCAAAATTTGCTCTCATTATCTCTTAGGGATTTTCTAATTAATTAGCTTTCACGCGTTGTTTACGGCATCTGCAACTTTTTCTGCAATTTCATATACCGTATTAGTTGCTGAATTAAGAGCAAACTTATCCACAAGCGAAGGACTCAACTTCATAATCTCATCTTTACTAATATTATGCCAAATAGGAAGAATGACTTTTTCACCCTCCATCTCTTTTGCGACTAATCCATTTAGTTCATATTGTGTCCAGTTTTTTTCGAAAAAACTTTTAGATAAAATAATTAAACCAAACCTAGATTGAGAAAGGCCTTTATCAATGGACTTCCTTAAACTATCACCAATTCTTAGTGCGTATTCATCATACCAAACTGAAACTCCCTGTTTTATGAGCTCATCTGCTAATGATTTCACAAAATCAGCTTTATCTTCAGAGGCGTGTGAAATAAATAAGTCGGTTGCTTTACCATCTTGCTTAGTTAAATCCTTAGCAAAACTGATCGGCATATTTTTTAATTGAGACAATATGTTTCCCTGAATTTTTAATTCTTCATTTAATGATTGATTAAGTGCAATATTCTTTCTTTTTTGAACTTTACCACCAAATTTTTCTTTATTTCGCTCAGCTAACTTTCTGGTTTTTTGAGCTATTTTTGACTTAACTTGTCGTCTAGCTTTAATAACAGACTTTTCTTTACTTTTTAAGGCCTTCCTTAATTTATGTATATCGTCATAAGGATCTGCATTTTTTAATTTTTTTACTGCCCACTCGAACTCTATCTCTCTAGTAATTACATTTTGTTCAAGTTTTCGTATTTCTGCATCTAGAAAACTAACACCTTTATATTTGGGATGTTTCAAATTTATTCCTTAAATGCTTAACATTTAGTATTCGAAGGGCATACCTGAGCGGATATAAAGCTCGCCTTTATAATCTATATAGTTTTAACAAATAACTCTAGATATTACTATCTCAGTTTTCAATTGTAATAACCAACCTCAATGAACGCTCTTTGCCGAAGTTCGGTTTAGCGCTATCAGTCGTAACTCGTTTCTGCCCCAAGATGAGTTAACTTAATTACCCTATAGGTCGGCTTTGAGCTATCAGATACAGTCTTATTCATCTAATGATATTGGCTCTACTCCATAATCTGATATTCCACTAACTTTTATGTTGTTGTGCTCCCAAATTCAAGAAAATGAGCGACGAGCGCATTTTCTTTTTTTTAATCTCTTTAGCGTCAATAAAATATTATAGTTGGCAATGCATTACGGTATTTGTTAAAAATACATTTATTAATACATGCGCGTAACATCGGCAGAAAGATGCGCGACGGGCGCACTATAAAATTGTTAGGCACTAGGTAATTTATGGATTCAAATCTGAGCATGTTGAAATATTACAAGAGGCATATTTTTACCTTGAAAGATATGCTTGATGAAATTGATCCATCAAGTAATGATTTTACTCCTCTGCTGGAAGCTCAAAAATACATTCTCGATAGGATATTGGATACAGAACTAAGGATAAGTAAAAAGAAAGCCGAGCTAAGAGAGCTAAAGAAATCCCTGCGAGCAAACAGAAATGGTAAAGAACGATCTATTGAAATTAAGTCGAAGATCTCTAACGTAAATGAATCATTAGCTGGCTATAAATTTCTGCTTTATGTTTGGAGATGTTTTGGTGATGGTATTGTTTTTAAATACATTAGCAAATGGAATCTCAAGCGGCTTCTCTTTGAAGTAGATTCACCTGAAATAAAACAAAAATCCGGGTTTATTGGTGGGAAAGAAGGAATAGAAGAGGAGTGGAAAGTTGTCATGAGTGCCGTTGACCACAATGTACCTGCTGTCCTTTGTGATATCACCAACTCGATAAGGCATGGTGATGTTTGTCTTCTAGGTGCAAGTGACCCTCACGTTATTGAGGTGAAATCTAGTCAAAACTCGAATAAGCGAGTAAAGCGACAAATTGAATCGATTGAAAAAATACATTGTTATTTTGAAAATGATCTAGGATCTATTGGCGGCTTAGACGGTATGAGGCGTGTAGCATTCCCAGAAGATGAAAAACATCATAATGCAGAGATAAATGATGTTATTCGTACTCTTGTAAATGAAAAGTCCTGCAAGATTTGCCCAGAACCAGGGTTGCATTATATGGGAATTCAAACGGGGACTATTACCGATTATGATAATCTATTCGATGGAATTAAAGAGCCTTTGGTTTATATGCTAAACCAAGCTAAAACAGATGGTCGATGGGACAATTACTATCCATTTACACTTTCTATAAGAGATGCAGAATCTCTGTACCGTTTTTTGACTGGTGAGGTGTATCTATTTGTTGTTATTGATGGTTCTATTCTTAAAGCAATGTTTAAAGACATTGGTTTCGACTTAGATATCGTGATGTCTGAAGATGCTGGCTTTGTTTTTTCTAAGGTGGTTGATGGTTATGAAGAGCCCTTTGTTTATATTGCATCAGAGCATTACGTTGGAAGACTAGGGTTGGAATTTATCTCTTTAAAATGGTTCTTAGAAAAGGAGGAGTTCATGCTAAAAGAAATGGAAGATGAGCTTCTTGGTCAGCTACAAAATGCCTAACAAACGCAATCACGCGGAACAAATTTACGCTGCGCTCCAATTTCTCCGGTGTTGCGGGCGTTATACCTATTTAAAAGGATTTTAGATGTTTGGAAGAAAGAAACAAGATTCAACGAAAGAGAAAGAAGTCAAAGTGGAAACAGATGAAAAATCTATTCATGAATCTCCTCAGATCTGTCTGTTTGATCTAGATGAATCAGTCCTAGAAGGTTTCAAAGATGCTTCGTACAACTGTAGCGAAGGCACATTAGGTAAAATGGTTCGAGTACCCAATGATAGAAGAGACCAGCAACACTTTTTAAAGCTAAACTATTCTCTGCCTGTTAACTTACATGAGCACGATATTCTTGTATTTAATATGGATTTCTATGAAGAGGTTGATTACGAGAGTATTCAAATTTCACTGGATAATGTAACAGGGCACTCTGCACATGCTCTTCTCAGTGCGTTCCCGGAAAAAATATTTAACCCGAGAGCATATGCGACAAGAATTCTTTCTAAAGAAGTCAATGAGATACTGAAGAAGGAATCAATAGTTATTGTGTTTGCTAGCTCACAGGAGACTGTCAGATACCAGCAAGTTGAGATAAACTCCTACGAAAATAGAATTACTAACCAAACGGACATTAATAACACTCAGTTTTATAACGCTTTTCCTTATTGCTACAATAAAACTGGTAAAAAAATGAAATCTCCAGATAAGGATACAAAATTAACATCCTTACTTCTGAAATATTCTGTTGGTTCAAATTATGAACTAGCATTTCATCACCCAACCCATTGGGATAACAGCAATAAGCAGATTAAAGATAACAATTTCATACCCCTACTGCTCAATAACGATGGTGAAATAATCTCATTTTATCATGCCCATTCCAAAGGTGCTGTCCTAGTTTTTCCTTGCATTAAGGATAAGAGGTCTTTTTTATTAGAGTTGTTCAATAATTACTTGTCGGAAATTTTCCCAAACCTCTTTCCTTATCATGGGCAGTTTGGTTGGCTTGACAACGGAGAGTACCTGTTGCCTGGCGAAGCGGAGTTGATTGATGAGAGGGCTGATATCGAAAAGTGGTACATAGCTGAAGTTGAAGCTAATGAGAAATCAATTGAAACAGTTAAGGAGAATTACTCCTTTCTACGAGACTTGATATCAGAGTCTGGCGATAAACTTGTTTCGGCTGTAGAACACTATCTAAAGTGGCTTGGGTTCCCTAACGTTCTTAATCTTGATGAGACGACCCCAGATTTGCTTGAAGAAGATATTCAGGTAGATTGCGAGGATAGGTTTTTAGTTGTTGAAATCAAAGGGGTTGGCGGAACATCAACTGATAAAGATTGTTCTCAAATTAGTAAAATAAGATATCGACGTGCAGAGCAGAGGAACAAGTTTGATGTTTACGGGTTGTATATTGTAAATCATCAAAGGTATATGCCACCAAAAACAAGAAATAACCCTCCATTCACTGAAAACCAAATAAATGATGCTGTATTAGACAAGCGAGGGCTGCTTACCACGTATGATTTATATAATGCATATTTTTTAATTGAAAGCGGAGTGATTCTAAAGGACGAAGTTCGTGATTGCCTTTTTGAATACGGGCTTGTTGAATTAAAACCAAAGAGCCTTGTATCTATAGGTATTCCTCAGGAATATTTTTCTTCTGGCACTGTAGCTATCATAGATCTTAATGGAATTAGGCTGACTAAAGGAGCAAGTTTGTACGTCAAGAAAAATGATCAATACAGCAAAGTTGAAATAATATCTCTTAGAGTAAATGACCAAGATTTTGATGAAGTAGAAACAGGAGAGGTTGGTGTTAAGTTGAGCTCTTCAGTAAAAAGTAAATCTGAATTTTTCGTGAAACAGGTATAGCAAGTTGCTGCACGCGGAAAAATTGCTCGCTGCGCTCCCAATTTTCCGGTGAGCAAGGCGTTACCGAATAAATACTCTAACGTGTTTTTGTCCATAAATATAACTCGCCTTTGCTTGAAATAAAATAATGAAACCTATAAAAGCCAAATATACTGAAATTGTCTTACTCCTAGCCAGGTTAATTCCTTGGGTATTCCCTAAGTGGCTTCGATTTATTGCCAAGAGCTATTCTCGAAAAGAGCAAGAGTCGATCCAGCATCTATATGAAAAAGAGGATCGAATTAAATCTGCCAGTCTTTTTGATGGAAGCTTCACGTGGAAAGCTATAAGCGTAGTTGTAAAGGTTGATCATGATGATTTGGATTCGATTCGCCGATGGCTAAAGTCCAATGCATCTCCTATTGATTACAACCCTAGGAGAGATGATTCCGCTTTTGAAAACAAGTATGACCATGGTGGCGGGTACAGAAATTTAGGTTGGATTCATTTTCATAAAGAAAACAGGCTGACTTCGCTATTGAGAATGGAGGAAGAAACAGAGTTTTGCGATTCTTGTTACGTGTCTCTGTCCAAGTACTCGTATGGAATTAATTATTTGTCACTATATTTTTTCCTGAATGAGTCAGCAACAGGAATGGTCTCCAGTGTTGATGTTAGCGAGGTAAAGAGATACGACGCCTTTGCTTCCGTAAATCCATTTTCACAGCAATTTAGAGCTATTCAACATCATGATAAACGAAACCTAATTGAAGACCTTATAAATGAGAATATAAATAAGGTTTGCAGCGATGTGGTCGGTATGGCTAAAAAAGTCCTTAGTCTATGGCGAATAACTAAGGATGAATCGAAGTTAACGCTAATTGCAGATATCTATAGAAATACTAATGAGCCTTATTTTGTTGAAGTTGATGAATGCGAGGATGATATCCATGTTCACGTTTGTCGACGAAGTCTTGGATTTTTTGATGAAAAAATAAGTAGCGATAATTCAGAGCATTTTTTAAGCCGTTACGTTGTAGAGAAGAATGATCTAGATGCGCTGTTTATAAAGAGCAAAAGCTTAGAAGAGTTTGACCAGTTTGATAATTTTGCTCGGAAAGGGTTAACTCTATACGACTCACATATATTTATTTCAATGTTTATTGATGTAGCAAGGCAACAGGTAGAGGTTTCGGAGTACGCTAATTCAGCATTATTGAAGAACACAAACAAGGTTGAAAAAAACTATGACATACTTTTCGAGTCTACAAACCAGCTAGAATCATTGAGGGAAAATATTCTGGCGATTCAGAAAGAGATTCCTCATAGCTGTCGCGAGTCTTACTCGGATAGCGCAAAAAGAATTGCAAAATATAGGCTTAAGCTTGCTGATGAATTAAAGGCATCTATAGACCGTAGGCTTTCCGGATTAAATAGTGAAATGCAGGTTCAAAATCTTCGTTTTAATAGGAAATATTCATTACTTGTTGGGGTTTTGATTGTAGTTCAGATTTTACTGGCAGCGCTAACGATTGACTGGGATAACTTAGAAGAAAGATATAATTCGAGTTTTCTTAGGCAGGAGGACGTTGATCTGAAACAAAGCTCAACGGAGACAGATGAACATAACAAACTACTGTAGCCGACCACTAACGCGTCGGCTGAGTCGGGCGTTAGTTGCCACATCACACAGGTAAAGTGGAGAAGGCAAAGACAGAAAACGTAACACTGATACCGCATTGGCCTTGCCAGCATTGTAAGGCAGGTATCTTATGGTTAATTGGCGTATTCAAGTTAGATGTAACAACGATTAAAGTAGAGCGAACGAGTTAGCAGCTAGGTAGCTTGTTAAAATCAATTAGTTAACTGTGCGCGTTTTCACTGGCCCAACGAGGTAAACGCGCATGTGCACGAATAAAATGTTAGCAACCAACTAGGAGTTGAGTATTTGAATGATGGAATCATCTGGTTTTGCTGTTTAGCAATACTAGTAATCGGTATGATTTTTGGGATTAGTCTTGATAGTAGTTCTGAGACATTAGATTCTTTATATAAAGTGTTTGGTATCGTTTCTGGTATTGGAGCTTTGTTAACAGTAATTGTTGCTATCTCTGCTTTGCGTACTTGGAAACATCAATTTAGCCATGCCGAAAGGTTCAAGGCTTTTAAAGAGCTTGACCGTATTGCTTTAGATTGTATCAGTAATATTGAACAATACTGGGGGGTATTCAAAGATGAATATTTTTTTCTGAATACACCAAAATATTACCAAGACCATTCACAAGCAAAGAAGGAAAAAATGGACTTATTTTGGAAATCTAAAGATCGTTATAGAGTAAATGTTGATTATGCTCAGTCTTTGCTCTCTGCAAAAGAACAGAAAGAATTCAAGTATACATATGGGCACTTTGATACAAAAGTACATGAAATTATTAACGGAATAACTAATTCATATAATAATCTTGAAGGTGAAGAGAGACATGAAGGTTTGATTAAAGTTGAAGCTGATGTTTTAAACTTAAAAATTGATCTTAAAGAGAGTTTGAGAAAGTTCAGAGGACAATAAAGGTTGTTAACAAAGTCATCAACGCGGACAAAAAACTTGTTGGCTGTTACAACGGCGTTATAGCGCAAGCCAGTATTGGAGTTTCGTTTGAATAAAGAAGTTAAAAAAGAGATCCATCAAATTAGGGATATTTTGGCTAGTTTTGACAAATCAGACTTTGATAGCATGACTAGTTTTTATAACTCTTCTGGCTTCCCAAGTGGTTGCTGTGGAGATGCTACCGACTTACTCGGTTTGTATTTATTGCAGCATAAGGGTTTAGGTAGTGAATATGTCTGTGGAGTTGGACTAGGTGAAAATTCCAACCAATCCCATGCATGGTTGCATTGTAATGGTTATATCATTGATATTACGGCAGACCAATTCAATGAAGATGGTTATGAACTGCCCTCTGTGATAATTGAAAAACAAAGTTCATTTCACGAATTGTTCCATGAAACTACAAGTCGCATTAGCAATATTAGTTACTTTAAAGATACGGGTATTCCTGACGTATTATCAAAAGTATTGTCGGTAATGCACGCGTCGGAAGATGCGCTATAACAAATTAATTAAACAATGAACGTAAAACAGGAGTATCAATGATTAAAACATATCATTTTTCCCCAAACACTCCTGTGTTGAGGGATATAGCTATAAATACACAGAGGGTGGCAGCTCATGACCCTGCTCAAACTCTACCGTGTATTGTATTTTGTGCATCGGTTCTCGAATCATTTATAAATGAATCCTGTGAATATAGGCGGTATTTAAGTTCTGAAGCTAGGAGCTGTTATACATTGAGAGATTATTCGTTTGAAATGTATAGGATGGTCGCTGAAAGAAAGCGATTACAGGATAAATACTTTTATGCGTTGAAGCTATTTTTCGATAATGAAGACTTTAAGTCACAATCTGTATTTGAATCATTTAAAATCCTTGTCGAGGTCAGAAATGCGATAGTGCACAATAAGCCCGAGGTCATGGTTACTGACGGTGCTGCATCTAAGCCAAATATTGATTTAAAGTCTTACCCTAAGTTTATTCGACAGCTAAAATCCAAACGCATTATCTCTGAAGTTGATGGGGCGACTAGTTGGGTTGACATATTGCAATCCGCAGAGTTGGCTGCTTGGTCAGTCAAAACTATGAATGACATGATTCAGTTATTTATGTCGGCTCTGGACGATGGTGAGTATAAAGAGTGTTTTGTTCGATACTACGGATGAAAATTTAGTATACTAGCATTTAAGAGTGATTCGCAACGCTCGGCGCTTTCGGTTTCAATTGGTTTAGTGATTACTGTGAAGTGTTTGAGTACGGTGGAAGCGTTGCTCACAACTTAATTGGGCGCTAGCCCATAGAAACTTTTATACGAAACTCATCTAATACAGCTGACGGCCTAACTCATTTTTGTCCAAAAACGAGTTTGTATGGACGTCTGCTTCTCGCTCTAAGCTGCACTTAGAAAAAGTGCAAAAAGAAAAAGGCTCCCCCTTTTGGGGTAAAAAAGTTTCTGAATGGCTTAGGGCGTAAAGCGGATATTAGCGATTTAACCACAGATAGCTTCTTAGAATCTAAAGCCACATAATACATACAAAGATAAGTCGGTAAATGCAGCTATTATTTTCTGCATTTACCATCTTCAACTGAGTTTAGAAATTAATGTGAATGACCATGTTCGTTCTTGAACATTTTTTCATCTTTAACATCCATAACTTTGCCAGCTTTACTTACGATAAATAGAAGCGTTTGACTATTCTGCGCATTTGTCGCTTTCAGCAGAACAGCATCACGAGTTTCCTCTACAACAGTAAAGTTGTCCTTAGTAACTTTGTTCCAAGAGCTATCTAGTTTGCCAACTGACATACCTTTATCTTTAAATGTTAAAGCTTTAGCAGAGGTTTGAGCTGCTTGTATAATTTTACTTTTTTCAACCTTTCCATGACCTTCGGAATGAGCCATTACAGAAGTAGTAAATACAATTATTGTAATAGCAGCTAGTTTAATTAGTACTTTCATTTTGTTTCCTTATTAAAGTTTATTTAAGACCTTCGATAACGTAATCGCCATTGAAGATAAGTTGAATGCTAATATCTTGATTAGTTGTATTTTTCCAATACCAACCATGAGAACCATCAAATGGTACTGTAAAGCTACCTTTCATCTCATTTACTGTGGCAATTGCATATGATTCAAAATAGCCTGTAGTGTCTCCTTTAGGCTCTCCATGTAAATCAACAAATAACTCTGCGCCATCAGTTGTCCATTCATAGGTTGCTTTTTGAAATTGCTTCATATCAAGTTTGTACTCGATACCTTCACCTGCGGGAACAGTAAGGATCACAGAGTCTTGTTCACCATCAGAGTACTGTTGCGCTGAGGGCGTTGAAGCCTCATCATTAAATACCGTTAAGCCAAGCTTTTCACCAATACCAGTAGGGTCAATGTTGTACTCCGCTGGCAAAATGAATAATACAAGTGTAATTATCGCTACCAAGAATGAAAGAATTGTCGCTTTGATTAATGAGCGACTGGTTTTATTTGATTCCATAAATATATATCTCATAATAATTAACTAACAAAATATCCGGTTAGTTGCATACCAACTAACATGAAGCCACCACACATTAATGCTGTATTTGTAGCTTTGGCAAAACGGTTGAAGCTTTCGAATTGACGCCAAAAATTAATAGCTAGAAGAATAAACGCCAAAGCTAAGAATTGACCAATTTCAACACCAATATTGAAAGATAATAAGTTTGTAGCAAGCCCTTGCGACGGCAACTCAAATTCTTGAATTTTGGTTGCTAGACCAAACCCGTGGAACAGGCCAAAAATAAGCACCGCTTTTTTAGGATTTGGTTGCTTTCCAAAGAAGTGTTTGAATCCACCTAAGTTATCAAAGCCTTTGTAAACAACTGATAAGCCGATGATTGCGTCGATTAGATAAGCATTAACTTGAATATTGGCAAGTACTCCACCCATTAACGTTAAGCTGTGCCCAATCGTGAACATACTGACATAAAGTAAAACGTCTCGACTGCTGCGTAAGAAAAACAATACACCGACTAAGAACAACAGGTGATCATAGCCCGTTACCATGTGCTTTGCGCCTATGTATATAAACGGCAGAACTTGCACACCCGTATTATTTTGTAAAAAGTTGCGTGTACTATCATCAACCCCATGTGCGAAGGCTTCAATTGAAGCCATCGACAGTAGAATCAATAACGGGTACAGCAAATAAGAAAGTTTGAATTTTCCAAACATTTATTTACCCTTTATTTTCTAGTAATTGATTGTCATTTTGCTCAGCCAGGCTTTCGTCTTTTGAATGCAATAGACGATATAACGCAGGTAGAACAAATAACGTTAAGATTGTTGAAGAAATCACTCCTCCTATTACGACAGTAGCTAACGGCCTTTGCACTTCTGAGCCAATACCCGTATTTAACGCCATAGGTATAAAACCTAGTGAAGCGACTAATGCAGTGGTTAAAACTGGCCTTAATCTGGTTAAAGCCCCCTTAATAATGGCAGTTTCTAAATCATAGTTTTTCTTAACGAGATCTCTAATAAAGGAAACCATGACTAGGCCGTTTAATATCGCTATACCCGATAAAGCAATGAAGCCTACTGCCGCTGAAATAGAGAATGGAATGTCACGAACTATTAAGGCGAATATTCCACCTGTTAATGCCAGTGGCACGCCTGTAAATATAATCAATGAGTCTTTCAATGAACCTAATGCAAGTAATAGCAAACCAATAATTAAGACTAATGTTACGGGGACAACTATGCTTAATCTTTGCGAAGCTGATTGTAGTTTTTGATATGTGCCGCCATACTCAATCCAATAACCAGCAGGCAATTGAACATTAGCATCTATGGCTTGTTGCACATCTTTAACAAAGCTACCTAAATCTCGTCCGCGAACATTAGCTGTAACCACAACTCTGCGTTTACCATTCTCACGATTCACTTGATTTACGCCTAGAGCCATTTCGACATTCGCTAATTCCTGTAGTGGTAGATAGCCACCGCTTGGCAAGGTAATTGGTAGCTGTGAAAGAGCATCTACATCTTGTCTTTGCTCCTCTGGTAAACGAACCACTATGTCGAAGCGCTTATCACCGTCGTAAAACTTACCTGCAATCTCACCTCCCATAGCAACAGCAACTTGGTTTTGAAAATCAGAAATACTTAAACCATACAATGCTAATTGTTCACGTTTAGGGTCGAAAGTTAATACAGGTAAACCTTTAGTTTGCTCAACTTGAATATCACGAATGCCTTCAACACCTTGAATCGACTTTTCAAGCGCTTTCCCAAGCTCCGTTAAAGTATCAAAATCGTCTCCAAACACCTTAATAGCAAGCTCAGCACGTACTCCTGCTAATAATTCATTGAAGCGCATTTGAATCGGTTGTAAAAACTCGTAACGGTTTCCCGGAACTGGTGTTACTAAAGCTTCGAGCTCTTTAACAAAATCTGCTTTAGGTTTATCTGGATCAGGCCATTCACTACGAGGTTTCAGAATTATAAAATTATCGGCTACACTCGGTGGCATAGCGTCCGTTGCAACATCTGGCGTCCCCACTTTTGCAAAAACGCGTTCAACCTCAGGTAATGACTTTATTCTGTCTTCTAGCACCTTTTGCATTTCAATAGATTGGGTAAGCGACGTGCCAGGTATACGTAAAGCGTGCATAGCAATATCACCTTCATCTAAATTTGGTACAAACTCGCTACCTAACTTAGTACTCATAACACCGGCAACAGAAACTAAAGCAACAGCACCAATTACCACCACCCATCGAGCTTTTAGTACCAAGGATAAAATAGGCTTGTAAAGTGAAACACTGGCTTTCATGATCACGTTTTCTTTTTCAACGACTTTACCTTTGAAGGTTAATGCGATTGCAGCAGGTATGAAGGTGACCGATAGGATCATTGCACTAACCAGCGCAATTACAACGGTAATCGCCATAGGGTGGAACATTTTCCCTTCTACACCCGTTAAAGCAAAAATGGGAAGGTACACAGCAGTGATAATAAAGACACCAAACAGTGCTGGACGGATCACTTCTCGTGTGGCTTCGTACACAAGCAGTAAGCGTTCTTTTACTGGCAATGCGTTACCATTAGAAGCTTGGCTTAAACGGCGAAGGCAGTTTTCAACAATGATAATGGCACCATCTACAAGTAAACCAAAATCAAGCGCCCCTAAACTCATTAAGTTAGCACTGGTACGAGTTTGGATCATGCCTGTTACAGTCATAAGCATGGCAAAAGGAATTACAAGCGCTGTTAAAAATGCTGCTTTAAAATTACCTAGCAGCAAAAACAGCACAACAATAACCAAGATAGCACCTTCAATAAGGTTCATTTTTACTGTATCGAGAGTTTTGTTAACCAATTTAGTTCGGTCATAAACGGCATTAACAACAATACCCTCAGGTAGAGATTTATTAATCTCTTTTAATCTTTCACCTACGCCTTTGGCAACCTTTTGGCTATTTTCGCCTATTAACATGAAAACAGTACTTAATACGACTTCGCGACCATTTTGTGTCGCCGCACCAGAGCGAAGCTCCTTGCCTTCGGTTACCTCAGCAACGTCTTTAACACGAATAACTCGGCCACTAGATGACGGTAAAGGAATATTTGCTAGTTGCTCAACGGTTTCAATTTGCCCCGGTAAACGAATCAACCATTGCGCACCACTTTTCTCTATAAACCCAGCCCCTTTGTTTTGGTTATGTTGATTAATAGCTTCAATTAAATTTTGCTGAGAAAGGCCGAACATTAATAACTTATCAGGGTTCAAGGCGATAAGTATTTCACGCTCATATCCACCGATAGGGTTTACCTCGACAACGCCTTCAACTTGCATAAGCTGCGGACGGATAACCCAGTCATGAACAGTTCTTAGATCTGTAGGAGTGATCTCACTACCATCTTTGTTTGTTGCCCCTTCACGCGCATCAACCGTAAACATAAAGATTTCCCCAAGCCCAGTAGAAATAGGGCCTAATTCAGGCTCTAAGCCAAAAGGGAGCTCAGATTTAGCAGCGCCTAAACGCTCGTTAACCAACTGCCTTGCAAAATAAATGTCAGTCTCATCTGTAAATATAGCAATTACTTGAGATAGGCCGTACCGTGAGACTGAACGAGTATATTCAAGGTTTGGCACACCTGATAGAGCTGTTTCAAGCGGGAATGTCACCCTTTGCTCTACTTCCAGAGGGGTATAGCCGGACGCTTCTGTATTAATAACTACCTGAACATTGGTAATGTCAGGTACAGCATCGATGGGCAGTTTTTGAAAGTTCCAAACGCCCAACATACCGACAGCAAAAACAAAAATGAGTATTAATTTGCTTCGCTCTATGGAAAATTTTAAAATCGAATCCAACATATCTTCAATTCCTTAGTGGTCGTGTGATGCGCCAGACTTTTCAATGTCAGCTTTAATGATGTAACTATTCGTTGTCACATATTCCGTTCCTGAAGGAATACCACTAAGTACTTCTACCCATTGGCCTGATTTGCGACCGAGCTCTAACATACGCACTTCGTATTGGTCTTCGAACTTTCCGTAAACTACCGTAAAGTCACGAAAGCCTTGCAAGCTTTCTGCTTTAACCGCCATATCAACGGTATAGCTATCTACTAAAACTTGTCCTGTAACAAACTGACCTTGGCTAAATCGGTTATCTGAATTATCGATAACAGCGCGATAGACTTTGGCTTGTTCAGAGGTCAATTGATAAAGTGTGTCTGATAGTGATGTCTTTACTGCATCTTTAAAGCCCGGAATATGAATATCTACTTCAGTACCTAATGTGATCTTGCCCTGATCCATAGGGTAAACATTTAACTCAGCAACTAGCTTTTTGGTATTAGTAATGGTTAATAAAGTTCGACCAGAAGATTGCTCACCGATACCGACGTTTTGTGATGTAACCACACCATCTATTGGCGCAATCACTTTATATAGTTGTAAGCTTTCATTTGCCTCTATAGTCATCAAAACCTGCCCCTCTTTAACCGGCTTACCTAACTCAGTATTAAGCGATTTAATTTCTCCCGGAAAACGTGCTGAGATATTGCGAATAGCATTTGGTGGCAGAGTAAGCTCGCCATAAACCTTTAAGCGCTCTTCCATTTCTCGACTAGCAATAATTTCTGTTTCAATCCCCATTGACTCAGCCATGACATCAGCTATTTGTGTACGGCCTTCGTAATTGTCATAAGACCACTGATAAGTTTTACCTTTATACTTTGCCGTTACTGTCACGAGGAACGAGTGCGGCTCATAAATTTCCATGTCACCACGAAGATAATTGTTCTCAACATAGAAGTTAATATTGTCAGTGCCATCTCCTAAACGAGAAAGTTTAACGTTTAAATCAACATCGTTTGGGTTTATAGCGCTCCCAGCCTTAGTTACAAAAACACGAAACTCTGGTGGTACTCCCGTTTCAAAAATGGCAAGCTCGATAGCAAAGTCACCATTACGAAGCATACGACCATTATTAGGTCCTTTTTCTACTTCTTGTACAGCTTCAACATTATTTTGTGCACATGTGACAGGGCTATACATAGATAGCCCTAACCCTATTTGAGTCAACGCAATTACAGCGGCAATAGATTTAAGTTTCATCATTTTCTCTCTTACATTGACACAGATGTGCCTGTTAATCGTTCTAATTCGATATTAAATAACTGAATATTGGTATACGCATCAATCAAGTCCGATTGTGCTTTCACTAACTCTTGTTGTACGACGTGCCAATCGGTATAACGATAGCTGCCGAGGCGATATGCTTCTTCTGCCTTTTTGCTAGCTTCTTCAAGGTATGGAATAGATTTGTTTGTTAAAGCGTCTATAACATGACGATTGTGTTTAAGTTTATGAGTCAGCAATAATGCTTGTGTTGAAATACGCTGATAAAGCGCATCTGATTTAGCTTTACTTTGATTTTGCTTAGCTTGAAGAGAAGATATTTGACCTCTATTTCTATTATTTCCTCCTAATGGAATTGAGATCCCAGCAGTAAATGCAAAGTCATCTACCGCTTCATTTCTTCTAATACCAGTAGAAATCGACCATGATGGTTTTTGTTCGACAATCGCCAAGTCAATTTCGGATTGCATCACATCTTGTTCAATCAAAAAACGTTTTAGCTGTGGATTAGCCTTTAAACCTTCTAAAGCGGTATTTAAGTCCTTTAAGCTTGGAATATTCGCTAAATTACCATTGACTGCAAAACGAGTATTTCCTTCCCACTGTGCTGCAAGTTGAGACTTAGAAGCTTCTATTTCATGCGCTAAATCTTCCACTTCTAATTCAACTAGTGATAGCGCAGCTTTTGCTCTTAACTCATCAACAACAAAAGAGCTACCTGCTTTAACTTTACGTTTAATTTGCTCGAGAGCTTGTTGAGATTGTCTCTGTGCTAATTTTGCCAAATCCAATTTCATAATCTGTGAAAGCAACTTGATATAGATACGAGCCGTCTCTGATGCAACATCAATCGCTTTGACTTGTTGTTCAATAGACGCAGACGATACCTTGGCATTTGCCAACTTTACTCGCGAGTCAATGTGGTCTTTTTCTAACAGCCAAGAAATACTGAGTGTAGTTTGTAGGCCCTTAACTCCCGAGTAACTGCCTGTACCAAACGCATCTTCAGCTAAAGCGTTAACTATCATAGGAGTGCCAACACTTGCTTGTTCAACTAATGCTAATGCCGATTCTTTTTTATAAATGTAAGACCTTAGTTCTGGATGCTTTTTAAGCGATAAACTTATCGCTTCATTTAATGAAATTGTATTTTTTGCATGAGCAGATAACGTAGCGCTAAACAAACCGATACAACTAAACACCCTAAAAAACCGACTTACAATCGGTTTTTTAGTTGGATTTTTTCTAAAAAACATAAGTTTACCCTTTTAGACTTACTACCCATAAAACCGACCTTAGATCGGTTTTAAACTTAAAAAAATAAGCCACTTAGTGACCAAAGAAGGTTTCCATAAAGTGATGAATACCATCGATTGAAGCTGAAGAAACAATCACTAAAACCATAACTAACGAAAATGTTATACCTTTGTGAATTGGTTCAAGCTTCAATTTATCAAGCAGAAAATATATACGCTGCTCTAGTACATCTGCACCAAAATTTACCACTAAGCTTTTATTTTTTAATAGATCGCTTTGCGCATTAAGCTTAGCAACTTTTACTAGTGTACTGGCCACAAATAGTTTTGAAGTACCGCTTTTTATTACTGCGTTGTCGGCTTCTTGCTCCATTGCTAAAATCATATGTAGCTTCAGCCTTTGTGCTATCGGTTTTATAAAAAATAAACATAACAGGGTAAAAAGCCACTTCTTCGCAGGATCATTTGTCGCAATATGTGCCCTTTCATGTTTAATAACTACGTCGTACTCTTCACAAGTGGTTTGCTCAATAAGGGCAGTAGTGACAAAGCACTTTTTTGTAAAGAAACCACTCGTAAATGCAGATGCATCATCTGATTCTATTTGATATATATCCGTTTCTATATTCGTTGAAAAGCACATCAATGATTCGATTTCTCTTTTGTGGTTCCATAAAAGGCGCCCTTGACTTATTAAGACATACATTACGAAAAACAGCGCAACGCCAACGGTAAAGCCATGCCAGCTAAACCATTCAAAATGAGTCATATGGTGCCAATGTAAAAAAGCAAAATCATATAGGCTATCCCCGGTGTGGAAGGCCTGAAGTATTAAAATTGCTAGTACAAAGCTGAGGGCCCAAGGCAATGATACAACTGTCCAAAGCAAGAACTTACGGGACTTAACTTCAATTTTTATAATTTGCTGACCAATGAGCGAAAAAATCGCTGACAAAGAGACATTTGCCACAATAAAAGTAATTGAAAAGATAGCTAATAAATTAAAAAAAACAGACATATTTTTAAGCTACTCTTTTTCACTGTTGAGTTTTTGCTTTTGCTCTTCGATAAGTGATTCTAACTTATCCAACTGCTCAACATTGAAGTCTTTAGAAATTGAAGTAAAAGCTGCTATGAGGCTATTATCGTCTTCTGTTATAAAATCGCTTGTTACCGATTTAATAAGCTGGCCTATTAACTCATGCCTTTCAACTCTAGGCTGATAATGAAATGCATAGCCAATTTTCTCTCTAGACAAAAGCTCTTTCTTAAACAAACGATCTAACGTGCTTTGGTAAGTATTCAGACTTCCACCACGTAGCTTTTCAAAATGGGTATAGACTTGCTTCACATCTGAGGACTTATGCTGCCACAAATATTGAAGTACTAATTTTTCTAATTCACCTAACTTCATATGAGCCTCAATTTAAAACCGATTAATGATAGGTATTAAATCAAAAGTAAAACCGATGTTCAATAGGTTTTATTAAAATAATTCTGAAAAATAATACTTTAGTGAACAATTTGTAATTAACATACCATTGAAAAATTTGATTTATGAGCTTAAAGACCGAGCCGGAAAAGGCTTCTAAAGTGATACGAATTTACCTTTTCGCTCCAATAAGACCCCGAAAAGTGGCTCGTATAGCTATCTAGGTCAATGCTTTCAAAAAACAGAAGTATATTTCCGATAACTACCTTTGAAGTCCTAGAAACGGAAGCTTACTTCCGTTTTGTACTTTAAGATTATAAGCCGGTATCTAATGAAAGCTCGGAAGTCCAACTCGTTTCTGCCCCAAAACCATTTAGAAAGCACAACTACACAATATACTTTTCTAATGCAAAAATGTTTGGACTGTCACAGGTGAAGCTCGAAGCAGTTTTTGAGAAGCTAGAAAGTGTCTAGGTGATTAAGATCTAACTACACTCAGAATAACTAACTGTAAAATACTTGCTCAAGAGCAAAATAATCACACCTTTATTATTTGATTACTTGCTATACGCTATAAAAGTCAGGAAGATAGAAGCAATAAGAGCGTTTTGTCTTTAGCATTCAAACTAGCTTTAAACATACTGCTCTCAGTGCGAAAATCGGGTTTAGCCCAGCAATAACAAGGTATTCGAAATGGAAAAAGAGCAAGATTACTGGAAAGCTGAAACCGTCGCGTTTTTAGCATTACAGTCAATACGCGGTGTTGGCTTCAAAACCCTGTATAAAATCGCTGCTCAGAAAATCAGCTTTAGAGAACTAATTAAAACTGACGACATTGAGCATTTTGAAAAAATGCTTCGCCAAAAGCTTGATGATTCGATTAAAGAGTCAGCCGAGTCATGGATGCTGTTCAAGCTTGACCTATGGAATAAAGGTCTTGAGCTTGCACGTGAGTACACCAAGAAGAACATTCGTATTTTTTTCTATGACCAAGACCTCTTTCCGCAGCAGCTGAAGAGCATACCAGAACCACCTATGTGGCTGTTCGTTGAGGGTAACTACAAAGTACTTCACCAGCCATCAGTTGCGATTGTTGGTAGCAGAAAAGCTACGGAGGATGGTCTTTGGCTAACGAAATACATAATTGCAGCTATGGCAAATCAAGGCTTGGTATCTGTGAGTGGACTTGCTGAGGGCATTGACCAAAAAGCCCATATTGAGTCTATTCGCTTCAATGTGCCAACCATTGCAGTGCTAGGCACTGGCATTGATAGCAACTACCCTCGCGGCTCAGAGCATTTGCGAGCAGAGATTGTCGCTAACGGTGGTGCAATTGTTACTGAATACTTAATTCACCAAAGTTACAGTGCTCAAAACTTCGTACGTCGCAATCGCATTCAAGCTAGTCTTGCTCAGATTACAGCGCCTGTCGAATGGAAGATAAAGAGCGGTACAGCTCATACAGTGAACTTCACCAAAGACTACGGTCGATTCTTGATGATGCCGTATCTCTATCAGTCAGATTTAGAAAATGCAGAAATAAAAGCGGTCAGTGCATATAAACGCGGGCAAGTTTACATCGTCCCTGACCAATCTAGTGACTTAATTAAGTATTTGAAAAAGCCAGAGGAAAGTCAACCAATACAGGGGATGCAAGGGCAATTTTCAATGGATTTATAAGGAGTTTATATGGCTGCTAAACAGCTAAAAGGTGTGATTCTCAGTGTCGAAGATACGTTAATTAACACTGGGAAGATAAAGGGTGACATTTTCGCAGAAGTAGAGAAGCTAATGACTTTCTTCTCACTGCGTGGCATCAAGCCTGTACTGCTTGCTAATCGTAGTTGGACTATCACCGACAACGACGGTAACAAAAAAGACTTATATGATGCGTTAGAAGCTAAATTCAAAGATCTCGCTATCTTCACTCGACAACGCAATCCTGAGATTCCACCTAAGCCGCGTGCAGCAGCAACTCAGTACGTTCTAAACGAAATGAAGTGGGAGTCTAACGAAATCGTCTATATCGGCAGTAGCGATGATGACATGCGTACGGCTGTAAATGGCAGGATTTTATTCTTACGAGCTACTTGGTACAGTGATAATACTAACTACGGCTTCGAGTTCGGTAAACCAAAAGAGCTTGCTCGCTTCATAGATACGCTTTGTCTTCGTGAGCACTTCTGGAGCCATGAAATCAAAGACGGTGATTTCGAGTATTACGCGCTTGCACCGTTCAGCACATTCAAACATGCGTTTAAAAAGTACTCGGAGAATGGACGAGCAGCAGCTAAGGCAGGGCAAGGTGATGTTGACTTTTGGTTGGGTGCGCTAGTTACTAGTATGTACTTTACTGGTATTCATCAGCGTATTGATTTTATTGCCGCCTATCCAGGGCATGAAGCTGGCGTTGGCAACGACAAGATGAACGATGATCTCATGACTTTCGGGAAATGCTTCAACAAGGGCTATTTGCATAACTTGATTGAGCGTCACACAAAGGCTACAAAGTCACAGAACGCACGTCGCGAAGGTAAAGTGATTGACCATCACAATCAACTTAACACTATCAAGCTGAACAAGCTACCTACTAAAAACTACAACACAGAATACAAAAATCCACCTCTGAAACGCAGCAAAACAGTCTTGCTTGTTGATGATATTTGTACGAAGGGCTGGTCACTTGAAGCAGCTCGTAAGTACATTGAACGTACTGGCGCTAAAACAATCATGGTTACATGGTTGAAGACAATCAACACTGATATTGAAACAATCGGTGTTACGCCTGAGTTTGACCCTTACCAAGCAACCCTGTTTACTGGCATTCCGTCAGGTAAAACGTACGGCTACCATGCGTATCATGTAGATGGCGCTGCTTCTTTAGAGCTTAGTGAACAGTTACAACAATACATTGATTGGGATTGGCCTGTCTAGCCTTATCGAACACAATGCCCTAGTAGAACGCTAGGGTTTTAGTGGGAAATCAATTCTAGATATTATGCCTTTATATTTCTGTGCTCCTTGATAGCTAATTTTAGTCCAGCACTTTACGACCATTAGTAAAGCGTGAGTTATAGTAATATTAACCTGAGACTCAATTAGTAGAGCAAAAATCCTAACTCAAAAATGTCCAAAAACGCGCTAGAGTGGCCGTCTGCTTCTCGCTCTCGGCGGACATCGCCAAAGTGCCATGAGCAGTCATTCATGATTAACTCGTTTCTGCCGTAAATACTTTAAGGGCGGCTTTGAACGAGAAGGTGAAAGTCAAATACTGGTTTCTCCGTTGCCGTTTCAGACAAAGAGCCGACATTCGCATTTGGGGATACTTGAGTGCGGAATATAGCGGGATTTAAAACTCAACTACTGAAGGCTTAAGTGTTCACTTTGCTTTGTAAGCGGACAGTCAAGAACGCCCGTCACAAACGCAAGCAACATGTTTCGAGTCGAACCGCAAAGCGGCGTTTTGTTAAAGATCACAGTTTAATAACTGCCAATATGTCTTCACCATCTTTATCCAACCCCACTTCCTGAAAGCCAAAACTTGAATAAAAACCTTTGGCTACGGGGTTTTCAGGATCATAGCAAATTTCGATTTCTTTTACTTTGTCACTGGCTTTGATTTCATTCAGGGCCAAATTTAGCGCAGCCCTACCAATACCCGCTTTTTGAAAACCTTGATCCACCATAAAGCGCCAAACAGACACTTTTGCAGGCGTTTCAGATACCCACATCAAAAAACCGACAGGTTTATCGTTTTGATAGATCGCTCTGCAAGTATGCCCGTGGCAGTAATGTGACTCAAGCAGCGACCACATATTGCTCGCAACATAGTCCTGTTGCTCATCCGTGACGTCTAGGTCGCATACGGCTTCATAATTTGAACTTGTAACGTTTTCCAGTGTGATATTCATCGCATCCTGCATATTTTACTTATTTGTAATCACAAATTCATGAAAGCCTTCAGTCTCAGATGGCTCAACTTTTATTACATTCACGATTGGTAATATCGCAAAAAGTCTATCCCAAAACTTTAATGCTTCACGGTCTTTTTCATAAACGGCTACATGCCAATTTAATGAATTATCTAACATTAACTGGCGGACAACATACAAAGCAATACCTTTTCCTCGATACTTAGGTAAGATAAAAAGATCTGACAGCTCAGGCATTTCACGTTCTACTATCTCTGTTGGTTCCACAGTAATGAACCCTGCGATATTGCCCTCAACAAAGATTAAGTAAGCGTCACAATCTTCTTCATCAGCAGCGACATCACTAAGATATTCTTCATCAATATCAAATCGGCCAGAACAATTGATATCTTCGTTATCAAAAGCACTTTGGTGATATTGATAGAATTGCCAAAGCATTGAAAATACGGGTGAATCTACTTTGGTTAATTTTCGTAGTACTATGTTCATTTTTATCTCCAACAACTTTATCAGAGGACATTTTCCCTATTTTAGCTCGAAAACGTCCCTATTTTATTAACTTATATTAATAGCAAATAACGTAAATGATTGAAAATATGAATATTATGCTTTCTGTGGCATATATAAATATGTAAAAAAGAGGAAAGTTTTCTGTTATTCCTACTAAGTTGTGGACGACTCACCTGAATGACCGCTAATCGCTCTTTGCCGAATTTCGCCTGAGTGCCATTTGCAGACATTGGTAACATCAAGCTAAAGCGCGCCGCTTTTAGGCGTCGCCTTTGAGCTTTTTGTTATGAATTAATTGCTCGGCAGGTGACATTTTGGCCCCTTCCACTCAAACGCATTTAAGATATCTTGAAATATGGAGTGCAGCGCTTCCATTGATGCTGGAGATACATCGACTTCACCATAATGTCCGTCTGCCATCGTATTGCCATATTTAGTACCATTCAGACTATTCAGAACAAGCGCACCGCCTTCAGCTTTTATAAGCTCATTATCTATAGGTTTCAGTTCGAGCGGCTTCGGATTTCTTCCTGCACCAAGACCTCTTGAACGGTCTTCCATATGCTGCGAGCTATTTCTAACTCCACGTAGATGAGGAAACGCTTCTCCGAACCTTGTATAGAAATCTTCTAGCACAGGAGGAACGTTGGATTGTTTTTTTAAAACATTAAGAAATTTATCAAAAGAATCGAGCGCATACAGAAACGCACGAGCATGCATGAATGCTTGGTTATGCTCAAACTCCCTAGGGGTTTTTCCCGACTGCCATTGCTCTCTTTTAAATATTATTTCCGTCTCGAGAAGGATCTGATCCCACACCTCGTGATCGTGAGGGTTATCATACTTTATCTCAACTTCACGTCGAATCTCATTGCGTCGTTTCGATTCCGCTTCCCATTTTTCTTGTGAATGAGAATCGAGATCTCTTTGTATGGAGTTTAGAAACATGTTTAACGCAAGATTAGCCTCATAAAACTGACCTTCCAAACTGCGTAAAATGCCTTCAACTCCAAACGACCAATCACGATCTTCATAGTCTAACCAAATACCGGGTTTTATTATTTCAAAGATATACATAATTTCACTCTTGATTCATATCGAATTTATAGATTAATTCTAAGTGTTGTTATAGCACTAGGTAATGCATTTGGAACCCATAAAACAGGACATTTTTCTAAAACAAGTAACTCTACAACCTCAACACCTCACTAAGAGACAAATAATAGTTGGTTAAAATAAGCGACGAATGAGAAAAAACCACTGTTATTTCTGATCTTCATCAGATAAAATATCCAGCTAGCTATGAGTATACCTGAAATTGAAACTAATCCGATTTTATTTGATGTTGCTGAAAACACAGAAAAATGTTAAATAACATTTTCAAGTTCACCACCTTTAACATGATAAAAAGCTTCAAACTTTTGGATTATAGGGTTTGTACCAAGTCACATACCGTATGAAATTACAACTAAAATAGTTGTAAAACCAAGTAAGCCAACTGATTCAAGGTTACTACGAACCAAATATAAGAATATAAATATGGCGCCATAACCAAAAGAATAAAAATATTTTCGTTCTTTTCACTAATCAGTCTTAGAATCTAATCATGCCGAGCTCTATCTTCTTCTGAATACCATACTTCGGTTATTTATTTGCTCCAAGCTTGAATATATGACATAAGTGCTAGCAGTTTATGGTTCACCATTTTGGTGATTTATAACACAGCAAAATGGCGGTTAATAATATTATCGTACAAAATTAGACTTCTACTCAAAAATACGAGAATAAATTTAACTTTTTCAGTAACCGCTTATTGCACAGAACCGCCAGTTCACTCTAACTCATAATTGTCCAAAAGCGAGTTTACCCGACCGTCGGCTTCTCGCTCATGGCTGCTTTAAACTGTAAGGTTAGATATAGAATAGTACAGCTAATAAACAGCTATTCTAGACCATAGAAATCTTTCCACGTCGTGAACTCTGAATAGTAGTAATCTGGTGCACTCGGCAAGTTAGGTGGTCGGTTCCCTTGGCGAGATAACCAACGCCAGTCATATGCATTTTTAAGACCATACTCTATACGTATATTTTTTGCTGCTTCTTTCGCTTCAGGCCACTCTAAAAAACGCGATTTTTTTGGCGCAAGAAACGCCTCCCACCCTTCAAACTCTTCATAGTATGACTGGGGCGAGCTTGGAAAAGAGCCCGGCAACTCTTCATCTTTTACCACTTTTTTCCACTGCCGAATGGTAGTCACATTATATTTTCTAACAAGCTGTTTCAGATCAGCGTATGACATAACATCTAGTTCATCTTTATTTTTGTTGTCCGGTACTGCTTGAGCTTTACTGTCCTCGTTATCTTTTTCACCTAATGATATTAATTCAGAAAACGAATTTATCTCTTTAAAGTACATCATAGGATTAGACGGTATATCGGCAGGCCGCCCTTCATATCCATTGAATTCTCCGCGACACAACTTTTGGAAATCCGTTGCTGAACGAACCCCCATCTGGAAAAGCTTTACTGCTACTTCCTCTAACCCTAGTTTTGCTATTGAGTTTGTCGATGGCATTAATATAACCTTAATTGTTTATACTGTATTCAATGTATGCATCATATTTAGATTTACATGCATATAAACTTAATAATAAGCTAAATTTCTGACAAAAACTAACAAGGAGTGTAATATTTTTTAATTTGTTCACATTACAACCTAACAAAAGCGCTTTTATGTATATTACTCATCACTCAAATGTTAATACATAGTGCTTTAGGTACAACTCCTTCAATTTACATTTTCGAATATAATTGAACACTAGAGTGGTGATTTTGCATCTTTCTAAAATTTTTTGGCTTCAATATGGTGATTTATAATAACCAAAAATTAGGGAGCCCTTATGACAAAAACATACCACTTATTTTCTATTTCGCCACCTTATCGAGCTGTCGTATTTATATTGCTTAGCATTGGTTTATTCTGGCCTTTAATGATGATCCATTACTTTACAGGTTACCATCACCAGCCGCCCTTAGATTTAGCAATACCATTTTTTCTGTTTGTTTGCGCTTCGCTAGTACGCGTGAAACTCACGAATAACTCAATTACATTGAACATTTTTGGTATCAATGTATATAACTTTAATGCCGCTCTCATTACAACACGCCAAGAGGGAAGGTATCACCGAGTTTTTTTCCGTGAAAATGCACAAAGCAATTTAAAAGCAACATTATTTTTATTTAATCTCATACCTGTCGAGCTTATGGAGTATAGAAATGATTGAGTACGGATACCACTTTCAAGCTATAGTCGGTCTTCAATCCGGCAAGCCACTTGCCTGTGAGTTACTATTACGTAAAGACCCACGAACTGAACGATCAACTGCTACACTTAACTCAGATTTTTACACTGAAAATTTAGTGACTTTAACGAATACAAAAATCAAAGCCATTGAGTCGCTATCTAAACAGTATAATCAATGGGTTTTCATTAATTTTACTCGGTGTGAAATTTCGCATTTGTCATTTAACTTATGCAGAGGACGACTTTCTAAATTACTTCCACAAATACAATTAGTCATCGAAGTAACGGAATGTGGTAGCCAATACAATAAAGCTATTTTCGATAAAAACCTTTTAATTTTGAAAAAAAATGGATTTCAAATAGCTATAGATAATTTTGGCGCCCCAAATGTAGACATCGAACTTTTGAAACTCTTAGAGCCTGATTTTGTAAAATTAGATATTTCACTCATACGTAATGCAACGCATTCTGAAGAAAGTGCAATAAAGTTTTACCAGCTGGTGGACTTAATTAGACACCGGGGTCACAAGGTGCTCATTGTAGGAATAGAAACGAAAAAAGAATTATTAATTGCACAAAAAACCAGGGCCGAGTTTGCTCAAGGATTTCACTATCACAGCCCGGAACCAGTTTAATTTAGATCATTATTTTACTAAGTCTTAAAAAAGTAAAAATCTAAACTGATATAGCCTGTAAAATAAGCGTTTTACAGGCTAAATAAGCCATATTACAAATTTTCTACCATTTTGTAGATCACATATTTACCAACGGGCATTAGTATTTCTATCATACTTAATTTCCAGCAGCTCTTTTAATTCACTCTCTGGGTCATTCATTATGTGCGTTAAGCCTTCATTTCCATAAAAGCTACTACTATATTTATATGTAATTTTCCCATTTTTGTAGTGACTAACGTATGCACTCCATTTTTTCTGAAATGATAGATCCAATTTAGAAAAAAGAGGTTCATCTACACAAGCATTATTATAAGAATATGAAAATTTTGAATTATTTTGGTAAAAGAAGCCGTTCACAAGATCCATGCAATCGCTAGAAAGTTTTTCATAAAATTTACTAGCGTATTGGACTATGAGGCCATTTTGATTCACATCGACACTTACTGCCCTTAGTGAATTTATATAAGGGGTTATATACCTGTTCAATACATACGCTTCATAATCATTCTCTAACATCGTCTTAACGCGTAGTGAACTTTCAAAACTATTGCGCATATATAAAACGTTATAAACAGTATCAACCATCTCCATATCACTATTTACAGAATTTAAGTCATATTCTGTATTAACTTTCAAAATACTATCTAAGTTTTCATAAGCCTTACGTAATTGCTTTTGGAGCGTATTATTTTTAAGAAGACTCCCGAACATGCTCTCACTTATATCTGTATTCTGCGTGACATCTAATCTACTAGTTAATGTATGTGCCTCTTTATTCCAATACTCGCTTAAGACCGTTACATTCAATGCCACTGCCGATAAAGCCGTAACTTCTCGACGGTAGTCACCTGCGGCATTTATATGTTCTTTACCAGAAACTAGCAGCGGGAGCTCTTTAGCTGAATACCAACGAGCCTGTAACTTTACTTTTTCTCTTGCTTGATGATCCGTTAGTCCAACGGTTGAAACACTTACCTCTATTTCTTTTGCTTGCGAATTAAAGTGAGTCAAACTAAGTAAAACGAGCACGAATTTGATTTTATTCATTCTGAAGTACCTCTAAACTGAATTACTAACATAATAACAACTTTCAATAACAAGGCGACCGAATAGAAAAAAAGCCCTTCCGGGCTTTTTGGCTTTTGTAGTCTACTGTTTTACATAATCTATTGAGGATAAATCCCCATAGTCCTCCAGTTTTGAACTAAAACCATCGTTATAGAATGCATTACCTTCTGAGTTAACGTATACGTTGCCAATTGGGTCTTCTGCAGAACCCAGAGAACCAACCCTTGTATACTTTTCTCCCGACTCAGATTCAAACTCTTGAGGCCCAACTTCATTGTCTGTAAGAAATTGCATAGCATCAATAGGCAACTCTTCAGTTAGTTCATCATTTGCATGCGTATCGTTATTACGTGTACTTTTAACTTCATCATTACTTGCAATGTTAGTTGAAGAAAGCTCTACATCATTAGCCGAAGCTATCGACCCAGTGGCTAGATTTGGTGCATTAGTACCACCTTTTTCTTTACTATTGCTCTGGTTAATACTACTAGAAGCGCTAGTTGGTTCAACAGTGTTTACGCTTTCTGGCGAAGTAGTTGTAGGCGTGTTATTACCTTGAGACTCATTAACTGGCTGTAATGAATCACCTTGCTCAATGCTTGGTGTATTAACACTATCCGTTTTTACGTTTTCACTTTCTGTAGGTTTGTAATCCACTTGAGACTCGCCAACCTGCAGACTAGAAACATTAGTGCTCTCTGCCGAATCCGTATAGGCATTATTACCCTGAGCATTACTAGAAGCACTTGTGTTTGCTGGTGAAATAGTGGAATTAGCTGTAGTCGTGTTAATACCTTGAGACTCGCCAACCGGCTGACTAGAAACATTAGTGCTCTCTGCCGAATCCGTATAGGTATTATTACCCTGAGCATTGCTAAAAGCACTTGTGTTTGCTGGTGAAGTAGTGGCATTAGCTATAGGCGGGTTAATACCTTGAGATTCGCCAACCTGCAGACTAGAAACATTAGTGCTCTCTGCCGAATCCGTATAGGCATTATTACCCTGAGCATAGCTAGAAGCACTTGTGTTCGCTGGTGAAATAGTGGAATTAGCTGTAGTCGTGTTAATACCTTGAGACTCGCCAACCGGCTGACTTGAAACATTAGTGCTCTCTGCCGAATCCGTATAGTCATTATTACCCTGAGCATTGCTAAAAGCACTTGTGTTTGCTGGTGAAGTAGTGGCATTAGCTCTAGGCGTGTTAATACCTTGAGACTCGCCAACCTGCAGACTAGAAACATTAGTGCTCTCTGCCGAATCCGTATAGGCATTATTACCCTGAGCATTACTAGAAGCACTTGTGTTTGCTGGTGAAATAGTGGAATTAGCTGTAGTCGTGTTAATACCTTGAGACTCGCCA
>NZ_JAQREL010000075.1:0-255 GCF_028599255.1 Pseudoalteromonas sp. Angola-7
GCTCTGGAATGTAAGAATCTAGTGCTTCTGCAAGCTCAACGATCTTGTCTTCCCACTGCTTTTCGCCTTCAAGTGCTTTAAGAGCAGAACCTTGAATTAGTGGTAAGTCATCACCTGGGAAGTCGTATTCAGAAAGAAGTTCACGAACTTCCATTTCTACTAGCTCAAGTAGCTCTTCGTCGTCAACCATGTCACATTTGTTCATGAATACAACGATGTAAGGTACGCCAACCTGACGAGAAAGTAGGATGTGCT
>NZ_JAQREL010000076.1:0-255 GCF_028599255.1 Pseudoalteromonas sp. Angola-7
GCGAGCTTGATAAAGTTCCTTTTGCGTAACCAGAGCGATCCATACTTTGAGCAAAAATCGTATAGGCATCATTTTTAGGCTCAACAATTACGTCGTAGGTCTCACCAGGGCCGAATCTAAATTCATCAACTGTCACTGGTTCAACGTTTTGCCCATCAGCTTGTACAACTGTTAGTTTTAGTTCGGGAATACGAACGTCAAAAAAAGTATTGCTTGAGCCATTAATAAACCTAAGTCTTACTTTTTCTCCAACTT
>NZ_JAQREL010000077.1:0-255 GCF_028599255.1 Pseudoalteromonas sp. Angola-7
AAAGAGAACAACACTTATTGTTTGGGTCTGTAGCTCAGTTGGTTAGAGCGCACCCCTGATAAGGGTGAGGTCGGTGGTTCAAATCCACCCAGACCCACCACTTCTTCTTAATCTTATCACTAAGATTAAAACGAAGTCGGATAACAAACAATAAGACCAGCATATGTGGGGCTATAGCTCAGCTGGGAGAGCGCCTGCCTTGCACGCAGGAGGTCAGCAGTTCGATCCTGCTTAGCTCCACCACTTTACTTCTTA
>NZ_JAQREL010000078.1:0-255 GCF_028599255.1 Pseudoalteromonas sp. Angola-7
TTGCTTTACTGTTTGATTAAAAAAGATAAGTTCAACTTTACTTAGCTTTTCACCCTGTATGTATTTTTGTGTTAACAATGTGCCTTTACAGAGTTTATGCCAGCGAATAATAATCGCTTTATCATTTGGCCTATTCGCTTTTTTATCATCTACATACAGTACTAAGTGCGTGTGATTACTCATAACGGCATAAGCACACACGTCGATACAAAATACCTTAGCTAATTCAAGCAACTTATCCTCAACCCACCCTCG
>NZ_JAQREL010000079.1:0-254 GCF_028599255.1 Pseudoalteromonas sp. Angola-7
CACTATCATCGGCGCTGTTTCGTTTCACTACTGAGTTCGGCATGGGGTCAGGTGGGTCCAAAACGCTATGGTTACCAAGCAAATTTGGTGTCAGTCCGTTTTCACGTACCAACTAAATTTGGAAAATTCTGATAATATTTTTTAAGTCTCAAGTATCTATCTACTTTAGCTATTAACTTCTGTCGCTTGTTTCTGTCACAAAACGCGTTTGGCGTTGTATGGTTAAGCCTCACGGGTAATTAGTACAAGTTAGC
>NZ_JAQREL010000080.1:0-232 GCF_028599255.1 Pseudoalteromonas sp. Angola-7
AGAGTTAAGTAAAACTTCGGTTTTAAATCTTCTAAAAAGAAAGTTTAAAATTAAGTGTTGACTCGAAAAATAAAGGATGTATTATACGCATCCCTAGCGACAAAGTCGCAACGTTCTTTAACAATATAAAGCAATCATCTGTGTGGGCACTCGTACAGATTGAGTTCTAACAGCCAAGCTACTTAGGTAGTGAGGCAAACAAATTTAGAGTCTCAATTGAAACTGAGTGACC
>NZ_JAQREL010000081.1:0-216 GCF_028599255.1 Pseudoalteromonas sp. Angola-7
CGCCGTTTTGTACAAGTGCCGTGGTTTCAACTTGGTTTGTGCCATCACTGATAATCACCGTCACGGTTTGACCCTCTTCCACATCGCTAACCGTGCCACGCACGACCATGGCGGCGCTTTCACCGTTACCATTAATCACACCGTCGGCTGTTTTATCAATGCTGGTTGTGATCGCTGCGGTGTTATCAAGTTCGACTGAATCTTGTGCTGAAATCG
>NZ_JAQREL010000082.1:0-208 GCF_028599255.1 Pseudoalteromonas sp. Angola-7
GACATAGACAGCTTAATTGATGAAGCAAGTGATACACCTGATGAAGCCCCTGCTGATGCGCTAGTTGAAGAAAACGATGACTTTGATTTAGACGACATAGACAGCTTAATTGATGAAGCAAGTGATACACCTGATGAAGCCCCTGCTGATGCGCTAGTTGAAGAAAACGATGACTTTGATTTAGACGACATAGACAGCTTAATTGATG
>NZ_JAQREL010000009.1:0-160593 GCF_028599255.1 Pseudoalteromonas sp. Angola-7
ATCAGCTATCAGCTATCAGCTATCAGCTATCAGCTATCAGCTATCAGCTATCAGCTATCAGCTATCAGCTATCAGCTATCAGCTATCAGCTATCAGCTATCAGCTATCAGCTATCAGCTATCAGCTAGAAATTTTGCTCATATTAACTTACGTGTCAAGACGAGCTTGTCTTAAACTGACGGCTGACGGCTGACGGCTGACGGCTGACGGCTGACGGCTATAAAAACAAAAAACCCAAGCCGAGGCCTGGGTTTTTAAACAGTTAACTAAAAGAGTTTACTTCTTCTTTTTAACCGCTTTTTTGTTTGGTAAATCAGTGATTGAACCTTCAAAAATTTCAGCTGCAAGGCCAATAGACTCGTTCAATGTTGGGTGAGCATGAATAGTAAGTGCTAAATCTTCACCGTCTGCGCCCATTTCAACTGCTAAGCCGATTTCGCCAAGCATTTCGCCTGCGTTAATACCCACCATAGCACCACCGATTACACGGCCACTGTCTTTATCAAAGATAAGCTTAGTTTGACCTTCTGTACGTGCAGATGCAATTGCGCGACCTGATGCAGCCCACGGGAATACCGCAGTTTCAATGCTTAAGCCTTGCTCTTTTGCTTCTTTCTCAGTCACACCTACCCATGCGATTTCTGGATCAGTGTAGGCAATTGAAGGAATACATTTAGGGTCGAAGAAGTGCTTCTGACCAGAGATAACCTCTGCTGCAACATGGCCTTCGTGTACCGCTTTATGCGCAAGCATAGGTTGGCCAACTAAATCACCAATTGCAAAAATATGGTCTACGTTAGTACGTAATTGCTTATCAACATTAATAAAGCCACGCTCATCAACATTAACACCTGCTTTATCAGCATCAAGTAAGTTACCGTTAGGCGTACGGCCTACAGCAACAAGTACTTTGTCGTAACGTACTGGCTCAGCTGGTGCGTTTTTGCCTTCAAAAGTAACGTATAAGCCATCATCTTTCGCTTCAACGCCAACAACTTTAGTAGAAAGCATAACATTGAATTTTTTGTTTACGTATTTTTGGTAAACCTTGATGATATCTTTATCCGCAGCCGGAACTAACTGATCTGCAAATTCAACTACATCAATATCAGAACCTAGTGCGCGGTAAACCGTACCCATTTCAAGACCGATAATACCACCACCTAATACAAGTAGTTTTTCTGGTACGTCTTTAAGCTCTAATGCGCCAGTTGAATCAATTACACGGTCATCTTCTGGGATGAACGGTAAGCTAACAGGTTTAGAACCCGCAGCAATGATTGCGTTATCAAATGTAATAGTTGTAGTGCCGTCAGCACCTTCAACGTCTAAAGTGTTGCTGCCAGTGAATTTACCGTAACCTGGTACAACTTTAACTTTACGCATCTTAGCCATGCCGTCTAAGCCACCTGTAAGCTGGCCAACAACCGACTCTTTCCAAGAGCGAATTTTGTCTAAATCAATTTGCGGAGCGCCAAAAGTAACACCGTGAGATGACATTTCTGCAGCGTCATCAATCACTTTAGCCACGTGTAAAAGTGCTTTTGAAGGAATACAACCAACATTAAGACATACGCCGCCTAATGTTTCACGCGATTCTACTAATGTAACTTCTAAGCCCAAGTCAGCAGCACGGAAAGCCGCAGAGTAACCACCAGGACCACCGCCTAGTACAACAACTTGAGTTTTTAATTCGTTGCTCATGCTATTACCTTAATTGTTTGAACGGGACACTGCCCTAAAATTTAACTGCCATGTTTCTGCATGGGCAGAAAATCAGAGCAATTCACAAATAGTGCAAAGATTGTATCATTGCATATAGTAAGAATCCCAGCTAAAAACAACTGGCTGGGATTTGATTTTGTTCATATTGTAGCGATTACATCACTAATTGACGTATGTCGCTCATGTAGCTAGCAAGCATTGCGGTAAAGCGTGCAGCTAGAGCACCGTCAATCACACGGTGATCGTACGACATAGAAAGCGGAACCATTAATTTTGGTTCAAAGTCTTTACCATTCCACTTAGGCTTCATTTCAGATTTAGATACACCTAAAATTGCAACCTCTGGTGCATTAACAATCGGCGTAAATGCCGTACCGCCAATACCGCCTAAGCTTGAAATAGTAAAACAGCCGCCTTGCATATCAGATGACGTTAACTTACCTTCACGCGCCTTTTTAGAAATATCCATTAGCTCGCGAGATAATTCAATAATGCCTTTTTTGTCCACATCTTTAAATACTGGAACAACTAAGCCATTTGGCGTATCTACTGCCACACCAATATTGATGTACTTTTTAAGGATAAGGCTTTCACCGTCTTCAGACAATGACGAGTTAAACGTTGGAAACTCAGCAAGTACTTTCGCTACCGCTTTCATCACAAACACAAGTGGTGTGATTTTAACGCCAAGCTTTTTCTTCTCGCTTAACACGTTTTGTTCTTTACGGAACACTTCAAGGCTTGTGATATCAGCTTCGTCAAACTGTGTAACATGTGGAATTTGCACCCAGTTACGGTGTAGGTTTTTACCCGACAGCTTTTGAATACGCGATAGTTTTTTCTCTTCAATTTCACCAAATTTAGCAAAATCTACTTTCGGCCACGGAATTAAGCCAAGCTCACCACCGCCTGCATTGCCTTTACCAGCAGCTAATTGGCCTGATTCAACTTGCTTAACTAGGTTTTTAACATAGTTTTGCACGTCTTCTTTTACTACACGGTTTTTACGCCCTGAGCCTTTAACGTTTGCTAAGTTAATACCAAACTCACGCGCTAAGCGGCGAACAACTGGCGATGCATGGGCATATGCACTGTTGTTTTCAAAACCTTCATCGCTTGCTTTAGCCGCAGGTGCAGCTTGAGCTGGCGCAGACTCGGTTTTTGCTGGTGCAGCCGCTGGCTTTTGCTCAGCCGGGGCTGCTGCTTTTGCTGGCGCACTGCCTGCAACTTCAAAAACAAACACAAGTGAGCCAGTTTTGACTTTATCGCCAGCGGCCACTTTAATTTCTTTAACGGTACCAGCAAACGGGGCTGGTACTTCCATTGCCGCTTTGTCGCCTTCAACGTTTAAGATAGATTGCTCTTCTTCAACCGTATCACCAACAGCAACCATGATTTCAGTTACTTCAACTCCATCATCGCCAATATCAGGCACGTTTACTTCTTTTGTGCTTGGCTCGGCGCTTTGAGTAGTCTCTGCTGGCGCAGATTCTTGCTTTGGCGCATCTGATGCAGGTGCACTTGAGCCAGCTACTTCAAAAACAAACACTAAAGAGCCTGTTTTTACTTTGTCGCCTTCGGCTACTTTAATTTCTTTTACAGTACCGGCAAAAGGAGCTGGTACTTCCATAGATGCTTTATCGCCTTCAACACTTAAAATTGACTGCTCTTCATCTACGCTGTCACCAACAGCGACCATGATTTCTGTTACTTCAACTTCGTCGTCACCAATATCTGGTACGGTTACTTCTTTAGTTGAAGAACCTGAAGCTTCTGCAGGTGCAGACGCCTCAGTTTTAGCTGGCGCTTCTGGCTCACTTTGTGAACCTGACGCTTCGCCTTCAAAAATCATGATTAACGACCCTGTTGTTACAGTGTCGCCTTCGCTTACTTTAATTTCTTTGACTGTACCTGCTTGCGCAGCAGGTACTTCCATTGATGCTTTATCGCCTTCAACGGTTAGTAGCGATTGATCAACATCTACTTTGTCGCCAACGCTTACTAAGATTTCGGTTACTTCTACGTCATCGCCACCGATATCTGGTACATTAATTTCAATACTCATTGCAAACCTCTTATGCGTACAGTGGATTTAGTTTGTTTGTGTCAATGTCGAACTTTTTAATTGCTTCAACAACCACTGACTTTTCAACATCACCACGTTTAGCAAGTTCAGATAACGTAGCAACAACCACGTAGCTTGCATTAACTTCAAAGTGACGACGTAAGTTTTCACGGCTATCAGAGCGTCCGTAACCATCTGTACCAAGCACTTTATAGTTGCTGCTTGGAATAAATGAACGCGCTTGCTCTGCGTAGTTTTTCATGTAGTCGGTCGCAGCAACAGTCACTGAATCGTTTAATACGCTAGTGATGTAAGGCGTTTTTTGCTCGCTTTCTGGGTTAAGCATGTTGAAACGCTCAACGTCTTGACCGTCACGGGTAAGCTCATTGAATGATGTTACTGAGTAAACATCAGAAGCAATACCGTACTCTTCGCTTAAAATGGCTGCAGCTTTGCGCACTTCAGTCATAATAGTACCTGAGCTTAATAGCTGTACGTTGGCTTTTTTACCTTCGTAGCTTTCAAGCTTGTAAATACCTTTACGAATACCTTCTTCAGCGCCTTCTGGCATTGCTGGTTGATGGTAGTTTTCGTTCATAAGCGTTAGGTAGTAGTAAATGTTTTCTTGGTTTTCACCGTACATACGACGAATACCATCTTGAATAATTACCGCTACTTCAAATGCGTACGTTGGGTCGTAAGAAATACAGTTAGGAACCGTATTTGCAAGAATATGGCTGTGACCATCTTCGTGCTGTAGACCTTCACCATTTAGCGTAGTACGACCTGCTGTTGCACCTAATAAGAAACCACGTGCTTGCTGGTCACCCGCCATCCATGCCATGTCGCCAACACGTTGGAAACCAAACATAGAGTAGTAAATGTAGAATGGGATCATAGGTAAATCGTTAGTGCTGTAAGATGTTGCAGCAGCTACCCATGACGACATTGCACCTAGCTCGTTAATACCCTCTTGAAGTACTTGGCCTGATGTAGCTTCTTTGTAGTAAGAAACAATATCGCGGTCTTGAGGGGTGTAGTTTTGGCCATGTGGATTGTAAATACCGATTTGACGGAATAAACCTTCCATACCAAATGTACGTGCTTCATCAGCAATAATTGGCACAATGTTTTTGCCAATGCCTTTGTCTTTTAGTAACACGTTAAGTGCACGTACAAAGCCCATTGTGGTAGAAATATCACGTTTTTGCTCTTCAAGTAGCGGCTTAAACGCGTCTACTTCTGGCAGTTTTAGCTCTTCAGTAAACTTAGGAATACGTGTAGGTGTGTAACCTTTAAGTGCATCACGGCGTGCGTGTAAGTACTTGTATTCTTCTGAACCTTCTTCAAGCGTTAAGTATGGAAGATCTTTAATTTGCTCTTCTGATACTAAATCTTGTAGGCCTAAACGGTCACGTAAGTGTTCAACATGGCTCATGTCCATTTTTTTCACTTGGTGCGCAATGTTTTTACCTTCAGCCGCTTCACCCATGCCGTAACCTTTTACAGTTTTAGCAAGAATTACGGTAGGACGGTCGTTTGTTTGCTCAGCTTTTTTAAATGCAGCATACAGTTTTGATGGCTCATGACCACCACGCTTAAGCGCAAAAATTTCGTCATCAGTCATATCTGCAACAAGTGCAGCTGTTTCTGGGTAACGGCCAAAGAAATGCTCACGTACGTACGCGCCATCTTTCGCTTTATATGTTTGGTAATCACCATCAATTGTTTCGTTCATCAATTGTAGTAATTTACCTGATGTATCTTTAGCCAGCAGAATATCCCATCCGCTGCCCCATACAACTTTAATTACGTTCCAACCAGCGCCTTTAAATAGGCCTTCTAGTTCTTGAATAATTTTACCGTTACCCATTACTGGGCCATCTAAACGCTGTAAGTTACAGTTAATTAAGTAACATAGGTTGTCTAGCTTTTCACGTGCAGCAAAAGAGATTGCGCCGCGTGATTCTGGCTCATCCATTTCACCGTCACCTAAAAACGCGTATACACGTTGGTTTTTAGTGTCTTTTAAGCCACGGCCGTCTAGGTATTTTAAAAAGCGTGCTTGGTAAATAGACGCAATTGGACCTAAGCCCATAGATACCGTTGGGAACTGCCAAAATTCAGGCATTAATTTAGGATGCGGGTATGACGGTAAACCTTTACCATCTACTTCTTGACGGAAGTTATCAAGCTGTTCAGCCGTAAGACGACCTTCAACAAATGCACGCGCATATATCCCCGGAGAAATATGACCTTGGTAGTAAACTAAGTCACCGCCGTCGACCTCATTTGGCGCTTTGAAAAAGTGGTTAAAACACACTTCATAAAACGCAGCTGATGATTGGTAAGACGCCATATGGCCGCCTAAGTCGAGATCTTTTTTCGATGCACGTAATACAATCATGATTGCATTCCAACGAATAATCGAACGAATACGACGCTCAAGGTTTACATCCCCTGGGTACGCCGGTTCTTGATCTACTGGAATAGTATTAACGTAGTTAGTTGTTGTGCCAGTTGGCATATCAACGCCGTCTAAACGGGCTTGCTCTAACACTTGCTCAAGTAAATACTGAGCTCGTTCAACACCTTCTTCGCGCACAACTGATTCAAGAGCTTGTAACCACTCTTGTGTTTCTAGCGCGTCTACGTCAATTTTATTGACTTCAGACATATGGAGGTTTCCTTATGTTTAAAATACGAATGTTGTTAATTTAATACCACGTATACCTAATTTAGTGTGTTCTAAGTACAGCGTATTAGCTTAATTTTGTTTTGTGCGTCTTAAACTACGTTCAATTCGCGAATGCTCTTTACCCGCTTCAAGTAATGCTTCTTCAATAAAGGCTAAATGGGCATTACTTGCTAGTCGGGCTTGTTCTGGATTGCCCTCAATTACGGCATCCATTAATAAGCGCCGGTGCTGGGCTAATTGATTGCTAATATCTGGTTTTTTTAATAAAACCGTTAAGTTTTGCAATACATTTTGCTCCAGTAGCGCTTGCATGCCTCGCACTAAGTGAAGTAAAACCACGTTGTGTGAGGCTTCGGCTACACTAAAGTGAAACGCATTAATTGCTTTGGCTTTTAATTGTAAATCGTTATTAACTTGAGCAATTTTATCAAAGCTTTGTTTAACCTTGGTAAAATCGGTGCTGGTACCACGAAGCGCCGCATAATATGCAGCAATCCCTTCAAGTGCATGACGAAATTCAAGTAAATCGAACTGTGATTCAGGATGCTTACTGATCAAATCAAACAGCGGATCAGTGAGTCCCTCTTCAAGCTGATTTTTTACAAACGTGCCACCGCCTTGCCTGCGAGTGACCAATCCTTTTGCTTCTAGCTTTTGGATAGCTTCACGCAGTGAGGGGCGAGACACCTCAAACTGTTTTGCTAGTTCGCGCTCTGGCGGCAGTTTTTCACCTGGCGCTAATGAGCCCTCAAGAATCATATTCTCAAGTTGCTGTAAAATAACATCAGATAATTTTGCTGCTTTAATCTTTAAAGACATTAATCAACGTCCACGTTGCATAAATACTAAAAAGCCTAATTTTTAAGGCCTAGAGCTTGACGATTTACCCAAAAGGTAAATTGGTCATACCAAAAATTTTCAATAAGGTATCAAAAAGGCAAATCACTGTCAATTTACGGGTTATTTGAGCAATTAGAGTAGCGTAACGCATTTTGAACGAAGTTCAAACAATGCACAATTGAGGTTGTTTTATTCAAACGTTAACAAGATGAAAACAAATGGTCTGACCAGAGCTAATTAGAATATTCACTCTAGTTGAAATTATTGAAGAAATTAATTTTTGAATCAAAGAAGGTCGTAGCAGCGGGTTTACCCCGCGACCAACAGCCTCACCGCGATACTCACCCTAAGCGAGGTACACCTTGCGCGATATAAAATCGCGACTACGATAAACCGCCAAATAAAGTAAGCAGTGCAATAAGTACTAAATAAAAAAGCACGTTGCGTTTAACTAATTTAATCATACAAGTGGCTTCAATAGCACATCCGTAATAACGCTGCTCTACTTGCTCAGCCGCAAGCGCTGTACACGTAACTACTTTGCGGTTTGACGTTTTAAAATCCAATACATAATGCAACCAGCAGCTTGTACCTTTATTAAAGTTACCAATAACTAAGTAGCCAAAGCTTGCAACACGCGCTGGTAGCCAATCTAGCCAAAATAATAATTTGTGCAGCAGCGTAAAACGATTTGCAAACACCACTTTATGGTTTTCTTTGACTAAATCGGCCAACGTACGCACTATTGCATACAACACGGCTCCTGGGGCGCCAAGCATTACAAACCAAAAAATAACGGCGCAATAAAATCTAAAATTAATCCACGCTAAAGTTTGCCCAAATGTTTCTCCGCCCTCTTCATCCTCTAGGTGTTTTTGCCCCATTTGTAGTGCGTATAATGAGGCCGCGGTTTTATCATCCCGCGTTAGTGCATTTAAATACGACTTATATAAAGCGCGGTGCTTAGCACAACCAAAACAAACCAATAAAACCGCAACATTTATAGCTAACTGCCACAGTACAAAGTCAGAAAGTACATATATAAGCGCAACAGCCACTACCGGCAAAACTAACCAAATTAAAAAGCCAATTGCCGAGCTAAACAATCCGTTTTCACTAAGTAATTTACCCGAGCGATTTAAATAACCATTAACGTAATGGCTTATTTGCCAATACTGTGAGCGCGCACCTAAACGCTCAAGTATTAGTGCAATAATTATAGAAACTAAAATCATGATAGCGACTCACTTAATTTGCTTGTTCTAGCCTGCTTATATAAGCAGGCCAATTAAAACTTTCCCCAGGGTCGGTTTTTCGCCCAGGTGCTATATCGCAATGCCCTACTACTCTCTTAGTGGTTATAAGCGGGTAACGGGTCATAATTGCCTTTGTTAGATTATGTAAGCTGGTGTACTGCGCCTGAGTGTAAGGTGTGGTATCTCTACCTTCAAGCTCAATACCTATACTAAAATTATTACATGCGCTTTGCCCTTCATATTCAGATTGCCCGGCATGCCACGCACGTTTATTAAATGGCACATATTGAATAATCTCGCCAGTACGTTTTATAAAACAGTGCGCTGACACTCTAAGCCCATTTAAATCACAAAAACTGGGGTGCGCATTACAGTCAATCTCACCCATAAACAGTGCATCAACGTATTCGGTGCCAAATTGCCCAGCCGGCAAGGAAATATTATGAATTACCAACAGCGAAATATCGGTATTTTCAGGGCGCTCATCAAAATGCGTACACGGCCGCTGTGTTATATTAGCGACAACTCCGCTTGAATCTATCTGCATTATTTTAATACCACGGTATACATAAACTTGATGCTAAAGGATTTATATAAAGAATGATAGCCATTGCGGCTAGCTAACATTCAGCTGCTAGTATTACTTTTAGCAGCCATGCTATATATGTAGGTGTAATAACCCCTGCTCATTTAAAAGCACTTCTATTAGTTATTTAAACATAGTAAAATTTGCTTAATTTATTAACACTTATGAGCCTTCATATGTCAATTTCGCACACGCTTATTACTCAACTTGTCACCCTCGCCTTAGATGAAGATCTAAATTATCAATCAGCACAAGACGGCGACATTACCGCGCAGCTTATTCCACAAAACGAGCACGCAAATGCTAAAGTAATTACCCGCGAAGACTGCGTTTTTTGCGGTAAAGACATCATTATAGAAGTGTTTAAGCAAGTAGATCCAAGCGTTGAAGTAAACGTATTAGTAAATGATGGCGACTTTGTGCCAGCAAATAGCACCTTATTTACAGCTAAAGGTTCTGCCCGCGCTATTTTAACTGCAGAGCGTACCGCGCTTAACTTTGTACAAACGCTTTCGGGTACCGCAACCACAACTGCAAATTATGTAAAAGAGCTTAGCGGCACCACAACCCAACTGCTCGATACCCGTAAAACAATACCAGGACTCAGAGCTCTGCAAAAATACGCTGTTAAATGCGGCGGCGGTGCAAATCATCGTATAGGCTTATTTGATGCGTTTTTAATTAAAGAAAACCACATAGCAGCGTGTGGCGGAATTGATAAAGCAGTCGCACAAGCCAAGCAAAACCACCCTACAAAACCCGTAGAAGTAGAGGTTGAATCGTTAAGTGAACTTGAGCAGGCTATTGATGCCGGCGCCGACATAATCATGCTCGATAATTTTAGCGTTGAACAAATTCAGCAAGCTGTGGCCACTACTAATAAGCGCGCTAAATTAGAGGTTTCTGGCAATATGACGCTAGAAACGCTTAAAACTTACTCGCAGGCAGGTGTAGACTTCATCTCCAGCGGCGCACTTACAAAAAATTTACAATCAATCGATTTATCGATGCGTTTTGTATAAAAGCACGACAACAATTTAGTTTTATTGATGCTAATTAATTGACAAAACGCATGAAAAGACTTTTAATAATCCAAAAGGCTTACTTTGTAACATTTTGTTAAATAAAGTATCCTTTTTAGAAAATTTTGTGTGCTTTAAGCATAAAAAAAGTGTTAGACTAACCCTGTTGTATTACTTCCTTGAAAAATATAGTAATAAGTAACTGCTTTTTGTTTTAATCTTCAAAAAATACCTAAAAGATTAAAGCAAATGGTCAGTATGTTTCCTATATTTAGTCTACTTTGTGTTTAGGTAGCCTACGCAAGTTGCAACATAATGAACTCACATTTAGCTTTTGTGTTTCATACCTAAGGCTAAAAGTACGTGAAAATTTATTTTTAAGTAAATCTGTAAAGTTAATCAGGTAAATTAAACTTGGCATTTTCGCCACTAGCCTGTCTACCTTACAAAACATTATCCTTTAGGAGAGGAAACATGAAAACAATGACTCAAAAACAACAGGGTTTCACCCTAATCGAATTAATGATTGTTGTAGCAATCATCGGTATTCTTGCCGCAGTAGCATTGCCTGCGTACTCAAATTACCAAGCCACATCAAAACTAACAGCTGGTTTAGGTGAGATATCAGCTGGCCGAACTGGTTTTGAAATAGCAAAAAACAACGGTGAATCTGGAGCTCCAGGGGTTACAGATATTGGTTTAAGTGCGTCAACTCAAAACTGTAGTATATCTACAACAGCTACAACTATTGTTTGTAATATACAAAATGCACCCACGCAAATTTCAAGCGCTGTTTTAACTTGGACTAGAAGCGCCGAAGGCACTTGGACATGTGCAACCAGCGGTATTCCAGCAGCGAACAAAGATTTAGCACCTAAAAGCTGCCCACAATCTTAATGCTTTATTAATTAAAAAAGCGCCTCTGCTGGCGCTTTTTTAATGCGTAAAATTGGCAATAATGAATAAAGTAAATCAGTTCAAAAAATTAACCATCAGCTTGCTCTTTCTCTGCACACTAACATCTTTTATACCAATAACTTCATACGATTATCATAACCACCAACGAATTATTCAAATAACTTTCTTTCTTAGCGTAAGCTTTCTCGTTATTACTGCTTTTATCTCTAATAAGAAACCTGTTATGAGATCATTGGATAAAAAAAGTTACTTGTTATTCATTATATTTATCTCTTTTGGTTATTTATCATCATTAATGAGTCAGGAGCAAAGCTTTAGCTTGCTTTATACATTTCATATGAGTTTACTTATTGTATGTATGTACTATGTAAGTACCATAAGTGATAAGAAATCTATTTTATTTATCATTTATGCATTATTAATATCCCACACAAGCTTAGTATTAATCTGTTTGCTCAATATCATTTTTACACTTTCTGATCAGCAACCACTAAACCCTTACATAATATATTCTGGCTTTATCAATATCCGCTTTTTTAATCAGGTACAGGTCTTTATTCTTCCTTTTTTAATACTACTTCTGAAATTTAAGAATATTCAACGCATCGTATTCATAGTTTTATTTTTAAACCTGTTACTCATATTTATTGGTCAAGCCCGTGGCGCTTTGCTCTCTTTTTTAACCTTCTCGGTGTTAGCCCTTATATTAAAAACCTCTTTAAAAAAGCAAATACTAACAGGGTTAGCTTGCCTAGTTGTAAGTTATATTAGTTTTTATGTACTGGATTCACTTAATCAAGGAGGTGCTGAAATACTTCGTACAAGCTCATCAGGACGAATTGACTTGTGGCAGAATACGTTATCCAATTTAACTTGGAAGAACTTACTAATAGGAAATGGTCCCGGGGTATTTGAAATGTCGCTGGGAAGCTCTGCACCCTTTAGCCATCCACATAACTCATTAATTGAAATTTTGAATGAATGGGGTGGAATTGCTCTTATATGTATTGTTGTGTTGGTATTTACAATGCTAAAAAAAGCATTTAAACACCTAAAAAAACATAAAAATGATATAGTTACAGAAGGTATTTTTTATTCCTTTACTATAGGTTTAACCTATTCGCTATTCTCTGGTGTGCACGTGATGCCTGTTTCACAGACTTTATTATTTATTATGTGGGGCTTACTAATTGGCAGGGTTTATAAGAAGAAAAACCAGCCACTTTCTATTAATATGTATGTAAAATTTTTTTTAGCATGTGTATTTATTCTCGGATGGGCATTCTACTTACAAAAAGCAATAGAAATTTATAATAATATAGACCCTGATAAAGGCTATATATACGGCCCACGGTTTTGGTCTGTTGGCCAGCGTTTTTGACAAAACATATTTTCTACCAAGAATCATTAGTTTAAGTTATGCTTATGATGATTATAAATCTTTAACCCGAATAAAACTGAGTACTTCCAATGGCAAAAAAACAAGAAGATAAAGGCCTTGATACCTTTCAATGGGTAGGCGTAAGTGCACGAGGGAAAAAACTTGAAGGGGAACTAACAGGCTCTAGTGTTGCCCTAGTTAAAGCCCAGCTTAGAAAACAAGGTATCACCCCATCAAAAGTTAAGCGCAAGCCTAAGCCGTTATTTGGCATACAAAGTGTTCAAAAAATTATTCCTAAAGATATTGCGTTAGTTACACGCCAAATTGCCACTATGTTAATGGCCGGCGTTCCATTAATTCAAGCCATTGAAATGATTGGCTCAGGTTCCACCAACAAAAGTGTTGGTAAGTTAATGGAAACAATTGGCGATGAAGTTAAAGCAGGTCAACCTCTCTCACAAGCACTTAGAAAACACCCTCGCTATTTTGATGATTTGTATTGTGATTTAGTGGCATCGGGTGAGCAATCGGGTGCGCTTGATAAAATATTTGACCGTGTCGCTTTATATAAAGAGAAATCTGAAGCGCTTAAATCAAAAATTAAAAAAGCGATGTTTTACCCTATTTCAGTGTTAGTTATAGCTGGTATTGTTACGTCTATATTGCTTATTTTTGTAGTACCTCAGTTTCAAGATATATTTGCAGGATTTGGCGCACAACTACCTGCCTTTACCTTATTTGTTATTGGTATATCTGAATTTATGCAGGAATATTGGTGGGTAATTTTAATAGCCATTGTTGGCTTTGGTTACGCATTTAAAGAAGCCAAGATCAGAAGTTTAAAACTTAGAGATGCAACAGACCGGGCTATATTAAAACTCCCTGTAATTGGTATGATTTTAAATAAAGCCGCTGTTGCACGATATGCCCGTACGCTTTCGACCACCTTTGCTGCAGGTGTACCCCTTGTTGATGCGCTAGATTCTGCAGCAGGTGCATCCGGCAACGCTGTGTATCGCTATGCTATTTTAGACATTAAAGCAGAGGTGAGCTCGGGTAATCAAATGAACTGGGCGATGCGTAACTCTAAAATATTCCCTGATATGGTTATTCAAATGGTGGCCATTGGTGAAGAGTCTGGCTCGCTAGATGGCATGCTAGCCAAAGTAGCAACAATTTACGAGCAAGAAGTTGATGATGCAGTTGATGGCTTATCTAGCTTATTAGAGCCGCTTATTATGGCTGTACTTGGTGTGCTTGTAGGTGGCTTAATTGTTGCCATGTACTTGCCAATTTTCCAGTTAGGCTCTGTAATTTAAAAACATAGCTGTAAGCTGTAAGCTGTAAGCTGTAAGCTGTAAGCAAAATTTCAAACGCTAATTAATAGCTTGCAAGATAAAATGAATAGTAAGAACTATTCAACACAGTAAAATAAAATTGGCCTATAAATGGCCTGAAGTTAGGTATTTTAATGGAAAATCTTTTTCTTGATATAACCACTGCGATGCAAAGTCAGCAGTGGTTTTATTTAACCACGGTTGGCTTAGTCAGTTTATGTGTAGGCAGCTTTTTAAATGTAGTTATTTATCGATTGCCGTTAATGATGCAGCGAGAATGGCAAAGTGAATGTAGGTTATTATTAGAAGATGAACTAACAGCCAAACCTACACAAGCCAGTAACAGTGAGTCATTTAATTTAGTAAAACCTAATTCTACCTGCCCTAAATGCAAAACCACGATTAAGCCTTGGCAGAATATCCCTATTATTAGTTGGATTGTGCTTAAAGGTAAATGCGCTAATTGCAGTAACCCAATATCAGCGCGTTACCCGATAGTTGAAGCCATTACCGCACTATTAAGTTTAGTTATTGCCTACAGCTTTGGCGCTACTGAGCACGCCCTTTTATATATTTTTGTAACCTGGATTTTAGTGGCGCTCACCTTTATTGATATTGACCACATGCTACTGCCCGATCAGCTCACTTTGCCTTTAGTATGGCTTGCGCTTATAGCCGCTGTAATGGGTATAACAATAAGCCCAGGCGATGCGATAGTAGGGGCCGCATGCGGCTATTTAAGCCTGTGGAGTGTATTTTGGTTATTTAAGCTATTAACCGGTAAAGAAGGCATGGGCTATGGCGATTTTAAGTTACTGGCCGTATTTGGCGCACTGCTTGGCTGGCAGTCACTATTAACCATTATTTTGCTTTCAAGCGTGGTGGGCGCCATTATTGGTATTGCCCTTCTAAGCATACAAGGTAAAGACAAAGCAACCCCTATCCCATTTGGCCCCTACTTAGCCATCGCTGGTTGGATAACACTGCTGTGGGGCGCTCAAATTCAAGCTGCGTATTTTAATTTAATTGGTTATTAGTATGAATAAACCAGCAACTAAAATAAACAATTGGGTATTGGGTTTAACAGGCGGTATTGGCTGCGGTAAAACGGCTGTTAGTAATATGTTTGAAGAACTGGGTATTTGCGTTGTTGATGCCGATATTATTGCTCGCCAAGTAGTAGCCCCTAACAGCACAGGGCTAAATGCAATTATTGAACACTTTGGCGAGGGTATTTTACTACCCGATGGCACATTAAACAGAGCAGCACTGCGCACTAAAATATTTACCAACAATGATGATAAAGAGTGGCTTAACGCACTATTACACCCGCTTATTCGGGGAAAAATACTTACCGATTTAAATAATGCAAGCAGTGCCTATGTTGTATTAGTTGCACCATTATTGTTTGAAAATAAACTTAATAAATACTGCAACCGTACTTTATTAATTGATGTACCACAGACTGTGCAGATTGAACGTACTATAAAACGCGACAATATTAGCCTTGAGCAAGTAAATAGCATTATAGCGTCACAAATGCCACGGGAAGAAAAACAACAAAAAGCCGATGATATTCTAAATAATGACCGCGATTTACAGCTTGTTCATGCAGAACTTGTTGTTCTTCATAAAAATTACCTACAATATGCAGTATAAAATACAACTAATGCCCCTTAATGCGGTCATAACAACATAAACTCGTAATTTGGTTAGCAAAAAAGGTGTTGATAAGCACAACGAATTTAATCACCTGCTTTTTTCTGATAAATTGTTAACTATTGAAGGACTAAAATAGGTGCGCAATGAATATTAACTCACCGTTATTGAGAAAATTTATAACGCTTGGCCGCATTGATGCCGATACCGTAAAAGCAAAACAGCAAGAGTTTGCCTCAACCGCTGAGCTTATATCTAAATGTGGAAAAATTGACAGCAACGACTTAGCTGAACAATGTATAGACTTATTTCGCGTACCGTATTTTGATTTAAAAGACTTCGACCCTGCACAAATCCCCGAAGACTTAGTTAAAGAAAAGCTAATACGTAAACACCACATTTTACCGCTGGTTCAAAAAGGTAGAAAAGTATACATTGCCGCCTCAGATCCGACTGACTACGGTGCCTTTGAAAACTTTGAATTTAGCACCGGCTTATCGTGCGAAATAGTCGTGGTTGACTATATTCAGCTAGATAACAAAATTGAGCAACTACTTGATGCTGCAGGCAGCTTAGATTTAAGCGCCGATGAATTTAAAGAGTTTGCCGACCTAGATAGTGAAGGCCCTAAAGAAACCACACCTAAAGATGATGATAAAGACGATGCGCCAATCATTGTTTATATCAATAAAATTTTAATGGATGCCATTAAAAAAGGCGCTTCTGATTTACACTTTGAACCTTACGAGCACAAATACCGTATTCGCTTTCGTATTGACGGTATTTTGCATGAAGTTGCCAACCCACCAAATACATTAGCAAGTAAGCTATCGGCGCGTATCAAAGTAATGTCGAGGCTCGATATTGCTGAAAAACGTAAACCACAAGATGGCCGTATTAAATTAAAAATTACAGAGCGTAAAAGCATCGATTTTCGTGTAAGTACTATGCCTACGTTATGGGGCGAAAAAATAGTAATGCGTATTCTTGATTCATCAAGCGCCATGCTAGGTATTGACGTATTAGGTTACGATGAGGATCAAAAAAAGCTCTACATGGATGCGCTTGGGCAACCACAAGGCATGATACTAGTTACCGGCCCAACGGGCTCTGGTAAAACCGTATCGCTTTATACCGGTTTAAATATACTTAACCAGCCAGAGCGTAACATTAGTACCGCCGAGGATCCGGTTGAGATAAACCTTGAAGGGGTTAACCAAGTACAAATTAACCCTAAAGCCGAAATGACCTTTGCTAACGCCCTGCGTGCCTTTTTACGTCAAGATCCAGATGTAGTGATGGTAGGTGAAATACGTGACCTAGAAACCGCAGAAATTTCAATTAAAGCGGCGCAAACGGGTCACTTAGTGTTATCAACACTACATACCAACTCAGCGCCCGAAACCATAACACGTTTATTAAATATGGGCGTGCCTGCGTATAACGTGGCAAGCTCTATAAGTTTGATTATTGCCCAGCGCTTAGCTAGGCGTTTATGCCCTAAGTGTAAAACTCCAGAAACACTGCCAGCAGAAGAATTGGCTCGTCAAGGATTTAGCACAACACAAATTGAAGATATGACACTATACGCACCCAAAGGCTGCGAAAATTGCACCGATGGTTACAAAGGCCGTGTGGGTATTTACGAAGTAATGCAAATTACCCCTGAAATTGCACAAATTATTATGCGCGGTGGCAACTCGCTCGAAATCGCAGAGGTATCGCTACAAGCTGGGTTTAATAACTTGCGATTATCGGGTTTACGAAAAGCCGCCGATGGTTTAACGTCTCTGGCTGAAATTAATCGCGTAACCAATATGTAAAAGTGATAGCCCTAATTAGGGCTAAAACACATTGTAGAGAGTAAAGTATGCCAACAATTGTTAACTGTCCAACCTGTAAAAACAAAGTTGAATGGTCACAGCAAAGCCCACACCGTCCTTTTTGTTCTAAGCGCTGTCAGCTTATTGATTTAGGTGAATGGTCTTTTGAGAACAATAAAATATCAACGCCTATTTCCTCGGCTAACCAAATTAGCCAAGATATGATTGAAGATATTGAAGAGATGATGGCTAAAAACGATGACGACTTTTTTAAATAAACGTTTTTCACCCTCTTAAACGACAAAAGCCAGCATTAAGCTGGCTTTTTAGTGTTTAATCTATAAATTAGTCTCTTTGCTTACGGTGTTTTTTACCCATACGCTTTTGCATTTTTGCAAACTTTTCTTGCTGCTCTGCGTTAAGTACCTGCATTACTTGATGCTGTGTTTTTAGCTTAATTAAGCCAAACTCAGTGCCTTTTTCGTGGCGTGCAGCTAATAGCTCTTTTGCAGCGTTTTCGTCAAATGTTGGTGCGCTAAGTAAAGCATCCATTTTCTCTTTTTGAGCCTTACGCTGTGCTTTACGGGCTTCTTTATCATCGCCGCGCACTGCTTTCATCTGTGTTTTTTGCGCTTCAAAAATAGCTTCAAGCTTAGTTTGCTGTTCTTGCGTTAAATCAAGCTTGTCGGCACCGCGCTCAGATAATAAAAAACGCGCTTGAGAATGGCCTTGCTTATCGTGCATGCCGCCTTTTGCTAATACGCTACCGGCGCCAAGTGTAGCCGTTGCTAGACCACAAATAAGTACTAATTTTGAAAGTGTATTTACTTTAGTCATAATCATCACCTTAATATTGGATGGATTGAATTTGGTTGTGACTGCTAAGTCAGTGAGTTAACTATACATCTTGCAACGCAAAGTAACGCAAAGTAACGCAAAGCAGTGTAAAGGTTGTGTAAAGATTCACTTTTGCACAATTTAAGAAGTAAAATAACCATATAGAAATTGCCTAAGGGTTTGAAATGAAGCTATTAATGATTGATGACGACACAGGTTTGTGCGAACTACTTACTGAATATTTAGCCGCGCAAGGTTTTGACGTACAAAGCGTTCACGATGGTGAGCAAGGCTTAAAGCTTGCTCTATCAAATGACTACGCGCTGATATTGCTTGATGTCATGCTCCCCACCCTTGATGGTTTTGAGGTACTTAAACAACTTAGGCAAACAAAGCTAACACCAGTTATTATGCTCACTGCAAAAGGCGAAGACTTTGATCGCATTTTTGGCTTAGAGCTAGGCGCAGACGATTACATACCCAAACCATTTAATCACCGCGAGTTACTTGCCCGTGTAAAAGCTATTACCCGTCGTATAGAGCACATAAATAGCCTAAACGTTGCAACGCCTAGCAAAATGAATATAAATGGCATTACGGTTAATCTGGCAGCCCGAGAGGCCGCTATTAACGAGCACACCCTCACGCTTACTGGCACAGAGTACGAAGTACTGGTGTTACTAATTAAAAACGCCGGCGAAGTTGTTAGTAAAGAGCAAATAAGTGAAGAAGTATTAGGCAGGCGCTTAGCTTCGTTCGACCGCTCAATTGATATGCACGTTAGCAATATTCGTAAAAAAATAGCTGAGCATATTCAAGGCGAGCGAATAAAAACAATGCGAGGAACAGGCTATGTCTTCATCCAAGGTGAGTAACAAACATTACTTTGCATGGCTAAAGCACCCTCGGCATTATTTATTTTTTAAAATATTTATTTGGTTTTGGCTAACAATAACAGGCACGGTGGCTGCGCTTATATTCTTAAGCAACATTACGGCAATTAATGCAGTAAGCACCGAGCCTTTGCGTGGGCCAATGAAAAAAAACCTAATTTATACTGCCAAAAGCATTGAGCGAAGCGCCACTAAGCACAAACGCACCCTTGCTGATGTTTTATCGCACCCTAGGCTTTCAAAACGAAAGATTTTATTTTTAGGCGCAGCACAACCCGAAGACGCATTAAGCAATAAAGAGATCCCCGCTGAAATAGATTTAAACTTACTTAGCTTTAGTCAAAACTTGGCGCCACAGGTCATTTTTACCGAAAAATACCAAGCTTTCGGCCCTGTTAATATTAGCGTGCCAGAGGGGCAGTTTTACCTCTACGAAATAGACATTAATCACCAACCTCCTTTGCTCATGCGCTTTAAGTTAATGCCGAATTGGATGAAAGTACTCGTAGCTATTTTTGCCTCTTTAATCCTGAGTTTTATTTTTAGTCGCAATTTAATCGCCCCAATTAACAGCCTTAAAAAAGCAGCTATAAAGCTTTCATCAGGCGATTTATCAGCGCGAGTTGCCATACCTGCAAGCAGAAAAGACGAGTTAGGAGTACTTGGGCGCGACTTTAACAGCATGGCTAATCAGCTTGAGCAACTTATTAGTGCCCAAAAGCGCTTACTGGCTGATATATCTCACGAGTTACGCTCCCCGCTTACGCGTTTAAAAATGGCAACGGGGCTTGCACAAATGCAAGCCAACGAGGCAAGCCAATCGTATTTATTACGTATAGAAAAAGAAGCAAACCAGCTTGATAAAATGATTGCCGACGTGCTGCAAGTGTCGCGTTTAGAAGCGCAAAGCCAAACACTGTCACTACAAAAGCAATCGTTAAAAGATATAGTAGAGCACGTATTAAACGATGCGCAGTTTGAAGCCAAGCAAAATACTAAAACACTTACTTTTAGTGGCAATGCCGATGTAATGCTAAGCTGCGATGAATCATTAATTGCCAGCGCACTCGAAAACCTATTACGTAACGCAATAAAGTACGCGCACAGCAACATTAGCTTTAACGTACACTATAACAACCAAATCTATATAGAGATTTGCGACGATGGCCCTGGCGTTCCAAATGAGAAACTGAGCAAGCTTTGTGAGCCCTTTTTTAGGCAATCTGATGCTCGCGACAGAGTAAGTGGCGGCACAGGGCTTGGCTTAGCTATCGCTAAAAATGCTATTATTGCCCACGGCGGTAGTTTAGCGCTATCTAATAAAGAAAAAGGCGGGCTTTGTGCCAATATCACCCTGCCACTAATTAAAGAGTAAGCATGTTTTACAGTACCGAATCAGCGCTTGAAAGTAACCAAGCACGCATTAATCACTTTTACGAAAATGTACTTAATAAAAACTATTTTAATGCATCTGAAGGTAAACTGTTTTTTGCTTACGCAGTGCCAGAAACAGCTAACACTGCCATAGTAATTAGCTCTGGGCGCATAGAAGGGCTTGAAAAATACAAAGAGCTACTGTGGGAGCTTTACACTAATAACTATGCGGTATTTATAGCCGACCACCAAGGGCAAGGCCGCTCGTATCGATCGTTAAAAAATAAGCACAAGGGTTATGTAAAACGCTTTAGTGACTACAGTGCCGACTTAGATTTATTTAACCAACATATTGTAAATAAACACTGGCAAGGCAAAAAAATATTATTAGCCCACTCTATGGGCGGCGCTATAGCGTACGATTATTTTGCAAATTACCCGCATACTTTCAGCGGCGCGTTTTTATCTGCGCCCATGTTTGATATTTACACTAAAGGTATTCCTAAACCGGTAGCTAAATTTATAGCCAGCGCCGCCACTAAGCTCGGTTTTGGCTACAGTTATGCGCTAGGGCAAAACGATTACAACCCAGAAGAATTTGCGATTAATACCTTAACCAGCAGCCAAGTGCGGTACAACCTATTTAGGCTCACTTATCAACAACAGCCACTTTTACAGTTAGGCGGCGTGACTTATGGCTGGTTAAATGCAAGCTTTGCTTTTATGTCTGCCGTGGATACCCACACAATCAACCTCCCTATTTTTATTGCCAGCGCACAAACCGATGAAGTGGTTGATAACAACGCGCAACAAAAGCTCGTAAATAGGCTCCCTAATGCCGAGCTGCAAAGCTTTGCAGGGGCTAAACACGAGTTATTGTTTGAACGCGACGAAATTAGAAAACCTGTGCTTATGCGCTTGTATCAGTTTTGTTCTTCGTTTGATACTTAGGTACGACCGAGAGCGGATCTAGATGAATTAAAATATCAACCTCAGAGTCAAAGCGCTCGGCAAGCGCCTTTTCTACATCGTCAGCCACATTGTGGGCACGTATTAAACTTAAATGATCATCAAGCTCTAAGTGCATTTGCATAAACTTAATTTTACCGCCTTGACGAGTGCGAATATCATGTACACCGTGTACATCTTTATGTGCGTTAGCAATATCTAAAATACTTTGCTTTTCATCATCTGGGAGTTCTTTATCCATAAGATGATCGGCACTCTCACACGCAATATCCCAACTGTTATAAAGTAAGTAACCGGCAACGCCTATGGCAAACAGCGGATCTGCGTATAACACCCCATAATACGAGAGCAAAATAGCAAGTAATACCGCGGCGTTTAAAATTAAATCCCCTTTGTAATGCACCGAGTCTGCTTTAATAGCAATGGATTCGGTATGCTTAACCACTTTGATCTGAAAAAACACAATCACTAACGTACAAGCAATAGCAAATATACTCACCCACACACCTAACAGTGAATGACTAAGCACAATTGGGTTAAATAATCGCTCAATACCGTGAAACGCCAATAAACACCCCGACCCTGCTATAAACGCAGCCTGGCCAAGTCCGGCTAGGGCTTCTGCTTTGCCATGACCAAAACGGTGATCGTCATCTGCAGGGCGCAGTGCATACCCTAGCACTAAAAAGCTCATGGCCGTGGCGGTAATATCCATTAATGAATCGGTTAATGAGCCAAGCATAGAAGCTGAACCCGATGCCAACCATGCCCAGGTTTTAGCGGCTATCATTAAGCTAACCATAACCATGGTAACTATGCTTGATGTTTTAACCCAAAATTCGTAACTACGGTGATGCACGTTAATATTCACTACTTGCGGTATTCAATGGCGGGAGTATATCATTTTTTTTACCGGTTTCGTGTATACTGCCATTCGTCAAATTATAGATTAATAGAAAGGCGCATTATGCTGGATATCGTTTTATATCAACCTGAAATTCCACCAAATACAGGAAATATCATACGCTTGTGTGCAAACACAGGTTACTCATTGCATTTAATTGAGCCATTAGGTTTTGAGTGGGACGATAAGCGAGTAAAACGTGCCGGGCTAGATTACCACGAGTTTAGTAACGTACAGCGCCATGCCTCGTTTGAAGCCTACCTTGAAAAGTGCCAACCTAAAAAAGTGTATGCATGCACTACTAAAGGCAGCCAGTTTCATCACGAAGCCAGTTATGAAGCCGGTGATTGCTTGGTATTTGGGCCAGAAACTCGCGGTCTCCCCGATGAGATGATTCAAGCGCTACCTAACGATCAGCGTGTGCGCATTCCTATGCAGCCCAATAGCCGTAGTATGAACTTATCTAACGCTGTGGCGGTATTCGTTTATGAATCATGGCGCCAGCTAGGCTTTCCTAACGCGCAATAAGCACCTTGTACCAAACAATAAAAAAACCGACATAGCGTCGGTTTTTTTAATAGCAAAGCATGTTCATGCTTTTAATAAAGTGGGCATTATATGCTCACTTTATTCAGCGCGCTGCTCTCGGCCTAATAGTGCCATGGCGGCTTCTTTCATATCTTTATTTTCATAAAGTACTTTATAAATTTGCTCAGTAATAGGCATTTCTACACCGGCGCGTTGTGCTAATAAATACACTTCTTTTGTGTTTCTAAAGCCTTCAACAACTTGCCCGATGGACTCAATAGCAGCATCAACCCCTTCACCTTTACCTAATGCCAAACCAAAGCGACGGTTGCGCGATTGATTGTCGGTACATGTTAAGATTAAATCGCCAAGTCCGGCCATACCCATAAAGGTTTCTTGCTTTGCACCTAAGGCACACCCTAAGCGCGTTAGCTCAGCTAAGCCGCGAGTGATCAGTGCAGTACGTGCATTAGCACCAAAGCCCACCCCATCAGACATACCAGCACCAATGGCTATTACGTTTTTAACCGCGCCACCTAACTGAATGCCAATAAAGTCATCGTTGTTATACACGCGGAACGAGCGCCCACAATGGAGTAAATCTGCAAGTTGTTGCGCAAACTCCGTTGAGGTAGACGACACCGATATAGCAGTAGGTAGCCCCATTGCCATTTCTTTTGCAAAGGTTGGGCCTGATAAAACCGCAAGCGGCATCTCATCACCTAGTTCCTGCAGGGCCACCTCTTGTAACAAGCGACCAGTATTTGGCTCAAGCCCTTTTGTTGCCCACGCAACTTGCGCACCTTCAACCAGCGCAGGTTTAATTTGCTGCAATGTATCTGCAAAGGCATGGCTTGGCACAACCACAAGTACAATGGCACTGCTGGCTACGGCTTGTTGTAAATCGGCTTGTAATAAAAGAGTGTCGGGGAATGGTACATCAGGAAGGTAACGTTGATTTTTCCGCTCAGCTGCAAGCGTGGCAACGTCGTCGCTATTGCGACCCCAAAGTGTCACTTGGTGACCATTTCGGGCTAAGCAAATAGCAAGAGCGGTGCCGTAAGACCCCGCTCCTAATACAGTAACAGCTGAAGTTGCTGTACTCATAAATTATGCGTCTGCTGAAACCTGCTCAGCTTGCGCAGTACGTTGTTGCATGTATTGTGCAAATAACGCATCAAAGTTCACTGGCGCAAGGTTAAGCTGTGGGAAAGTACCACGGTTAACAAGATTAGATACGGCTTCACGCGCGTATGGGAATAACACGTTAGGGCAGTATGCACCTAGCATATGTGCTAGTTGTACTTCTTCAAGCTCACCAACTGTAAAAATACCGGCTTGCTGAATTTCACATAAAAACGCAGTTTCTTCACCAATAGAAGCAGTAACCGTTAATGCTAAAACCACTTCAAACACACCTTCGTCTAGCTTATTAGAGCGCGTGTCTAGGTCTAGCTTAACTTCTGGCGTCCATTCTTTTTGAAAAATCGCAGGTGAGTTAGGCGTTTCAAACGATACATCTTTAGTGTAAATACGTTGAATAGTAAATTGTGCGCCACCTTCTTGTGCTGCTGCGTTTTGATTTTCTTCGTTCATTGTGCTTCCTACGTGTTAGTTTTTATAATTAAAATTAAGCATTTAGCTTAGCGTCAAGTTTACCTTGCGCTTCAATAGCCATCATGTCGTCGCAGCCACCGATATGTTCATCATTAATAAAAATTTGCGGTACTGTGCTTGCACCACCTGCTTTAGCAATCATTTCATCGCGAAGCTCTGGTTGAACACCAATATCAATATTTGTGTACTCAACGCCTTTACTGTTTAAAAGTGCAAGAGCACGTTGGCAAAATGGACAGTACGCTTTGGTGTATAAAACAACATTACTCATAATAAATCCTCTATCGGTACTACTAAACTGATTAGCGACCTGTTGTAGTTGGAAGGCTGGCAGATTGCCACGACCCCATACCACCTGATAATACATAAACCGATTCAAAGCCTGCTTTATGCATTGCATTAGCAATACCTTGAGCAGTCATGCCTGTGGCACATACTAGTATAATGGGTTTGCTCTTGTGCTTTTCAAGGCTTGAAAAGTCAGATTGTTTTGCTTTTTCAGGGCTTAAGTGTTCAGCACCCGCAATACGACCTGCGTTAAATTCTTTTTGAGCACGAATATCAACTACTTTGCCATCTTCACGATTAATAAGAAGTGTTAATTGCTGTGGGTTTATTTCTCTCACTGCTGAAAACTTGCTCTTTATCCAGCCGCTTACAATAAGGAATACAAGACCAACCCAAGCTAGGCTTAAAATAGGATGATTTGTAATAAATTCAATATATTGATCCATTCTACTTCCACTATGAAATTATGTTCTAAATCTAGGGGCGTGTTGGCCTTTGTGGATTGAAATTTGTTCAATCTAGAGGCGATTAAATCGCGGCGCGAGATTTGTAACCTAGTGGGCTAAGTAAAAACCGAGCAAAGCTTCCGCGTCCTGCTCACGCCCTTACCTACATCCATGTAGGCAACAAAAAGGTAATAGTCCCTAGAAAGAACCCAATGGGCAGCGCATGTTTGGTATTTATGCTACGTTATCGCCTATTTATGGGGAATAACCACACTTCATAGACTCTGCCTTACCTAAAAACCAAACATACTGCTGCAAATTCAGCCACCAAAGTGCAACACGCCCTAATATTCTAGGTATTTTGTACTTTAGCCACGCAAGTATACCCAAACCAAGTTAAAATGCGAGTTTGCTGCGCTTTAAAAACACATAAAGCACCCCATATATGAAAGTAAGTAAAAAATTTAATATCTTGTTCTCAGTGCTGATTCTGGCGCTAAAACACGGTATGCTAAAACTAACCAGATAACCTTTTCGGTGCACAGTGCCCATCAACAGGTGCTAATTTTCAGGAGCTATTATGACAGAGCATAAAAAACCACTGGTATTAATGATTTTAGACGGTTGGGGATACCGCGAAGATGAGCAAAGCAATGCGATTCTTGCAGCCAACACCCCCGTTTTAGACAATCTATGGGCAACCCGCCCACGCACATTAATTTCAGGCTCAGGTTTAGATGTAGGCTTACCTGAAGGGCAAATGGGTAACTCAGAAGTAGGCCATGTAAATTTAGGTGCTGGTCGTGTTGTTTATCAAGACTTTACTCGCATTACCAAAGCAATCAACGATGGCGAATTTGACTCAACTCCTGCACTTGTTGAAAACATCGATAAAGCAGTCGCTGCAGGCAAAGCCGTGCATATTATGGGTTTATTAAGCCCAGGTGGTGTTCACAGCCACGAAGATCATATTGTCGCGAGTATTCAATTAGCCGCTAAACGCGGTGCAAAAGAAGTATACTTTCATGGCTTTTTAGATGGCCGTGATACACCACCACGCAGTGCTAAAGCATCAATAGAGCGTATAGAAGCCTTATTTGCCGAGCTAAATTGTGGCCGCTTAGCGTCTCTTGTGGGGCGTTATTACGCCATGGACAGAGACAACCGTTGGAACCGTGTAGAAAAAGCCTACAATGTAATGGCATTAGGTGAAGGCGAGTTTAATTATGCTGATGGTGTGTCGGCATTAGAAGCCGCCTATGAGCGCGACGAAAACGATGAATTTGTAGCTCCAACCACCATCACGCCACAAGGCACTGAAGCAGCACAAATTAATGATGGCGACACTATCATCTTTGCTAATTTTAGAGCCGACCGCGCCCGTGAAATCACCCGTGCCTTTGTAGAGCCAGGCTTCGATGGGTTCGAAAAGAAAAAATCACCACAGTTAAGCGCATTTGTAATGATGACAGAATACTCAGCCGATATTGATGCCCCTGTCGCATTTGGCCCTACGCCATTGGTAAACGTATTAGGTGAATGGCTTGAAAAAAATGGCAAAACGCAGCTACGTATTTCTGAAACAGAAAAATACGCTCATGTTACGTTTTTCTTTAGTGGCGGACGCGAAGATGAATTTGAAGGCGAATCACGCGAATTAATTCCTTCTCCACAGGTTGCCACTTACGACCTTCAGCCAGAAATGAATTCAGAAATGCTAACCGACAAACTTATTGAAGCTATTAAAAGCGGTAAGTTTGATGCCATTATTTGTAATTACCCGAATGGCGATATGGTGGGTCACTCTGGTGTGTTTGAAGCCGCGGTTAAAGCCTGTGAAGCTGTTGATGCATGTATAGGCCGCGTGGTAGAAGCGCTAGATGAGTTTGGCGGTGAAGCGCTTATCACTGCTGATCACGGTAATGCAGAGCAAATGGCAAATACTGCCACGGGCCAAGCTCATACCGCTCACACTAGCGAGCCAGTGCCATTTATTTATGTAGGACGCGATGCAACGCCAAGTGAAGGCAAAGCATTAAGTGATGTAGCACCTACTATGCTACACCTTATGGGCATGGAGCAACCAAGCGAAATGACCGGCACGCCAATCATGACGTTGAAATAACACATGAGCAAACCAGTAAATTGGTTTAGTGTTTATACATTTGTATTGGTTTCGTTAGTGGTTGCCCCTGCAACCGCTAACGAAAGCCGCACTAAAAAAGACCTATCTGAAGTGCAATCTGCATTAGAACAAAGCCAAGCAGAGTACAACGCACAGCGAAAAAAAATTGCCGCACTGCAAAAAAACTTAAAAAAACACGAGCTAGAAATAGCTAAAAATGCCAAAGCCCTCAATATGGCTGAGCAATCAGTAAAAGAAACCGAGCAAAAACAACAAACGCAGCAACACAAAGCACAGCAATTAAAAGCGCAACACACGCAATTTCAAGCCATTTTAGCCGCCCAGCTAAAAAGTGCTTACATGGCTGGGGGCGACGACTACCCCAAAATGCTTTTAAATCAGCAAGACACAGCTAAATTTGAGCGTACCTTAAGCTATTACAACTATTTAAATAAAGCGCGCATAGAACAAATTGAAGAGCTTAAAGTACTACAACAACAAATTGCAGAAAACCAAGCCGCACTTGCCAAAACCAAACAAAAATTAGCCGCCTTATTTGAAGAACAAAAAAGGCGCCAAAGCGCGCTAGTAAATGCCCAAAGCGAGCGCCAAACTAACCTTAAAAACTTACAAGCACAGCTTAATAGCACTAAAAGCTCGATTAATTACTTAAAAGACAACGAGCAAACATTAATCACCACCATTGAAGAACTTGAGCAAGAGAAAACTCAAAAAATTGAACTGCTCGGCCTTAATAAAAGTAAAGGCAAGCTTAATTGGCCCAGCAAAGGAAAGCTAAAACACACATTTGGTCAGCGCAAACATGGCGGCATAGACTGGAAAGGCGTGTTAATTGGTGCAAAAGAAGGCACTAATGTAAACAGTATTAATAATGGCCAAGTTGTATTTGCTGATTGGCTTAAAGGCTTTGGCTGGGTTATTGTGGTTGATCATGGTGAGGGCTTTATGAGCCTATACGGCCATGCGCAAACATTATTAAAAGATGTGGGCGACATGGTTCGAGAAGGCGAAACGCTGGCATTAGTAGGTCAAAGCGGCGGACAGTCGAGTTCTGGTCTATACTTTGAAATACGCCACAAAGGACGCGCAGTAAATCCTGTTAAATGGTGCAGACGTATTTAAGTGAATAAAACAGCTGCACCGCATTAGGAGCAGCTGATGACTCAAAAAATACCACAAACACGCTCATTTCCCTCTTCCCGTACGCGCTATTCGTTTTTATTGTGCGCATTGACCTATATTGCTATTTTTTGTTTTAGCAATTCATTACTTGCCAGCTCAGTTAAAGATCTTAAAAGTCAGCAAATTTCTGAAATACTCTTCAACATTAAAGCCTATTATGTTGATGACTTATCACTGACAAAAGGAGCACAGGGTGCCTTTAATAATCAGCAAGTAGAAATTTTACTCGACCAGCTAGACCCTTATTCTAAATACCTCAATGAAAATGACTTAGACGCTTTGTTTAACAATACAAATGGGCATTACACTGGCGTAGGCATTGAAGTGAAAGACATTGACAGTGACATTACTATTGTTGGTGTTGTTAAAAACTCCCCAGCCAAAAAGGCTGGTATTTTAGCGGGCGATATTATAGTTAGTGTTAATGATACAAACACGCAAACACGTAGCTTAGAGCAAGTAGCCGCGTTGATAAAAGATACCCGCTTTAACGCGGTTAAACTAACAATAAAGCGCGCAGGGCAGCAGCAACCAATTAGCTTTGCGGTAAACCGCAAAGAAATAAACTTAGAAAGCGCCACTAGCCAATTACTCGACTCAGGCACTGGGTATTTAGCCATAAATAATTTTTCTAATCACACCTTACATGAAGTGGCGCTGCAGGTAGCTGCACTTAAAAATGATTATCGCACGCCCCTTAAAGGGTTAGTCATTGATTTACGTGACAACCCAGGTGGTACTTTACAAAGCGCAGTGGCGGTAGCGGATCTATTTTTACAAAGCGGCACTATCGTCACCACTAAAGGGCGCTATTACGACGCTAATCAAGCCTACTACGCTAAACGAGGCGACATACTTAAAGGCTTGCCTATTGTGGTGCTTATTAATGAAAATTCGGCCTCTGCGGCTGAAATACTCGCCGCTGCTTTAAAAGATAATAAGCGTGCTACAGTGGTTGGTAATCAGTCTTATGGCAAAGGCTCGGTGCAATCTTTGATCCCACTTGGTGATGGTAATACAGCGCTAAAATTAACAACTGCTAAGTACTTTACACCTGCGGGCGTATCGATTGAAGGCGTAGGAGTTACCCCCGATGTAGCAATTGCGCAAGCAACCCTTCCACAATCAAATAAAGCCGTTATAATAAAAAATGAGCAGAACAAAAATACACCACAATTTGAACATGAAATACTGGGCGACTTGCAGTTAGTAAAAGCTAAGCAATTACTTAGCATGCAATAGTAAATAATCTAAACTCTAGGTAAGCGATTTAATAACAGAATAAATATTAACACTATTAGATTCTGCTATTCTTTAGCTATAAATTTTAAGTAAATTCAAGGCAGTTAGCGCTAAAAATGGCTGCTGAGATAGCTTTATTACCCGGCGCTGAGATTAAAAAATACCCTTAATAAATTAAAAAGATAATAAAAACTATAAACGTGAAAATAATAAAATGGCTGTTGTTGGCTATCTGCTTTGTATCTAGCACTGCTTGGGCAAAGCAAATAGCCATCGTAATTGATGATATTGGCTATCATCAGCGAGATTTAGAATTTCTTACCTTACCAGGGCAATTGTCGTATTCAATTTTGCCCCACACACCCTACTCTCAAATTTTTGCCACGCTTGCCAGCCAAGCAAATAAAGAGCTTTTATTGCATGTACCTATGCAAGCCTTAAACGGTAAAGCACTCGGCCCTGGCGGGCTCACCGTAAATATGGATAAAGAACAGCTACAAAAAACTTTAGGCACCGCACTGGCAAGCTTACCGCAAGTAAAAGGGGTTAATAACCATATGGGGTCGGCTCTCACTCAACAAAGCCAAGCCATGAAGTGGACTATGGAAGTACTTAAAAAACGTAATTTATTCTTTTTAGATAGCCGTACTACCGACTTAAGCCAAGCGCAAAATGCGGCAAATTTTATCGGGGTTGAAAATATTGGCCGCCATGTGTTTTTAGACAATATAACCACGCATGAGCAACTGCAGCAAAGGCTGGATGAGCTAAAATATAAAGCAACTAAACATCACTTTGCCATAGCGATTGCCCACCCCTACCCAGAAACCATCGACTTTTTACGCCAAGCGCTACCTGAGCTCACCGAGCAAGGCTTTGAGTTAGTTCCGGTATCGCAACTAGTGCATAAAAAATACATACAATTAGCACAGGCGCAAGGTAAAGGGATCAACGCTAGGTAGCTTTAAGCGGTATTTTAAGTATATTTAAACCATACAACTAAGCTAATAAAAGCAATATTAATAGCTAAAACGTTGATTAAAATACTTACAGCCACAAAGCAAAAGCCCCGCATATTAATGCAGGGCTTTTTAAGTTTTACATTTTTTGCGCTATTAGCTCATAGCACTTTGCAGCTTTTTCATCGCTGTTTTTTCTAGCTGGCGAACACGCTCAGCAGATACACTGTATTTTTCAGCTAGCTCTTGTAGTGTTGCTTTGTCATCAGACAACCAGCGTGCACTTACAATGTCTTGTGAGCGTTCGTCTAGCGTTTTAAGCGCGCTAAATAAACGAGTATGTGACTGCTCTTGCCATTGTTGCTGCTCAATATCGTCAGCTAAATCAGCTGAGCCGTCTGTTAAATATTGTACTGGTGAATATGTACTTGTTGGTGCGTCGTCGTTATCGTCGCCCGTTAAGTCAAAGCCCATGTCTTGGCCGCTCATGCGCGATTCCATTTCACGAACTTCTTTTTCACTCACACCTAGCTCATTCGCTACAGTGCTTACTTCAGCTTGGTTAAACCAACCTAAACGTTTTTTGTTTTTACGAAGATTAAAAAACAATTTACGTTGCGCTTTAGTGGTCGCAACTTTTACGATGCGCCAGTTTTTAAGCACAAACTCATGAATTTCTGCTTTAATCCAATGAACAGCGAAAGACACTAAACGTACACCCACACTCGGGTCGAAACGCTTAACCGCTTTCATCAGGCCTATATTGCCCTCTTGGATTAAATCGGCTTGCGGTAAACCATAACCCGAGTAGCTTTTAGCAATATGTGCTACAAAGCGTAAATGCGACATAATGAGTTGCTTTGCAGCACTAAGATCGCCTTCTTCTTGAAGTCGTGTTGCTAGCTCTTTCTCTTGCTCAGCTTTAAGCATAGGAATTGTGCTAACCGCTTGAAGGTAGCCGTCCATACTTGCGCTTTGTTGCCCAACTGTAAGTGCCATTGCGTATAAATCTTTACTCATTTTTCACCTCGGTGATAAACATTTGAAACCATCTTAGCACTCTTTCTCTAAGAGTGCTAACCCCAATTTAAAACTTTTTTTAAGCGTAAATCAAGCGGTTTTTTAGTGTATGTTAAGTCTACTACATGCGACTGAATAAGTGATGAACTAAGGGATTGCAAGAGATTAGCGCAAGCGTAACAGCGCATTTACAACTAATCTCATTTGAGGATAATAATATACAAACATGACATTTTTGAGTCAGCCATTAGCAGCTGTACTTATACTTTATCAGGCTCAATTTCTTTAATATATCGGTTAACCGATAAGTAAGAACCAATAAAGCCTAAGCTGGTTGCTAGTAATACTAATGCGCCAAACTCATTAAGCGTTAAACCAATTAACGAAAAGCTTGTTTGATACACGCCCGCAACGCTGCTTACTGCGCTAGTTAACCACCACATCATTAAGGCAATACAAATAAATGCAAACAAGCCCCCTATAACGCCATACCAAATGCCGGTCCACAAAAACGGAGCGTGTATAAACGTATTGGTAGCACCTACTAACTTCATTACTTGTATTTCTTCTTTTTTATCCATAATCGATAAACGAATCGTATTACCAATAATAAGCGTGACAGAGGTAAGAAGTAATAAAGCAATTGTGATAACGCTTTCTTTTAATAAGTCTAATAATGCATTTAGGCGCTCAAGCCAAGCAATATCAAGCTTACCAAAATCTACTTCGCGCTCGTTCTCAAGCTTTGTTAGCAGCGCTTTAGCCGCATTAGGCTGGCGATGCCGCTTAGTAGGTGTCACTAATACAACATCGGGTAGTGGGTTGCTATCTAGGTACTCTAAAGCTTGCCCAAACCCCGACACATCTTTAAATTCAGTTAATGCTTGCTGCTTAGAAATAAATTCAACACTTTCTACCTCGGCGTAAAGTGCTAAACGCTTTACTAAGGTTTGTGTTTCTTGTTCGCTCATACTTTCTTTTACAAAAAGCGATATTTCACTGGCTTCTTCAAACCCGCTACTGACTTGCTGTACATTTTTTACGACTAAATAAAGCGTTGCAGGCAATGTTAAACTTAGCCCAAGTACCGCAATTGTCATTAATGATGCAAGTGGCGTACGCCACATTTCACCTAAACTGTGCACCCCTTGGCGAAAAATATTAATAATAAAAAAATAACCGCCAGCTATGGCTGATTTTTTTTGTTTGTCGTTTGAGTTTTGGCGTCCTTTAAATAACAAGCTCACAGCGTGCCCTCCGCAAGTGGGTCTTCAAGCATTCGGCCATCTTTTAAAGTCAGGCTACGGTATTTTAAACGCGACACCAGACCTAGATCGTGTGTTGCTATAAGTACTGTCGTACCATGTTTATTAAAATCTTCAAATAGCCTTAATATTTCCATAGAGAGCTCGGGGTCAAGGTTACCCGTTGGTTCATCAGCTAATAAAATAGGCGGAGAATTTACAATCGCTCTGGCAATACCTACGCGTTGCTGCTCACCACCAGAGAGTGTAGAAGGATGACATTTAACTTTATCTAACAGCCCTACTTTATCTAGCGCACCATGAACTCGTTTAGCGATTTGTTTATGATGAGTGCCTTCAATAATCAACGGCAGTGCAACGTTATCAAACACAGTGTAACGCTCTAACAAACGATGATTTTGAAAAATAATACCAATATCGCGGCGTGCATAAGGAATTTGCCGAGAATTAACTTTATTTAAATCAACACCATTAATTAGCACGTTGCCTGCAGAGGGGCGCTCCATTAAGCTAATGAGCTTTAATAAGGTACTTTTACCCGCACCACTGTGGCCTGTTAAAAAAGCCAGTTCGCCAGGCTTAATATGAAATGTAACTTTTTCGAGAGCGCGATGCCCACCCGGATAGGTTTTACTTACTTGCTGAAAATTTATCATTTTTTATTATGCCAGTCCCAAATTAGTAAAATGGAATTCCTTAGCTAGGGCCTGCAGACCTTTCAGGATTGAAATTTGCTTTGCCTAGAGACTATTTAATCGCGGCGCAAGGTTTATAGCCCAGAAGGCTAAGTAAAACCGAGCAATAAAAAGTAAATAGTCCAAAGGGCAGCGCATGTTTAATCTCAAAAGATAAACAGACCAAAAAAGGGAGCAAGCTCCCTTTTATGTATTAAGCGTCATCCTCATCTTGGCTAAATAAAGCGTCAATAAAGTCATCGCTTTTAAATGCGCGTAAATCATCAATACCTTCGCCAACACCAATGTAACGAATAGGAATATTAAACTTATCTGCAACCGCAAATATAACCCCACCTTTAGCAGTACCATCAAGTTTTGAGAGGGTAATACCGGTTAAACCAACACATTGATTAAATAAGTTTACTTGGCTAATTGCATTTTGACCTGTACCCGCATCAATGGTTAGCATAACTTCATGCGGTGCATCGGGGTCAATTTTCTTCATTACGCGTGCTATTTTTTCAAGCTCTTGCATTAAGTTATCTTTATTTTGCAAGCGCCCTGCTGTATCAGCAATTAATACATCTACATTACGCGCTTTAGCGGCTTGAAATGCATCAAACACCACCGAGGCACTATCTGCACCAGTGTGCTGGGCAATAACAGGAATGCTGTTACGCTCGCCCCACACTTGCAGCTGCTCTACGGCTGCTGCACGAAAGGTATCACCTGCGGCCAACATAACCGACTTACCTTCATTTTGAAATTGCTTAGCTAACTTACCAATGGTTGTCGTTTTACCTACGCCGTTTACACCGACCATTAATATAACAAATGGTTTTTTATCAGCATGTATCTCAAGCGGTTGCTCAGCTGTTTTAAGCATTGCGGCCATTTCTTGCTTCATTAAGTCATAAAGCGCATCGCCATCTTTAAGCTGCTTGCGATCGGCGACATCAGTAAGGCTATCAATCAGCTTCATGGTGGTATCAACACCTAAATCGGCGGTAAGAAGCTGTGTTTCTAAATCTTCAAATAAATCATCGTCTATTTTTTTACCACTAAAAATAGATGCAAAGCCAGAGCCTATATTTACACGGGTTTTTAATAACCCTTTTTTAAGACGTGAAAAAAAGCCTTCTTTTTTAGGCTTTTCGGCAAGTTTAGCTTCTTCTTTTGCAAGCTCTGCCGTAATGCGCTCTTGCTCTAAACGATCAGCTTCGGCCTCTGCTGCAATACGTTCTTGCTCTGCACGTTCAGCTTCTGCCTGTTCTTGTGCAATACGCTCTTGTTCTAAGCGCTCAGCTTCTGCTTGCTCTGCGGCAATTCGCTGTTGCTCTACACATTCAGCTTCTGCTTGTTCTGCAGCAATACGCTCTTGTTCTGCACGTTCAGCTTCTGCTTGTTCTGTGGCAATTCGCTGTTGCTCTAAACGCTCAGCTTCTGCTTCTGCTGCTGCAATACGCTGCTGCTCTAAACGCTTAGCTTCTGCTTGTTCTGCTGCAATACGCTGTTGCTCTAAACGTTCAGCTTCTGCTTGTTCTGCAGCAATTCGCTGTTGCTCTAAACGCTCAGCTTCCGCTTCTGCAGCAATACGTTCTTGCTCTGCACGTTCAACTTCTGCTTGCTCTGCGGCAATACGCTCTTGCTCTACACGTTCAGCTTCTGCTTGCTCTGCGGCAATACGCTCTTGTTCTAAGCGATCAGCTTCTGCTTTTTCTGCAGCAATACGTTCTTGCTCTGCACGTTCAGCTTCTGCCTGTTCTTGTGCAATACGCTCTTGCTCTAAACGCTCAGCTTCAGCTTTTTCTGCTGCAACACGCTCTTGCTCTAAACGCATTTGCGCTTCTTGCTCTGCTAAACGAGCGGCTTGTGCTTGTTGTTGTACCTGTGCTTCAGCTTGCTCTTTCGCAAGCAACTCAGCGTTGGCTTTTTCAATTGCTAATTTTTCATCTTGCTCAGCTTGCTCGCGCTCTGTGTCTAAACGTTGTTGCTCAGCTCGCTGTGCAGCCATACGCTCTTGCTCTAAACGCATTTGCGCTTCTTGCTCAGCTAGACGAGCAGCTTGTGCTTGTTGTTGCGCCTGTGCTTCGGCTTGCTCTTTTGCAAGCAACTCTGCATTAGCCTTTTCAATTGCTAAACGCTCTGCTTGTGCTTTTTCAGCAGCAATACGTGCTTGTTCTTCACGCTCTGCTTCGGCCTTTTCTGCCGCTAAGCGCTCAGCCTCTTGTTGCTGAGCTAATGCCTGTTGTTTATCAGCTTCTGCTTGTTTTTTATCTGACTTACCAAAACCGAGCCAAGACATGAATTTACTTTTTTTTGCCATACTTGCTAATAACCACTTATAAAAATCTGATAAACTAAAATTTGAAATAGCTTGGTGTGGCTCAGCAAAGCGTGCCGGCCAAACAACCGTTCAAAACGTAAGTGCTAAATAGTAACACTTTTAATGCGGTTGAAAAATGAAGCTAAACGTAAACTACGCACAATATTATCTGAGCTAGATCCCTTATACCATTTTTTAGTGACCTAAATGAGAAAAAAAACAACGAAAAATAAAGTAATTAGCAAATCTACTGACGGCTTTATTAGAGTAATCAGCGGGCAATTTCGTGGCCGTAAACTGCCGGTAAAAAATGTAGAAGGGCTACGCCCAACAACAGACCGCATTAAAGAAACCGTGTTTAATTGGTTAATGCAAGATACGCGCGATGCAACAGTACTCGATTGCTTTGCAGGCTCTGGCGGGCTTGGCTTTGAAGCGCTTTCTCGGTTTGCTAAAAGCGCCACGTTTATCGAACTAGATGCCTCGGCTGCTAAGCAAATTGAGCAAAATATTAGTACCTTAAAGCTTGAAAATGCACAGGTAAAACACACTAATTCACTCTCATATTTAGAGCAAAAGAATACAAATTCACCATTTAATTTAGTTTTTGTTGACCCACCATTTCGTAAAAACTTAGCGCAAAGTAGCTGTGATTTATTAGAAAATAACCAATGGCTTAGCGAAGACGCGCTCATTTATGTTGAGGTGGAAACCGAACTAAGCAGCTTTTCACAACCAGATAACTGGCTGTTAATTAAAGAGAAAAAAGCAGGGCAAGTATTCTGCAGGCTATACCAACGCCAGCCAAATTAACACTATTTAAGCCGCTGCATTTCTGTTAATATTATCCTTTACATGTGGTGTTGCTTCGGATTACAATACCGCACCATTTTTGAACCACTTGATCAATGTTTGATCAACTTGAGCAACGCTCATAATTTAGGTAGGTGAATTTTTAATGCCAGTAATTAAAGTAAGAGAGAACGAACCGTTTGACGTAGCACTTCGTCGCTTCAAGCGTTCATGTGAAAAAGCAGGTATCCTTTCAGAAGTTCGTCGTCGCGAGCACTATGAAAAGCCAACAGCTGAGCGTAAGCGTAAAAAAGCTGCAGCGGTTAAGCGTCACATGAAGAAGCTTTCTCGCGATAACGCACGTCGCGTTAAATTATACTAATAGTATTAGGTCTTGTATAAATGAGCCTTTTAATAACGCTAAAAGATGCGCAAAAAGATGCGATGAGAGCGAAAGACAAACAACGTCTTAACCCTATTCGCATGGTGCTTGCCGCAATCAAGCAACGTGAGATTGACGAGCAAATAACACTAGACGACGCAGGTATTACCTCCGTTATAGTGAAGCTTGTTAAACAACGTCGTGATTCTTACACTCAGTACAAAGATGCTGGGCGTGAAGATTTAGCCGAAATTGAAGCCAATGAGATCGCAGCACTAGAAACTTTTTTACCTCAACAATTGAGTGAAGAAGAAATAGTTGCCCTTATTGATGCGGCTATTGCTGATACTAATGCAGCAGGTATGCAAGACATGGGTAAAGTAATGGGCATAATCAAAAGCAAAGCCGAAGGACGTGCCGATATGGGCAAGCTTTCTGGTTTAATTAAGCAACGATTAACAGCCTAATACTCCCACATACACAAAGTATGATTAAAGCAAACCGAGCCTAGTGCTCGGTTTCTTCGTTTAAGTAGACAAACAAAACGCTTTTAAGTAATGCTCGTGCATGTAATTAAGTGATTTATTGTGTAGCTACAAAAGCACATCGAAGGCTAGGTAAAATGGGTTATTTAGGGCTATCACTTACTGCGCCTGCACTGCTCTACCTTCAATATCCTAGCTTTGCACGCTGTTAGCGTCAGGTTTAGCACCTAAAAATGATTAAGTATTATTGCCCATGGATATAATGTAGCTTTTTAGCTTACCGATACCCCTTTTATAAATGCGCGCATTGTGTTGAAATTACACCTCACCAATTGTTAGGACTACTTACAAAACATGGCTGGAAAGATCCCACGAAATTTTATTGACGATTTACTCGCCAGAACAGATATTGTAGAGCTAATAGACTCTAAAGTTGGTCTTAAAAAAGCAGGCAAAGACTACCAAGCTTGCTGCCCTTTCCATAACGAAAAATCTCCCTCGTTTACTGTTTCTCAAGATAAACAGTTTTACCACTGCTTTGGCTGTGGTGCTAATGGCAACGCTATTTCGTTTGTTATGGAATACGACAAGCTTGAATTTGTTGATGCCATAGAAGAGCTCGCAAGCCTTTTAAATTTAGACGTACCTCGCGAGAAAGGCAGTAGCTCAGCACCTGAGCGCACGGCAGCGCAAAAGCGCTCAGATTACGATTTAATGTTACACACAGCACGCTTTTATCAGCATCAATTAAAGCACCACAGTAACTCTGCTGCGGTGATTGACTATGTAAAAGGGCGTGGTTTAAGTGGCGAAACCGTTAAAAAGTTTATGATTGGTTATGCGCCGAGCGAATGGGAAGCGCTGTGCCAACAACTTGGCAGAACAAAAGAGCAAAAAGAACAGCTGGTCGAGCTTAAGCTCGCCTCCGAAAAAACACCAGGTAGGCAGTTTGATTTTTTCCGCGATCGGTTAATGTTCCCTATTCGTGATAAACGTGGCCGTGTTATTGCCTTTGGCGGGCGTGTAATGCAAGCCGACCAAGGGCCTAAATACCTCAACTCACCAGAGACCCGCATTTTTCATAAAGGCTTTGAGCTATATGGTCTTTATGAGGCAAAACAAGCACATAAAAAGCTTGAGCATGTACTTATTGTAGAAGGTTACATGGATGTAGTTGCACTTGCAGAGCAAGGTATTGAATATGCCGTAGCTGCGCTTGGTACCGCAACAACAAGCGAGCATATGCATACGCTATTTAGAACCACCGACAAAGTTATTTGTTGTTACGATGGCGACAGAGCGGGCCGCGACGCTGCATGGCGAGCACTAGAAAATGCCCTGCCCTACTTAAACGATGGCAAAGCATTACACTTTGTATTTTTACCTGACGGCGAAGACCCCGATTCACTGGTTCAGCAAGAAGGTAAAACACAGTTTGAGCAACGCTTAAGCCAAGCAGATGATTTTACCAAAGTGTTATTTAATAAGCTTAGCCAAGAAGTAGACCTAACACTCGACTCAGGCAAAGCGAAGCTATTAAGTGCCGCTTTGCCGTTAATTGAAAAAATTCCGAGTGAATTTTACCAAGAAAATATTTTAGAGCAGTTAGGGCGATTAATTGGCCGTACGCGTGAGCAGCTAAATAGCCGCTTAAAAACACCAAAGCAACAACACGCTGTTGAGCGAAAATTTAAAATTACCCCAATGCGCCAAGCTATTGGTATTTTAATTCAGCACCCACAGTTAGCTAAAAGTGTGCCCCATTTGCCAGAATTGGCGCAAATGAACATAGCGGGTATTGGTTTGCTACTGCGCTTACAAGAGCGCGCACTGCAAAAAGACAATGCGAACACAGCAGTTTTACTCGAATCATTTAGAGATTCCGAGGATTACGAACCGCTAGTAAAGCTTGCCACATGGCAGCACCAAATTAGTGATGAGCGTTTAGAGACTGTTTTTCAAAATACTTTTAAATTTATTGAAGATCAGTGTTTAAATTATCGACTAGAGACCCTATTAATAAAGGACAAGACACAGGGCTTATCAAGTGATGAAAAACTAGAATGTCATTTACTTATGACAGCGCTAAAAGCGAGTAACAGCTAGTCAGACTTGATTTAAACTGTTATACTGTGCTATTCACTGCGTCACATTATTAAAGTTAGTTAAAAGGCTAACTCTATGATGACGCCTGTTGTATCAACTTATCAGAGTGGAAGAAACAATCTCTATGGATCCAACTCCTCAGTCACAATTAAAACTTCTGATTCAAAAAGGTAAAGAGCAAGGCTACTTAACTTTTGCTGAAGTAAATGATCACCTTCCACAAGACATAATCGACTCAGATCAAGTAGAAGATATCATTAGCATGATTAATGACATGGGTATCAAGGTTAGCGAAAACGCGCCTGATGCTGATGAATTAATGATGCAAGAAACCACGACAGACGAAGACGCAGCAGAAGCTGCTGCTGCAGCCCTTGCAACTGTAGAAAAAGAAATTGGCCGTACAACTGACCCAGTGCGCATGTATATGCGTGAAATGGGTACTGTTGAACTTCTTACACGTGAAGGCGAAATTGTAATCGCTAAGCGCATTGAAGAAGGTATCAACCAGGTACAAATTTCTGTTGCCGAATACCCTGAAGCGATTACTTACCTTCTTGAACAGTGGGATAAGTTTGAAGCAGAAGAAATGCGCTTAAGCGACATTATTTCAGGCTTTTTCGACCCTAACGAAGACGAAGCGCAAATCTCAGCAACTCACATTGGCTCTGAATTAAGTGAAGAACAACTTGATGAAGACGATGATGAAGATGACAAAGACAGCGATGACGATGAAGACGAAGAAGAAGTAGATACAGGCCCAGATCCAGAAGAAGCCCGTATTCACTTTGAACACTTACGTGATTTATACGTTAAAGCTCGCGCTACCTTTGATGAAAAAGGGCGTTCGCACCCAGATTCTCAAGCCGCTATTTTTGAAATTGGCGAGCTTTTCAGAACTTTTAAATTAGTACCAAAACAGTTTGATCGCATGGTTAACAACATGCGTGAAATGATGGATAGAGTGCGTATTCAAGAACGCCTTATCATGAAACAAGCGGTACAAATTGCTAAGCTCCCTAAGAAAACGTTTATTAAGCACTTTGCTAATAACGAAACTGACTCAGCGTGGCTAGACCTAGAAATAAATGCTAACGAAAAACATTCAGCTAAACTTGAAGAAGTGAAGCCTGAAATTATTCGTTGCATCCAAAAGCTATGTGTAATTGAAGAAAGCACAGGCTTAAGCATTGAGCGTATTAAAGACATTAACCGTCGTATGAGCATTGGTGAAGCAAAAGCGCGCCGTGCGAAAAAAGAAATGGTTGAAGCTAACTTACGTCTTGTAATCTCAATTGCTAAAAAATACACAAACCGTGGTTTACAGTTCTTAGATTTAATCCAAGAAGGTAACATTGGCTTGATGAAAGCGGTAGATAAGTTTGAATACCGCCGTGGTTATAAGTTCTCGACTTATGCTACGTGGTGGATTCGCCAAGCGATTACCCGCTCAATTGCTGACCAAGCAAGAACAATCCGTATTCCAGTACATATGATAGAAACGATTAATAAACTTAACCGTATCTCTCGTCAAATGTTACAAGAAATGGGTCGTGAGCCAAATCCTGAAGAATTAGCAGAACGCATGATGATGCCTGAGGATAAAATCCGTAAGGTACTTAAAATTGCCAAAGAGCCAATTTCGATGGAAACACCAATCGGTGATGATGAAGATTCGCACTTAGGTGACTTTATCGAAGATACCACTATTGATTCGCCAATCGACTCGGCAACAATGGAATCTCTTCGTGGCGCAACAAATGACGTGCTAGCAGGCCTTACAGCCCGTGAAGCTAAAGTACTTCGTATGCGCTTTGGTATTGATATGAATACCGACCACACCTTAGAAGAAGTAGGTAAACAGTTTGACGTAACACGTGAGCGTATTCGTCAAATAGAAGCGAAAGCACTGCGTAAATTGCGCCACCCTTCTCGCTCTGATTTACTAAAAAGCTTTTTAGACGCTAAATAATTTAGCGCTTCATATAAACTAAAAAGGCCGCTGTAGCGGCCTTTTTTCTATTTAAAGGAAACAACCATGGCTTGGATCCAAATCCGTATCAATGCCAATGCTGCTACCGCAGATGCAGTGAGTGACTTATTAATGGAAGCAGGCAGCGCCTCTGTTACTTTTATTGACGCTAAAGACACGCCTATTTATGAGCCTAAAATTGGCACCGTTGAGTTTTGGGCCGATACCACTGTAATTGGTCTATTTGAAGCCAATCATGATATGAACGCGGTAATTGCATTACTTAAGCGTCATGATGAAATTAAAGACACACTGGTATACAAAATTGAGCAACTAGAAGATAAAGACTGGGAACGTGAGTGGATGGATAACTTTCACCCAATCCAGTTCGGCGAAAAACTGTGGATATGCCCAAGCTGGCGCGACATTCCAGACCCAGATGCAGTCAATGTATTGCTCGACCCAGGCCTTGCATTTGGTACGGGTACGCATGCAACAACGGCACTGTGCCTTAAATGGCTAGAAAGCCAAGACCTAACCGGCAAAACGGTAGTTGATTTTGGTTGTGGATCGGGCATTTTAGGCATTGCAGCCATTAAACTTGGCGCAGAGCGCATGATAGGTATTGATATTGACCCGCAAGCTCTAGAAGCAAGCTTAGATAACGCACAGCGTAACGGCGTAGCCGATAAGCTTGAGGTATACCTGCCAGAAAACCAACCTGAGTTTAGTGCTGATATTGTAGTGGCTAATATTTTAGCGCAGCCGCTGCGTGAGCTTCACAGTGTAATTTTGGGATTACTTAAACCGGGTGGCAAAATTGCTATGTCGGGCATATTAGAAGAACAAGCCCAATCGGTTGCCGATATTTACGCCCCCTTTATTGAGCTTGACGATATTGCACTAGAGGGTGATTGGACCCGTGTAAGCGGTACAAAAAATAGCTAACCGCATACATTTATAAATTTAGAGTTTTAACTCAAAACTTGCATGTAAAGCCTGTATTTAACAGGCTTTACTATTTTTTTACAGTTAGAAAATTAGCACGTATAATTTGACAAAATTATTTTTTGTTTAAATTTCAAACAAATCGACCCACTTGTCATGCGGTTATCAAAAGTCAATACGAAAAGGGCAAAAAAAAGTCACTTTTGTTCAATTTATAGCCTTTGATTTTTCCTAAAAAAACCGTAAACTTAGCGCCCCTTGAAAAGAGGCCTATTGAATACAGTGCGTATCGGTTCATACCAACTTGAGAATAATGTAATAGTCGCGCCAATGGCAGGTATTACAGACAGACCATTTAGACAGCTTTGCCGCCGCTTAGGCGCAGGCTTGGCCGTGTCTGAAATGTTATCGTCAAACCCGAAGGTTTGGAAAACTGAAAAATCGATGAACCGTATGGATCACAGCGGTGAGTCGGGTATACGCGCGGTGCAAATTGCAGGAGCTGATCCTGAGCTTATGGCGCAGGCCGCACAATTCAATGTTGCTAACGGTGCACAGATCATAGATATCAATATGGGGTGCCCAGCAAAAAAAGTGAACAAGAAACTCGCAGGCTCTGCATTATTACAGTTTCCTGAACTTGTGGAAGAGATAGTTGATGCAGTGGTTAACGCTGTTGATATCCCGGTCACACTTAAAATCCGCACAGGATGGGATCAGGACAACCGTAATGGTGTAGAGATTGCGAGAATAGCTGAGCGTTATGGCATTGCGTCACTTGCCGTACATGGGCGTACACGCGCATGTATGTACAAAGGTGAAGCAGAATATGCCACGATTAGGGATATAAAACGCTCAGTGTCGATACCTGTGGTTGCTAATGGTGATATTACATCTCCAGAAAAAGCAAAGCAGGTTTTGGACTATACGGGTGCAGATGCCATCATGATTGGCCGAGCCGCCCAAGGTCGCCCTTGGATATTTAGGGAGATAGACCACTATTTGCGAACTGGAGAACACTTACCACCACCTGCTATTTCAGAGGTGCGAAGTATTTTAATGGAGCATTTAGATAACCTCCATGCGTTTTACGGCGAGCCAATGGGAGCGCGAATCGCTCGCAAACATGTATCTTGGTATTTGCAAACCCATGACAGTGACGGTCAGTTTAGGCGAGTATTTAATGCGCTCGACAACCCACAAGCACAGGTTGACGCATTAACGCAATACTTTAAAACACTAGCAGCTAACTAAGAAAGAAAGAGATTAAATAATGTTCGAACAAAACGTGACTTCTCCATTTATCACAAACCCTCATGTTCAGTCACACGAGAAACCGCAGCCATTGCGTGATGCAGTAAAAAAAGCTGTTCACCACTATTTAAAGCAGCTTAACGGTCAAGATGTGCAAGACGTTTACGACCTTGTTCTTTCAGAGCTAGAAGCGCCATTACTTGAAGAAGTAATGACATACACACGTGGTAACCAAACTCGTGCGGCAATTTTACTAGGTATCAACCGTGGTACTTTACGTAAAAAGCTTAAAAAATACGGCATGAACTAATACCAATTATATTGAAAGCGTAAGCATGCTAACGAGCTAAACAAGCCCATAACGGCGTTAAAAATTTCTTATGTAGAATAACTACACTGTAAAATTTTTGCCTTGTTATAGACTTGTTTTTCTATCGTTATAACTGCTTACTAATCCAATACAATTGGTATCATGCAAAAAAGCACCTTAGGGTGCTTTTTTTATGCGCACAATTTAGTAGAGATGTTGCAAAATGCTCACGCTTATTGGCGCTTTATAAGTCGTTTTTTGAGTAGTAATCAGTTAAAATGCCCGCTTCTAAGCTAGCTCATTAACTGAGGAAATTAAACTACAATGGATACTCATCGTCCTATTCGTCGCGCACTATTAAGTGTGTCTGATAAAACCGGTATTGTTGAATTTGCCCACGCACTAGAAGCGCAAGGTGTAGATATTTTATCAACTGGCGGTACTTGCAAACTCCTTGCTGATAACGGCATAAAAGTGACTGAAGTATCAGATCACACAGGTCATCCTGAAATCATGGATGGTCGCGTAAAAACCCTTCATCCTAAAATTCACGGCGGTATTTTAGCGCGCCGCGGACAAGATGAAAGCGTAATGGCAGATAACAACATCTCTGCTATCGATATTGTTGTAGTTAACTTATACCCCTTTGCGAATACTGTCGCTCAAGAAAACTGCAGCCTTGAAGATGCTATTGAAAACATTGATATTGGCGGACCTACCATGGTTCGTGCAGCCGCTAAAAACCACAAAGACGTCACCATCGTGGTAAACGCAAACGATTACGAGCGCGTTATTAGCGAAATGCAAAGCAACAATGGTTCAACAACGTACAAAACACGTTTTGATTTAGCCATTGCCGCGTATGAGCACACAGCTCAGTACGATGGCATGATTGCTAACTACTTTGGCAAAATGGTACCTGATTACACTGAAGAAGCCGCTGAAGAGACTAAATTCCCACGCACTATCAATATGCAATTCACTAAAAAGCAAGATATGCGTTACGGTGAAAACTCACATCAAGATGCTGCTTTTTATGTTGAAAACAACGTAAGCGAAGCGTCTGTTGCAACAGCTACTCAACTACAAGGTAAAGCCCTGTCGTTTAATAACATTGCAGATACCGACGCAGCACTTGAGTGTGTTAAAGAATTTGATGTACCTGCATGTGTTATTGTTAAACACGCAAACCCGTGTGGCGTTTCAATTGGCGAAGATATTCTTAGTGCTTACGACCGCGCCTTTAAAACAGATCCAACCTCAGCGTTTGGTGGCATTATTGCCTTTAACCGCGAGCTTGACGCTGCAACAGCACAAGCCATTGTTGAGCGTCAATTTGTTGAAGTAATTATTGCCCCTAGCGTTTCAAGCGAAGCAGCAAAAATTGTTGAAGCTAAAAAGAACGTACGCTTATTAGCGTGTGGTCAATGGAGTAGCAAAGCAACTGGCCACGATATTAAACGCGTTAACGGCGGTGTTTTAGTACAAGACCGCGACCTAGGCATGGTTACCCAAGGCGATTTAAAAGTCGTATCTAAGCGCCAGCCTTCTGATCAAGAACTTAAAGATTTACTATTTTGCTGGAAAGTGGCTAAGTTTGTTAAATCAAACGCGATTGTATATGCCCGCGACGGTATGACCATTGGCGTAGGCGCAGGCCAAATGAGCCGTGTTTACTCAGCTAAAATAGCGGGTATTAAAGCCGCTGATGAAAATCTAGAAGTACCTGGCTCTGTAATGGCATCAGATGCGTTTTTCCCATTCCGTGATGGTATAGACGCAGCCGCAGCCGCTGGTATTACTGCGGTTATTCAACCGGGTGGTTCAATGCGCGATGAAGAAGTTATCGCCGCCGCTGACGAAGCTGGCATGGCGATGGTATTTACCGGCATGCGCCACTTCCGCCACTAATCACACAAAGGGTTAAACACAACGTTTAGCCCTTTTTGTTTGCAATCAATTCACGTATTCTGGTTCAACACCTATTTAAAATGTTAAGGAACAAACGATGAAATTTGCACTAAAGTCACTACTTGTTGCCTCGCTTACGCTGACCTCAACAATGGCACTTAGCCATAACCATGAGTCAAGCCTTAGCCATGCTATTCAATCAAGCGAGCGTAGCGCTAAAAATAGCGCCCGCGATGAATACCGCCACCCTGAGCAAACACTGGCATTTTTTGGTTTTAAACCAACAATGACCGTGGTTGAAATTGCCCCTGGTGGTGGTTGGTACAGCGAAATTTTAGCCCCTGCACTTAAAGAGCAAGGCTTATATTACGCAGCGCATTTTCCGAGTGATTCATCGGTAGGTTACTACCAGCGCTCTTTAGCCGGCTTTAAGAAAAAAGTGGCCGAAGATGAGCGTTTTAGCAAAGTAAAAATTTCTGAGTTTGCCCCATTAACGCACACTGATATTGCCCCAGCCGGCACTGCCGACATGGTATTAACCTTTCGCAATGTACATAACTGGTACATGGGTAAAGACACTAAAGGCGCACTCAGTGCATTTAAGTCTTTTTATAAAGCGTTAAAACCAGGTGGCGTATTAGGTGTAGTTGAACATCGCTTAGATGAAAGCCGACCTGATGAGGATCAAAAATCAACCGGCTACATGAAGCAAAGTTACGTGGTCGATTTAGCTAAAAAAGCTGGATTTGAATTAGTTGCAAGCAGTGAGATTAACGCCAATCCAAAAGATACAGCCGATCACCCTAAAGGGGTGTGGACGCTACCACCTAGCTTACGCCTTGGCGAACAAGACGCTGATAAATACAAAGCTATTGGTGAAAGCGACCGTATGACGCTGAAATTTAAAAAACCGCTTTAAATAGGAATATTTCGCCATGAATGTATTAGTCATTGGCAGCGGCGGCCGCGAACACGCACTTGCGTTTAAGGCCGCTCAAAACACGAAAGTACACACTGTATTTGTAGCACCGGGTAATGCCGGTACTGCACTTGAGCCAAAACTAGAAAACGTTGCAATTAACGTTGAAGACCTAGATGGCCTATTAAGCTTTGCACAACAAAACAATGTAGAACTTACTATTGTTGGCCCTGAAGTACCGCTTGTATTAGGCGTAGTAGATAAGTTCCGTGAACATGGTCTCGCTATTTTTGGTCCAACAGCCGGTGCAGCGCAGCTAGAAGGCTCTAAGTCGTTTACTAAAGACTTTTTAGCTCGCCATGCCATACCAACTGCTGATTACCAAACGTTTGAACAAATTGACCCTGCCCTTGCTTATTTAAAAGAAAAAGGCGCGCCAATTGTAATAAAAGCAGATGGCCTAGCAGCTGGTAAAGGCGTTATTGTGGCAATGGATGAACGCGAAGCAGAAGACGCTATTCGCGATATGCTTGCCGGTAATGCTTTTGGCGAGGCTGGCAGCCGCGTCGTGATCGAAGAGTTTTTAGAAGGCGAAGAAGCTTCTTTTATTGTTATGGTTGATGGTAAAAACATTTTGCCATTTGCAACAAGCCAAGATCATAAGCGTGCATACAATGGCGATGAAGGTCCAAATACTGGCGGCATGGGCGCATACTCACCGGCACCTGTAGTAACCGACGAAATCCACCAGCGCATTATGAACGAGGTCATCGTTCCTACCGTTGAGGGTATGGCAAGCGAAGGCCATCCCTACACAGGCTTTTTATACGCAGGCTTAATGATTGATGCCCAGGGCACGCCAAAAGTAATTGAGTACAACTGTCGTTTTGGTGACCCTGAAACGCAACCTATGATGCTTCGTCTTAAATCAGACTTGGTTGAACTAGTTGAAGCGGCAAACCGCGAAGAGCTTGATAAAACAACCATTGAGTTTGACCCGCGCGCAGCCGTAGGTGTTGTACTTGCCGCTAAAGGCTACCCAGGTGATTACCCTAAAGGTGATGCAATATCAGGCCTTAAAGTTAACTACCCTGCTGATAAAAAAGTATTTCATGCGGGTACTAAGCAAGATGGCGAAAACGTTGTCACCGCAGGTGGACGTGTATTATGTGCAACGGCACTCGGCAATACCGTTACCGAGGCACAGCAACGTGCATACGAGCTTGTAAAACAAATTAGCTGGGAAGGTATGGAGTACCGCACCGATATTGCTTACAGAGCGATTGCCCGAGAGCAGTAGCCTGTAACTAAATTATTGGTTTAACTTAGGGCCTGTTTATCTTTCGAGATTAAATTTGCAGCAGTGTGTTTGGTATTTAGGCAAGGCAGAGCCTATGTAGTGTGGTTATTCCCCATAAATAGGCGATAACGCAGTATAAATACCAAACACGCGCTGCACGAAGGTTCGTCCTAGGGACGATTAACTCTTTGTTGCTCGGTTTTTACTTAGCCCACTAGGTTACAAACCTCGCGCCACGATTAAATCGTCCCTAGTTAGAACAAATTTTAATCCTGAAGGATAAGCAGGTCCTAAAAATTTAACTAAAAAAGCGCAGTTTATATGCGCTTTTTTAGTGCTACACTAATTAAAAGATTTATTACAAGTATACAACGTTGGAAACGAAAACTTTACGTTATCATGCCGCGGCCATAGCCATACTGATTTTCATATTTTATATTATTAGCACACTCGCTTCTAACCTGGTTGTGCCGACTCGCTATACCATCGATAAAACCACGCCTGTATATTTAGACTTTGCCTACTACATAGATGAAAGTAAATCTCACACACTCAACGATATTATTTTAAATCCCGAGCTAATCACCCACCAGCCGTTAACCGATATTCAATGGAGCTTTAAGCAGCAAAACTATTGGCTATTTATAGACCTTGAAAATAAAAGTTTGGATGCTCAAGACATTGTTGCCCATTTTGATAACCCGATGGTTGATCACCTCAGCGTGTATCGGTTAAACAAAAGAAATGAGCTTATAGAAAGCTATAAATTAGGTGATAAAGTAAAGTCTCTCACGCTTTTTCAATATAGCGTACCGCATATACGTTTTGCACTTGAGAGTAAAACAACAGAGCGCTTAGCCATAAAAATAGATACAACGGGGATCAGCAAAACCCCAGTTAATTTGTATCGCCATAAAGAATTTGTTGATTTAGTTCGCTCGCAAACCGGCATTTGGGGCATATTTGCCGGCGTGTTATTAATGGCTGCCCTGTATAATTTAGTGCTTTATTTTGGGATTAAAGACCGCGTTTATTTAGTTTATATAGGCTATATAATTAGTGCGCTGTGTTTAATGGGCATTGTAATGGGCTTTGGCTTTTACTTGTGGCCCCTAGAGTGGCAATTGTACTTACACGAAAAAGTGATTTTTTCAAACTACGCAATGGCCTTTTTTACGCTCGCCTTTTGCACCATGTTTTTGCGCTACCACAAGGACAAATGCTGGCGCTATAAAATGAGTAAAGCACTACTTATTTTAATATCTTTATTATCAATCACCACTTTATTTATACCCGAGTACATTGCAGCACCCATCTTTTTTTGTGTATTAAGCTTGTTATATATTACGTGTGTTATTTTAATTTATAACAAACTACGCACGGGCTTTAGGTGGGCGAAGTTTTACGTTTTTTCGTGGGTTCCCCTCATTGTTGGCGCGGCAATACAGCCATTAGAATTAACGGGCTATTTGGATTATAGCTTTGCGATTCGTCACGCGTTTTTAGTGGCTATATTGTGTGAAGTTATTTTAATGGCTATGGCACTTGCCGATAGAGTGCGCTACCAGCGCGAGCGTGCGCTTTATCATGCTACACATACTCAGCAAACTAAATTACTTAACAGTGCCAAATTAAAACAAGCGTTTATGAGCTTACAAGCACAGGGGCGAAATACCACCTTGTGTTTAATTAAAATTCGCCATTTTAACTCGCTCAATACCATTATCACCCCATCGCAGGGCTACACTTTAATAAAGCACGTGGCTAAACAAATAGAGTTAGAGCTTAGCCATGAGCGCGAATTTACCAACCTAGATACAGATTTTAATAACAGCCCCCGCTTAGCCGACTTAGGCAGCGGGGTATTTGCCTGCATATCTACTAAAAACCAAAACCAGGAGTCACTTGAAGGGGCCTTAATTAAAGTTATAAATAGCCTGCCCAAGCAATACGAAATTCAAGGCTTAAACTTACAACTTACCTATAACATAGGGATTAGTAGCGCAGCCCACAGTGACGACTTTGAGTACTGGACAAAACGGGGTTACTTGGCACTTAAAAAAGCTAAAAGTAATAACGATTTAGTAGTAAGCGCCTCTAACGGCAGTAATATATTAATGGATGTGGCATTGGCCGCTAAATTACAAAAAGCAATTAAAAACAACCAACTAGCGTTATACTATCAGCCTCAAATAGGGCTGAACTTTAATCAAGTATGTGGCGCCGAAGCGCTGCTACGTTGGCCCGACCCTGCTTTTAAAGGCGTATCGATAGAAGAGCTGATCACCCTTGCTGAGCACACAGGTATTATTAACGAGCTTACCTTATGGGTTATTGAGCAAGCCTGTAAAGATATCCTCAAACTAACCGAGCAAGGCTATAACGATCACCCAATTAGCGTAAATTTAAGTGCTAAAAATCTGTCGATTAAAAACCTAGCCGAAAAAGTCGAAAACGTCCTTATAAAATACCAAGTTCCGGCGCAGCTTCTTAAGTTTGAATTAACGGAGTCAGCATTAGTCGAAAGCCACGAAGCGCTTATTTCATTGGTTAATGAGCTTTCTGATTTAGGGGTGCGCGTGGTCCTTGATGACTTTGGCACTGGCTATTCATCGCTAAGTTATTTGGTTAATTATCGCTTTACGGAGCTCAAAGTAGATAAATCGTTTGTATTTGATTTAACGAATAACACCGCCAATAAAGTGATTGTGCAAACCGCTATAGATATGGCACATAACCTAGGGCTATCTATAACCATGGAAGGCATAGAAACCCAAGATGTGCACCACTTATTAAAAGAAATGGGCGCCGACAGAGCGCAAGGTTACCTATACGCTAAGCCACTTCCCCTAGATGACTATTTGTATTTCTTAAAAAGCCAATACAGTTTAAAGATGTTAAACTCCACGTTTTAATATCAACATCTTTAGGGGCCAAGTAAAGATGCAAGGCACTTTGCGTAAATTAAAATCGAGCTTAACAGAGCCAGTTCAATATCATCTTCCTGTGGGCGACAACCTAGTCGACCTAAACGCACTCATTGGTAAAGAGTTAACGCTGACGTTTAGCGGTACCATTTTATGCTCAAACTGTGGCAAAAAAACCAAAAAGAGTTACTCGCAAGGCCACTGTTTTGTGTGTATGCGTAAGCTTGCTAGCTGCGATATGTGCATTATGAAACCAGAAACCTGCCATTACGATAAAGGCACCTGCCGCGAGCCACAATGGGGCGAAGAAAACTGCATGATCCCGCATTATGTGTATTTAGCCAACACCTCTGGGCTTAAAGTAGGCATTACTCGCCATACGCAAATACCGACACGTTGGGTTGATCAAGGCGCCACTCAAGCACTGCCTATTTTTAAAGTACAAACACGTTTGCAATCAGGCTTAGTTGAGGTGGCATTGGCCGAGTTTATTGCTGATAAAACCAATTGGCGTAACATGCTAAAGGGTCAAAACGAAGCCATTGACCTTAAAGCCGCTGCGGCAGAGCTGATCCCGCAAATTAGCGATAAATTAAACGAGCTAAGCGAGTTATTTGGTGCCACAGCCATAGAGCAACTTGATGAAGACGTGGTTGATTTAAACTTTCCGGTGACAGAGTACCCTACTAAAATTAGCTCGTTTAATTTTGATAAAAACCCAGTAGTAAGCGGCGTACTGCAAGGTATAAAAGGTCAGTACTTAATTTTTGATACTGGCGTTATTAATGTGCGTAAATTTACCTCATACGAGGTAACCGTAGGGTAACTATGCTAAACAGCTTTCCACAGTTATTAATTGTTTATAATGAGCTTGAAATAGCGCACGATAAACAAGAACAAGAAGCGTGTTTGCACAGCGTTACGCAAAGTGAGCTTAGTAATGTGCGTGTGTTGAACAAGCAAGGTGAGTACGTTGACCTGCAAGGCGCTGCATGCGCCCCTCTTTCACAGGAGCAGCTAGCGCAACTGGTCACCACTTATTTATTAAATGAAGGGCAATGCTGCCTTGGCAAAATTAAAACCCTTAATACCAAGCAGGCGTTTGATTTACTAGGTTTATAACCCTTTAGTTATACCAATTCGCTTAATTAAGTATTATTGCGGATTGGTATTAGTACTCACTAAGCACTTTTATATGCGCTACAGCACTTCTTCCTAATGCTGATAGCGCATAGCCCCCCTCAAGGTAAGATATAACACCCTTGCAGCCACTCTCTTTTGCAACGTCGCATAATTGCTCTGTAAGCCAGCTGTAGTCATCTTCTACAAACTTTAAACTTGCCATGTCATCTTCTAGGTGGGCATCAAACCCTGCACTAATAAATAGCAGCTCTGGCTTAAAGGCTTTTAATTTGGGCAACCATTGGGTATTAAACACTTCTTTTAAATCATCGCCACTACTGGCAATTGGCAAAGGGGAGTTAACTATGTGGCTGTTATTTTTTACGGCCGTGTTTGGGTAAAATGGGTATTGAAATAGCGAACAAAGTAATATGTTTTCATCGTTTATAAATATGTCTTGGGTGCCATTACCATGGTGTACGTCAAAATCAGCAATTGCTATACGTTTAATGCCTTTACTTTGGGCATACTTAACCGCTATAGCTAAATTATTAAATACACAAAACCCAGAAGAAGCGTGCGCATTGGCATGATGCCCTGGCGGGCGTACAGCGCAAAACGCCGCATCGAGTTTATCTGCGAGTATTTCATCTACAGCCAGCAACCCTGCTCCTACGGCGCGCTCTACCGCTTTAAATGAATCAGGGCAAAGCCAGGTGTCGCCATCAAGGTTATGCAGCCCCTGCTGAGGAACTAAGCGCTCCACAAGGTTAACTAATGACTCATCATGGGCTAATAAGTAATGCTCACGCTGCGCTTTAGGCGCTTGTAGATGCGTTAAGCCAATATCTACACCACTTGCCAAAAGTCTATCAGCAATAGCGTCTAGGCGCTCTGGGCACTCTGGATGTTCGTCAATCATTTTATGTTTACGGCAATGAGGATGTGAAATAACTGCAGTACGCATAAACGCTCCTTTAATGTGAGTGCTTAATATAACAAAGCCACCTTACGGTGGCTTTGCGACTTTGGTGTATAGCATCACTACTTAGCTTTTAAATTTAGGTTTCTAAAATCAAAACTAAAGTCTGTTACCGCTGTTGATACCGCGCGCATTTTGGCGCTATTTACACGGTTGTTTGCGCCCATATCAAAACGAATAAACGCATCGGCCTCGAGTAGCTTTTCATCCCACTTAACAATAAACGTATTACCTGTGTAATGCTCAAGCGTGCCTTTTAAGCGTTTGGTATGGGTAAAATCAATACGTAGTTTGCCATCGAGTTGCTCAATAATTACATCGCCGTACCAATCGTCATGTAACGTGCCGGTGTAATTTATATTAGGTAACTGTGGCTGGTAATCTGCTGGGGTGTCGGGTTTTGCATTGGCGTAGGCTTTTTGTTTACTCGCAAAATGTTTTTTAGCCAACTCTTCAACCCAGTCTTTATCTTCAAGCTCAAGGGCGTCTTCTAGCACTTCGTGGGTTACTGCCGAAAGTGCACTAAATGCTTGCTGATTAGATAAAATAACAATGCCGAGCTTTTTCTCAGGCAATAATGTAACTTGCGACACCATACCTAAAATGCCCCCGCCATGGCCTAGCTTTTTAAAGCCGTGGTAATCTTCAATGCTCCAACCTAGCCCATAGCCTCTAAATTGCTGATGATAGGCCTCATACGCACTTTTAGAAGCCATAGAGGTAATGTGCGGGTGCCACATTTGCGCTTGCTGTTTTTCACTAAATAGTTGCTCGCCGCTTGGCATTTTTCCGCCAGCTAGCTGCGTTAGTAACCATTGGCTCATATCGTTTACGCTCGATGCAATAGCCCCTGCACCTCTAAAGTCTTCTAGGTAGTTAACAAAAAAAGGATTGAGCTTACCATCCATTGGTATGTGGCCAATTGCCCAGTTTTTATTGCTTTTTGGAATACGCGAAAAGCCCGCGCGCGAGTTATCCATGTGCAAAGGCTGTAATATATTTTTTTCGATGTAATCGTTCCAGCTCATTCCTGATACACGTGCCACCACTTCGCCTGCGGTTACAAACATTAAGTTGTTATAGGCATACTGGCTGCGAAAGCTGCTGGCTGGCTTTAAATACTGTAGGCCGGCTAAAATATCCTCTATAGATTTATCAGTACTTGGCCAAATCATTAAATCGCCCTGCCCAAGCCCTAAGCCACTGCGATGGCTTAATAAATCACGAACACGCATTTCGCGGGTGACGTAGGAGTCGTACAACCTAAACTCAGGTAAGTGGTCAATTACCCTGTCATCCCAGCTTAACTTACCTTCATCAACCAACTTAGCCAGCGCTGCACTGGTAAACGCTTTTGTGTTTGAGGCAATACCAAAAAGTGTGTCTTTGTTCACTTTTGCATTTGTATTGAGGTTGCTTGTCCCAAACCCTTTAGCAAATACAACTTTATCGTCTTGCACAACCGCTACCGCCATACCCGGTACGTCAAAGCGTGCCATTGAGGTGTTAATAACCTCTTCTAAGTCCGTGGTATTAATTTGTGCCCAACTATTAAAAGTGGCACTGGCAAGCAACGCTAAACTGGCTAATTTGGTGAGTTTCATGATTATCCTTATTATTTTTGGTGCACTGCAAATTCAATATCAGCACGCTCTTTATTTGTATCGGGCTTATGCGGCCGATTAAGTATTGCATCACTGTATTCTTTTGGTACACCTGCCTCAAGCGCGCCGCGATGAACGTGCTGAATATACCAGTCGTATGGCAGTACATCGTTATCGTGGGTGTTTGCAATATAGCAATGGGCTTCTATTTGCTCCCCATCTAACAAAGCGGGCTTAATAGCCACGCAATCGTAGCCTGGGCCCTCTATGGTGTCTAAAATTGCTTTTTCGGCTTCATCAAGTTCATACACCACGCCATATACCAAGGCGTTTTTGTCATCACTTTGTTGAATACTGCACTTGCCCGAGCCATCTTTAAATAGCATATTAAACGTAAGCTCGTAGCCTTTTAGTACCGCCGTGCCAACTCGCTTTGCTTTTGGCAAACGCGCAAGCAAGCGGTTAGAGGACATATTCGATCCAAACGAAAAATTATAAATAGGCATGACTTCTCCCTAGGGTTAAATTACTACACGAATGGCTAAAGCAATTAAAATAACACCTATACCCCGGTCAAACCAATAGCCGCTTTTTTGAAAAAACGCCCGTACACTGGGCTTTGACAACACTAAAGAAAGCATAGAAAACCACACCCACGTTGCCAAAGCCATATAAACCCCATACACAATTTGCACGCTAGTTGGTGTAGTTGCACTAATAACTAAGGTAAATAACGACATAAAAAAGAGAGTGGCTTTAGGATTAAGCGCGTTGGTTAAAAAGCCGCGCCTAAATGCATGCCATACGCTTTCCTGTGGGGTAGTTTTGTTTTCTATGTTGTCTGTTTTATTTACCGGTGGTTTGGCAGCCCTTAATGCTTGTACACCTAAATAGGCTAAATACGCCCCCGCAACATACTTTAATGCCATAAATAAATTAGGCGATTGCGTTAAAATTAGGGCTACCCCTAATACGCAATATCCTACGTGTAATAAAATAGCAGCGCCCACGCCAGCGCTTGTCCATAGGGCGTTACGCCTGCCCTGCTGTATACTTTGTTTGAGCACCACGGCAAAGTCGGGGCCTGGGCTGGCTACTGCAAAAAAGTGGGCGATGGCAATCAGTAAAAATTCGTCTAAGTAGTTCACAAGCATCCGGTTTAAGTTGGTGCATAGGCAAGCAATAGCGGATTAGCAGAGTTATCAACTAATGCTTTGATCTCTTTTTGGGCTTTTTTAAATTGGCTGCGCAAATGTGGCTTTAAATGTTTTTTAGAGTCACGATCGTTTTTAAAATAACTAATCAGCGCGTGCATAAATACGGTATGGGTTTCGCTCAGCTTCGCTTCACGATTAGCATAAGGGTTATAGCACGAGCCACACCCGCCTTTAAATTGATACACAGTGTTGCTCATCATTACCCCAAACCCTAAAAAACAGGCCAGCGCATCTGCCGCTTGTGGCAAGTAGTCTTTACCGCCTGGCGGTAACACCCCAACATGATGAATTAATACAGTAGCCAGCGTGCCGGCAAAGCTGGCCACTAAATCTTGCGGCTGATTAATTTGATTAGGATTAAACGAGACATTAATCGTATGGCTTGGCGGTACAATAAGTTGACTTTGCTCTCCGCGTAAGTGTTCAGCAAATTCAAAATGCGGAAATACTTGCGGCTGTAACTGCTGTGGCGCAACTAATTGTATTGGCCACGCACTCATACCTGCGTAATCACGTACTCGTACAAATACCTTAGTGGCCATTTCCTCAATACTTGATACCGAATCAGGAAAGTGCGCCACCGTTGGCAATATTATTTGCGTGTGCTTGGTAAAAAATGCGGCATCAAAGTGCTCTACCGCCCAAATAAAGGTATCAATTAGCCACTGCTGCTCGGCTTGTTCTAGCAGCGGCTTTGATTTAAATAACGCTAACATAGTGTGCTCTTATTTTTGTTCAAGTGCCCAGTTCCAAGCTTGTGTATTGTATAAAGGCACAGTTGAAAGTGCGTGGTGGTGGCTGCCGCTCGACTCTTTAGTCGAGTACGATAAGTACAGTAATGTGCGGTTTTGTGCATCGTAAATACGGCGTACTTTTAGCGATTTAAATAAAATACTTTTTGATGACTTAAACACCACTTCGCCCGACTTACTGCGATCTATTGCTTGTAACATATCGGCTGTAATTGGCCCAGTTTGGCGACACGCAATAGACATATCAGAGGGATCTGAAAAATCTAAGTCGGCCTCAATATGGCTAATATGGCACGTAACCCCTTTTACTAACGGGTCTTGCTGGGAATTTACCACTACATCTTTAGTAGTAAACAGACCTAAGCTCACCGATGCAACATCATCTGAGCAGGCACTTAAGGTAACCACTGCACTTAATAGCACAGCTAAACGTTTAAAGCGGTGTGGTAATTTCATATTAATCCTTAATTTTGCTTTATAAGCGAAGGTTCACGTGACTGTTTTTATACTACCATCAAAAATTAATACAACTAAATTTAGGCCATTGAGGGGTTAGCGCACAGTTCAGGCTTTGGTACAATTATACGTACGCCCACGTAGTAACTCATAATAGGAAACGCGTAAATGCCGCACATTATTATTGAACACTCTGAAGATCTTCCTGTATTACCGCAAGTACTTGTTGAAAAAGTGCACAACGCGACTTTTCAAAGTGGTTTATTTGACTTAGAAACCATTAAAACCCGCGCTATTGCTTATCAGCAATACCAGCTAGGTGAAGGAAAAGAAGGGTTTATTCATATTGCGGCGCATATCATGGCCGGGCGCTCTATTGAACAAAAACAAATGTTAAGCGAGAGCTTGCTTGAGTGCTTAAAAACTTATTGCCGAGATTCTGACAGCTTAAGCGTTAATATTTACGACATTCAACACGAAATTTACCGTAAAAATTAACCCTTTTAAAAACGCGTTGTTATTAACCTAAGCTTTGGATAATAAACCTCTTAACCAAAGCTTAGATTAACTAAGTTACAACGCGTTTTTTAGCTTAATGTTGTCACTTTTTTTAAAGTGTAAATTTACCCAGTAAGTCTTTTAATATATTCGACTCTTCATTTAACCCATTGCATAGCTGCTCTGAGGTTTTCATATTTTGTTTTGTTTGCTCAGCAGAATCAGAAATCATCACCACATTTTGACTAATTTCTGAGGTAGCCAACGTTTGCTCGCGGGTGGCTGTTGCCACTGAGCTATTTAGCTCACTTAGGGTAACAATTTCTTGAGAGATACCCGTTAAGGTACTCCCCGTTACTTTTAAACGTTCGGCGTTTTCTAGGGTATTTTTACTGCCAAGCTCTATAGCCGACACCGTACTTGAAGCCTTAGAATTTAATGTGTCTATCATTTCGTTAATTTGCTCGGTCGACTCTGCAGTACGCATAGCAAGGGTTCTTACTTCATCGGCTACAACGGCAAAACCACGGCCGTGTTCGCCTGCCCGCGCGGCTTCTATGGCTGCATTGAGCGCCAATAAGTTAGTTTGCTCCGATATTGCTTTAATAACATCAAGCACCTGCGTAATTGACTTTATCTCTCCTGAAAGCTCAGTTACCGAGGCAACCGAGGTAGCCATGGCGTTTTCTAGCTGCTCCATTTGCTTTATCGTGCTATTTACAAACTCCACCCCTTTATGAGTCGCTTCTTCTGTTGAAGTCGCAATGTCAGAGGCATTACTGGCACTGTTTGAAATGTCTTGTACGGTTACTTCCATTTCGTTAACGGCTGCCGCCACCGTTTGCGTGCTAGATGATTGTACCTCGGCCAAGTTAGCCGCGCCTTGTACTTGTACTAACACATTTTCAGAAATGCTTTTAACATGGTTTGCTGAGTCCGACACTTGCTTAAACATGCCATGTAGCTGCTCTAAAAATAAATTAAAGTTAGCGGCAAGCTCTGATACTTCGTTGTTATCGTTAGTAGGCAGCCTTACGGTTAAATCGCCATCTTTTTTAGTTAACGCGCTCACTGCAGCGGTTATGTTTTCAATGGGTTTAAATATTTGCGACACTAAAACTCTGGCCAGGGCAAAGCCAATAATGGCAATGATCACACCAAATAATAAATTGCTATTAATGGCACTATTTATTGGCCCGTATAACTGCTGCTCGGGCACTTTTGCCACTAAATGCCAACCTAATGACTCAATAGGCGTACTCGACACAACATAATCTTCACCTGCCATTGTTTTACTAATAATGGCGCCATTTTTTATATCGTTAATATTAATTTTTTGACCCATTTTACTTCTATCACTGTGAAGCATTACCTCACCTTCATCAGAGACCAAATACACCACGCCGGCTTCGCCAATACGGTATTCGTTAATTAAGTTGATCATAGAATCGAGCGAGCGCCCCACGCCGGTAATGGCGGTACGCTCACCGTTAATTTGCAGTGCATAGTTAATAAAAACCACCATGCTATTTGTGGTTTTATCTATATCCAGTGCTATTTCAAAGGGTCTGTTAGAAGATAAAAACTGATCAAACCATACATCTTCGCTTCTATCTATCTGTCTAGATATGCCAATATCGGTGTAGTAGTTGTTGGTATTTTTGGAAATTATATAAGCAATAACTGCGTTGTTATCTTTTTTAATACTGGCTAAATAATTAATATAATCGGCTCTTGCTTGCTCACTTTCACCGTTGCTTAGCCACTGTTTAACAAAGCTGTTTTGCGCAATTTCTTTGGCAACAATTATAGGAGTGGCAAGTTCGAGTTCAATTTTGCTTTTTACTTCACTCAGAGCGGTGGGTAGATCAACCTTTGCGAGCTTTTCATCGGTATGATTTTGAATACTATTTGAAAATAAAAATGTAGAAACCGCTAACGGCACAACAATAGCCAAAATAAGACTAATATAAACTTTTTGTTTAAGTAACATACGATACCTGTAAATGGATAAAGGACTTAACTAACACTTGCTTAGAATAAATATAGGATCGGCTGAGCAATAAGCCCAATAATTAGAAAAAATAGAACATAAAAGAAGAGCGTGTATTTTAATTTAATCCACCACAGGAAAGCGAATTAAATTTAAAGGCGCAAGGCTAGCAACACTAACCTCGCGTAAGGTGCACTAGGGTGAATCGGGCCATTCTTGCTCGTTAATTATCCCTTGCGCAATCAGGTTTTTTCTTAATTGGCTAATCGTGTGTTTTAACTCATCACGAATAAGCCTAATGGCAGGCGTTATAAGCTGGCGGCTAGGCAGTACTAACCACATTTCAGTGAGGGGGATTTTGTAATCAGGCATTAGCCTTTTTAGTCTGCCCGCTAATAAATCTTCAGCTACATCAATGGCCGATTTTTTGGCTATCCCGGTGCCATCAACACACCAACGCCTTACTATATCGCCATCGTTAACGGCGCGGTCGCTGCTCATTTTAACCTTGTATTTTTGATTATCGTTATACAGCTCCCACCCATCATGCACTACCTCGTAGAGCTTATATAAAAGGGCATTATGATTCAGTAGGTCATCTGGCGTTAACGGCTCACCGTGCTTTTTAATGTACTCAGGCGAGGCGCATAGCACATGTGCAATGTTACAAATTTTAAAGCCGTATAAATTTAGCTCCTGTGCAGCCTCTTTAGTTAAGGCGCGCAGCGCAACATCAATTCCATCACGATAAAAATCAGCGCGGCTGTCGCTTGCTTGTAAGCGCAGCGTCACTTCGCTGTGTTTATCCATAATATTATTTAGTAATACCCGCATAAGGTTGCGCCCCATTTCCGATGACACGGCTATTCGCACTTCACCACTAATAGATTGCTGCTCCTCATGAATAAGCACTTGCCCTTGTTGCAATAAATCGAGTGCCTGCTGACACAGAGGTAAATACCGTTCCCCTTCAGGCGTGAGGCGTATTTGCCTTGTTGTGCGCACAAATATTTGTGCCCCAAGCGCCTGCTCTATACGCTTTAACGAGACACTTGCAGCCGATGAGCTCATATCTAATTGATTTGCAGCAGCTGTAATTGATTGCAGCTCAGCCACTTTGAGTAATACTTGTAAATCAGCTATTTTCATCAAACCCTCTTATTGCATAAACCAGCATGCGTAACTATAGCGTTATTATCCACGTTTTTGCGAAAGTGTATTTAACTTATGCCCATTTATTGACTAAATTTTAAGCCGTACTATAGCGCTATACCAACTTAACGGAGCTTTTAAATGAAATTTTTACTAAACGCATCAACTCTTGCACTGGTTGCAACACTTATATCAACGCCAGCCTCTGCAGAGCAAAGCACATCAAAAGTTGTTGCTGCAAGCAATATTGACTGGGGTTACTTAAACCCGCTACGTGGTGATAAAAGCCCTGGCGCTGCAGATTTATGGGGAAACCGCACAACCGACACCGCAACAGGCATGTTAGTACGCTTTAAAAAAGGCTTTGAATCTCCGCCGCACATTCACAACATTACTTACCGCGGTATCGTTATTGAAGGGCAAATGCATAATGACGACCCAACAGCTGAAAAAATGTGGATGCCAGCGGGTTCGTTTTGGACACAACCTGCAGGTGAAAACCACACCACTGCAGCCAATGCTGAAACAAATTTAATTTACTTAGAAATCGACTCTGGGCCGTACTTAGTTAAACCAACTAATGCCCAGTTTGATAATGGTGAGCGCCCGTTAAACCTACATGCAGACAACATAGTATGGCTAAACAGCAGCGATTTAAACGACATTAACGCCCAAGGCGTTCAAACAGCCTACCTTTGGGGAAGTACAGCCGATATGAACGGCTCAATGATTAAACTTCCTGCCGGCTTTAAAGGTGAAATAAAAACAGATGCAAGCGAATTTCGTGCTGTTGTTATAGCCGGCGCCGTTGAGTACAGCTCAAGCGAGCAAGATAAAGCGCAAAACCTAAGCGCAGGCAGCTATGTAGAATCAACCGGTAACTTTACCCACACGATTAAGAACACTAGCGACAAAACAGCCACTATTTACATTCGTACTAACAGTAAGTACCAAGTAAATTAGTTGGTTAAAGCCTCTAGCAAGCCATTGCTAGAGGCTACTTATTCACCTATTTAAATCTTTATATGCAAATCCAGCCATCGCCTTTCGATATTAAAATACAAGCATAAAAGAAACACTGAGTGTTAAAAAATACGAAAAAGAGATAATCGAAAAGTCTCGCGCCTACACTCCCGCTCAAGCTCATGCAATTAGTGAACACCAAACTAGAAAATATAATTTATCTACACAAATAGCCTACGCAGCAGGGTTAAGAGCCCATGAACTTTTAACGATTGCCAGAGTATCAGAGCGAAAAACAGATAGCCGTCCAGCACTAGACAGCAAATGGCTTGGTCGAGAAGGTTGTATTTATACAGTGAAAGGCAAAGGTGGCCTAATCCGTGATGTACTAATACCTAACGCACTGGCTATACAGCTAGAACAAAGGCGCTTAGCACAGCCCATAACGGTTCGTGATAGGGAAATTAACTATTTGCAACGTTATGATATTGGTGGTGGTCATAGATGGTCATGCTCATTCTCAAAAGCATCCAGTCGCACACTCTTCTTTTCTAATGGCGGGCATGGCCTCAGGCATAGCTATGCACAAGAGAGAATGGCTGAGCTAAAAAGCTTAGGTTTAAGTAGAGCAACTGCTCTCGAAACTGTATCCCAAGAGCTAGGCCATTTCAGGGCTGAAATTACTGAGGTATATTTAAGGTAATACGTGATAACTCTTAATTCACATTAACTGGGTTTGATATTTTTCACTTTTTAATTGCCCCTTCTCTAATTAAAAATTGTCTTGCTTTTGATAGTTGCACCTTATTTTCACCTGCTATTAAAATATCTTTTTCAATAGTTTGTAATTGTTGCTCAAGCATTAAGTTAGCTTCAGCTTGATTTATTTTCCCGAACATAATCATTGCAGTACGCAACAACCCTGCGGAATCAAGAAATAGTTTAATATTTTCAATTACTTGATATATTTGTATGGCATCAAGCTTTAAAAACTGTTCTTTATTGGAGAGGTACGAACTAAATTGCTTAATAATTACAACAACATTTTTCAGTTTCTTCTCATAACGTTGGTAAAAGATAAGAGCATCTTTCGGTAGTTCAGCTTGCTGTTCAAATGTCAGATAAGTCTTTGTTAGGTTGTCAATATGAAGTTCTACTAATCCCTCAAAACCAACTATATTTTCGTATGAATGACTATTGTTTTTTCTAATCATATCCTCAAAGATAATTGATATCGCGTGTGAAAAAGTAAACTCATTTTCAGGGATCGGAGTATCTACTTGAGCTTCTATTTTCTCAAAAAAAGATTGTAACCATGCATTTGCAGCAACCAAAAAACTTAACTGAGATACATAGACATAAGCAATACGATGTTCTAAGTCCTTTTTCATTTTATTTTGGGCTATAACTCTAACTTTAAAACTCAAGAAAGCTGATATTAGGGCTCCAAATAAGCCACTGAGTATAGAAATCAGTAAGGTATTGCCACTATCCATAAATTACCTCATATGCTTTAACAGTCTGATCTTCCCCCGATGCACATATCTTTAACATACTAATCTCAGACTGAGTAATTTTTCGTCCCTTCTTTACCTACAATTACCATTTAAACCAATAGCAATAACTTGCAGATCCAATTAAACTGTCTATATTTTAAACAGCCAAAGTGAGTGAATTCAATTTTAAAGACTTAAGGATAAGCATGTATCTAAGCAAAGGTTATTTTTTACTAATTATATTATTACTTGTTCTTGTAAGTGGTTGCAGTTCCTTGTCCGAAGAAAAATCAAGTAACAGAAATATTGGCCCAGAAATCTTCAAAAATATCGAAGTTTGGAAATACGGGGTTCCATCTGAGCATTATGACATTTTAGAAACAAGTGTAACACCTAACCCGCAAGTCGCCCAAAACGGGCAACCAATCTACCCATCTTATGAAGCAGTTCGAAACTTTGGAGTAGAAAGAGCAAAATTTTTGAAGGGAAACGCTATTTTAATAGTTTCAAAACCTATAAATCAACATCAACCGATTCAACCCCCCCAGCAAATACATTCAGCAACAATTATTAGATATGAATCTGTTTCTGACTTAGTAAAACAAACCCAGTTACCTAATAATGTTATTAATTTAAACATATCTAAACTTGTTGATAGTTCCAACAACCCGCTAGATAAATTCAATATATATTCGCTATCAAAAATTGATGAAAAAGAGCTCAAGGCCAAATTAAAAACACTACCTATCTTTCCCGAAAATAGCTATAGCGGTTGTCATGCAAGAGCACATTTTGACTATTTAGAGCTTTCGAAGGTCACAAATAAAACTTATAAAGTCTGGCTTATGTCTAGCGCCCTTTTGGCACCTGCTACTAGTGGTAGAATATCATTTGGCTCAAGCAATGGTGAAAAGACATCTTGGGATTATCATGTGGCTTTAGCATATACAGATTTAAAAAAACAAGAGTGGGTAATTGATAGACTTATTTCTCCAGAGCCAGTTCCTATAATAGACTGGGTTGAAAAGTTTGAAATTGACGGATATGCAGCATTAATAAGAGGTAACCCTGACAGCTACTTATTTAATAAGACAGAAGTGCCTGTTTCCTCTAGCGGTAATCTGTCACATTTTATGCCTAAAAATGTTTTTAATGGTTCCTTTTACAAATACTCTGGACAATCTTTTAATGAGCATTGGGCTGCTAGCGATATAGCTGTTGATGCCCTCAGTTCTCAGTTTCAAAAAGGCAATTTCTCTGCATGCGAATGGAACATTTTTTACTCAGACTCTATGACTTTAAAAAGTAAACTGGTTAGTTCAAATACACCAGCAGAATGTATGAAGGCTAAAAGCTTGTTTAATAATGAGTTTGAAAAATGGAAAACTCTTGGCCTGTAAAAAATATTCTTGCAATTGTCATTGAAACCTTCATATGACATTACGAGCAACAAGGAGATATCATGAGCGATGAAATACTAAATGAATTGCAAGCCCTTAGGGACGAGTTAAATGTTCTTAGGACTATTCAAAACAATAATGATGAAAAAGACTTCCTAAGAATTAAGTCAACAATCGAAGACTCATTGGTTAATTCTGTTGAAATTGAAAATAAATTGATAGAAGTAACGAATCGAATAAAAGCAACCGAATTATTTAACGTTTTGATATCTATAAATAACCCAGAATCACGAGCTTTGGGATTTAAATTTACTGACGTTGTGAAAGTGAAAGCTGTAGATATATTGACGCGGGAAATTACTTCAGAAAAAGCTAGGAATAGGTTCTCTAGTGTATTGAAAAAAGTATTAAATAACCCTATAGCTTCGGTTCTGATTGAATCAAACCCTGTTGCTGGTGTTATTTCTAATGTTGTGAATTTTGCTTCAGATTTCCTTGATACAGAGCTTTCAGATAATGGCTTGTTTCAGAAAACAAAAATAATTACTAAAGATGTAATAAAAGAAGAACGGATTGAAGAGTTTAATGAGTCATTAAGTAAACATATTGAATTATTTTCAGGTCTAAATGCATCTTCAATTAAGTTAGATTTAAAAGTTGAGAGTCTAATGGAAAAAGCAAAAATATTAAACGCCTCATTTATAGGGATAAATCAAAAGCTTAGGTCTAAACTATCACTTCCATTAAGTGGCGGATATTCAAGTGAGTTACAGCAAAGGCTTAGCCTAACAAATGATGAATATGGTTTTAAAAAATACTCAAACTTATTATCTGACCGAGAAGTTATTGAAGCGTATAACATTTCACTGTTTCTAGAGTCAGAAAAGAATGCTGTCAATGAGCTTGTAGACAATTATTCTAAAGTATTAAAGGGATTTCTAGAAGATTATAAAGGCATTCTAGAAAATACCAAAGGAAGCATTGAAGAAATTGATGATGAGTTAGTTGATAATGTTATTGCTAAAATTGAAAATTATGAAAATGATATGTTCAAAGTACATAATGACAAAGTTTTACTAAGGGATTTAGAAACTACCAAAATAATCGCTGAAAAGAACATGTTTCATTAATTGCACTAAGTTAAGTACTGGCTTATGTGCGATCTAGCGGTTTTGAATTTGAGTCAAGTAAAATCTGGCTATATTAACTAACATAGGCGGCTACTGCTTCCGGTAAAGAGCCATTGTTTAATAGTACTGCCAATAACGGTTCGTGATAGGGAAATTAACTATGTGCAACGTTATGATATTGATGGGGCCATAAACACTCATTCTCAAAAGCATCTAGTCGCACACTCTTTTTTCTAATTGCAGACATGGTCTTAGGCATAGCTACGCACAAGAGAGAATGGCTGAGCTAAAGAGTTTCGGTTTAAGTAGGTCTATAGCTCTTGAGACAGTATCGCAAGAGCTAGGCCATTTCAGGGCTGAAATTACTCAAGTTTACTTGAGATAAAAGCTACCCATTGATTAGTACTTTATACATTAATTCAAAGTGATGAGCAATTGATAGCTTTTTAATATATGCCAAGCTGGTTTGACAACCATTCTGATAGATTTCTAGCAATTCGTTGAGAGACTTTGACCACACTAAGGTTTCAGGTTTAGTTCTTATAAAAGCCTCTAATTCTGAAATAGCCTCTTCAAGCAAAATCGGCACTTCATCAGCTACTTGCCTCTCAGCTGATAAAAAATGCCTTATATATATTTCTAAAGTCGGCTTATCAAAAGTGATATGAAGAGCAGCTGTTATGGCCTGCCCGCCTCCCTCTGAGAAGTAATCACCCACCACAGAAAAGTCACCGTAGCCTTGAAAACCTCGACTTGCATAGTTGACATGCAAATCAGTAAAAAACTCTTCTAACTGAGCTCTATATTCTCTATTAGTGGACCTACGATTAAAGCAATCATCAATTAATACACGCTCAAAATCACTAAATTGTGATTGATAAAAGTTACTTGAGCAATGCTCTATAAAAATATGCTTTTTAAACTGCCTATTCGTTGCTGATATCTCTTGTAAAAATTGGATATCCTGAAATTGACCAAAATGAATAATTGAAAAACTATGTTGTGGGTACCTATCGAGAATAGTGTTAATTTCTGTATTTGTAGATGTATCATTCACAATTATTCCAAATTCAGCATTAGGATAGGTATTAGAAATTCCATCTAAAAGTTGCTCTCTTGCGAGCGAATTGTTGGCTAACTCTCCAACTTTAGGGTTTGAAACAATGATATAATTTGAATTATTTTCTTCTAAGACTTCTATACATTTAAGAATGTCTCTGCTTGACTGCCTAACTGGCTCAATAATGGGTGTAGAATTGCTCTCTGCAATTTTGTCGATAACATAACGAACAGCTAATAATTCAAACTGCTTACCACGTAGATAAGAGTGATACATTTTCACATTCCTTGTATTGTGTATTTACTAACCAACAATACAGGATTGTAAATTTAATAAAAGCTTTTTATTCAAGCGACTTGACAACAAGACTGAGGTTAATGATTTAGGAAAATCCTTAAAAGTGCTTTTTTCTAAATCTGAGTATTCCCTAGCTCTAATTTGTTTCAGATATTCCTTATGAAGAGTGTTTATATCAAGTTTTGCAAATAGCTCGATACAATCTTGTTTTCTTTTTGATGGGCTCAGTGCAGGGCTATAATCAAAGTTATTGCTAATAATCTGCATATACTCAGGCACTCTTAAACAATTTAATATTGTTTCTGAACAAAAAGTTTCTATGTTTGTAGATGCTTCTCTTAACATTTTTAGGCTATATCTATCTGTTAATTCATAAAGCCCAGTAGTACCGTCTATAACCTTTAGAGCCTTCTCTACATCAACACTTGGTACAACAAGATAAACCCTTTCAAAAGCTTTTTTATAAGTTTTCAACTGAGAGTCTAATCTTTGAAAAGAGTCAAACTCAGTTTTAATTTCATATGCTGTTGAAGTACCATTAAAAATAGCAACATCCGCAATAGTATTATTAACCTTGAACTCTGTGACATAGAGTGAATTTGAGAGCTTATGCCTCCCTCTTACTATTTTTTCTGCGATAGCATTTTTATATATATATTCATTTGGGTAATGCTGTCTCAATAAGTGAAATGCCCGCTCAAAAAATGCAGGTAGGTTCTGATAATCGAGGCGAATCACATTGGCTTCTAACTCAGAAACTATCTTTTCAAGCGTATGACTCTCACCAAACTTGGCAAGCTCCACTAGGATGCTTTTATTAAAGACCTTGCTCATAAGTTGAAAGTCGTATTTGGTCAGTTCGATATTTTTCATAACCAGTTAAGTAAAAAACATTCCATTTAATTTACCCATAAACAGAGTAACCCATGAATTCAAAATATACATGTAATTATTGCATCATTTTAGGTTCATTAATATTATAAAAAGTAGCACAGAGGTAGCACAGGGTAATTTCTGTTAGTAGGTGTTTACTTAGGAAGCTTGTAAAAATGGTGGCCCCTCCCAGACTCGAACTGGGGACCTAACGATTATGAGTCGTGTGCTCTAACCAACTGAGCTAAGGGGCCAACTTTGTATAACTACGAGGTAGTTAATTTTTGAAGCGTTTAGCCACTGAGCGACTAAAGCGGGTTGCAGTATAAAAAGTTTTTTAAGGCTTGTCACTAGCAAAAACCTTTATTTTAACAATCAGTAAGCTGACTGCTTAAATAGTAATCTTTTTGCATGCGAATAGGCAGGAAATAACAGAAAAATAAACACAGAAGTATGCAAGCCGCTTTTTTACAATTTTAATAACTATAAAAAAGTGGCCGGCTCACATTGAACACACCACACATTATTTTTTAGCAATAATGTAGATAGCGTGAATTAAACCAGGGAAGTAACCCAGTAAAGTTAGTAAAATATTTAGCCAAAAGTGCATACCTAAACCAACTTGTAAAAATACACCCAGTGGCGGTAATAAAATCGACAGTATTATACGAATGATATCCATGATATAACTCCTTTAAAAATGACAAGCAAAAAGCCCAGCTAAGCTGGGCTTTTTAGTATAGTGTATTATTCAGCAACAATAGTTAGTTCATCTACTACGTCACGAACATCTTCAGCATTTTTAGCAATTTTTACTGCTAACTGCTTTTCAGCTTCTGTTTCAACAGAACCTTTAAGTTTTACTATACCGTTGTCGGTATCAACGTCGATATCTGTACCGTCAACTTCTGAGTCAAATAAGAAACGTGTAGTAATTACTGTGGTGATTTTAGCGTCAGTTAAGTCGTTATCGTCATCATCCATAGTGTCACGATCTTTGTCGTCCATATCCATGTTTTTCACAACAGTTAGGTTGTTTTCTACATCAGATACGCCATCTAGGCTAATTACAAGTTCTTCAGCTAGCTCTTTATCAAGGTCGCTGTTTACTTTACCTGTAAGTACTACCTTGCCATTTTTTACATCAGTGTTAATGTCAAAGTTGTTTAGATTAGTGTTCATAAGAAGCACTGTTTCTGCCTTACCATCAATCCAAGCATCTTTACTTTCATTTTCCCAAGTGCCCGCTTGAGCACCCATAGCTGTAGTACCTAGAACTAAAGCCGCAATCATAGATTTGTTGAATGTTTTCATAATCTTTCTCCTTTTGATTAAAGACACTTTTATGTATGCGAGCTTTAGGCCAACTTTATTAACACTTTAAATTCATAAAGTTAGCTATTTTATTGGGTATAAATAAAAATACCTCCGAGTAAACATTTACAGGCTATTAGGTAAAACTTTCTTAAGTGGTGAAAATAACGATTATATTGCTGTTTTGGTTAATCTATCGTTAATATAATAAATTAAGCGGAGTTATTAAAACAATAAGCCATTGATATATAAATAGTTAAGTTTTGGTACACCACTTGCTATGTACAGTGGTAACTCATATAAAAAGGATTATTCCCATGTCTGTAAAAATTGAAGACCGCCCAATAGAGCAAGTTCGCGAACAAGTAATAGACCAACTTATTTATAACTACAGCCATGGCGTTATTTCAGCTGAAGCCTTTGAAAGGCGCTTAGACAGTGCAATGGAAGCAACCGATAATACTGCGTTACTTAATTTAGTAGAGGATTTAACCCTTACTACAGATACCCAGTACAGTGCTCAAAAGCAAACGCAATTTGCCCCTAACTACAGCGCCCAACAAGCGGATGAAGAAAACTTAACACTGCGAAGCATTTTAGGCTCAAGCGAGCGTAGCGGCCAATGGGTGGTGCCTAAAGATATTTATATTCAAAACTATATGGGGTCGATTGTTTTAGATTTTACTGATGCTATTTTTGCCCACCAACATGTTACCGTGCATGTAAATTGTATTTTTGGCAGCGAAGAAATTTACGTACCAGAGCACGTTAATGTAGTTTCTAAAATGTTTTGTATATTAGGTAGTTTTGAAAACAAAACGGTGTCGCTTAATAAGCGCCAAGGCCCCACAATTAACCTAGAAGGTAAAACAGTTTTAGGTTCGGTGGAGGTAAAAGTTAAACGCACCATTAAAGAAAAATTTGTGAGTTTTGCTAATGATTTAAAGGCCCAGCTTGGGGTGAGTAATAAATAATACGGGTAAAAACAAATGGGTAGAAAAGCCATATTATGCGCTTTTCTACACCGTTATTTATGCCTATTTTATAAGTCGTTATTACGCTCGCTTGGAATGTCACTCATATACTGCACAAACTCAACCTCGAACCCTGCTGGGTCTAAGTAATATACGTTTTTTCTAAATGGGTTTTCTGCGCCCTCTTTATCAATGCTAAATCCGGCGTGTTTTAAGCGCTGTATAACAGCGTCTAGGTTGTTTGTAACGTAGGCAAAATGAGCCAGCCCGACTTGATGCCCTGCCAAATCTCTGTTTTTATGCTCGCCATTATCGCTTATAGCAATGTAGTGATTATCGTCGCCAAAATGTACCCAGCGCTTAGGTTTGCCATACCAGGTGTTATGCCCTTCACTTCTAATTGACCAATAAGGAAAAGCTGCTTGGTAAAATTTAAGCATGGCATTTATATCGTTTACTACTAAATGTACGTGTTCTAATTTCATTATTATTTACCCTAGTTGATTGCTTAAACACAAGATAAAACCTCAAGCTAACTTTAGGTAAAGCACTTTTTTTACTTTTTAGTATTATTGGCGTGTACTGCCCTTTTAAGATTAATTTTTACATCAATACGTTGGCTAGCAGGACGCGAAAGCTTTGCATCATGGCTGTGATTAAGTTGCCCTTTGGTTGAACAAATTTCAATCCATACACGCCAACATGCCTTAGATACGAATAAATTTACATGCATTTCAAGGCCGTACAAAAAACGCACAAAAGTATTTAGGGTTTATTGTTTACTTTATGGCAAAAGTCGCTAAAATACGCCGGCTTAAATATATAAACGTTCTTTTACAACCCAAAGGTAATACCATGCATCCAATGTTAAACATTGCGGTTCGCGCTGCGCGCAACGCAGGCAAAATTTTACTTCGCGCAAGTGAAGATTTATCAAAAGTTGAAATTCAACAAAAAGGCACTAACGACTTAGTGACTAACATTGATAAAGAAGCCGAAGCCGTAATTCGTGATACAATTTTAAAATCTTACCCTGATCACTGCATTGTTGGTGAAGAACTAGGTGAGCACAAAGGTAAAGATGCAGATTACCAATGGATTGTTGACCCGCTTGATGGCACAACTAACTTCATCAAGGGTATCCCTCATTTCGCGGTTTCTATCGCACTTAAAGTAAAAGGTCGTTTAGACCAAGCTGTAATTTACGATCCAGTTCGTGGCGAGCTTTTCACTGCATCTCGTGGTCAAGGCGCACAGCTAAACAGCAAGCGTTTACGCGTTACTAAAACCGTAGAATTAGCTGGTTCAATTCTAGCAACAGGCTTCCCTTTCAAACAAAAACACCACTTAGATGCATACACAGACGCGTTTAAAGCATTGTTTACACAAACTGCTGATATTCGTCGTGCAGGTTCTGCAGCGCTAGATATGGCATATGTAGCGGCGGGCCGTGTTGATGGCTTTTTTGAAATTGGTTTAAAACCATGGGACACAGCAGCAGGCGAGTTACTTGTAAAAGAAGCTGGCGGCATGGTTGTTGATTTTGCAGGTGGCGTTAACTACAACAATAGCGGTAACATTATTTGTGGTGCTCCTAAGCTTACCCAAGCAATTATTCGTGAAATTCGCCCAGTATTACCTGAAGCGTTACTTCGCTAATAAAGTGCATGTAACCCTATTATAAAAAAGGAGCCTATGGCTCCTTTTTTGTTTTAAAAGTAAGGGTTATCGAGCTTTAGCTCCGTGGTATAACCTTTTGTAAAAGGGAGAGAGTTTATGTCTTTTGCAAAATACTCATCAAATAACGCATCAAACTCTCCGCTGTTTTGCATGTTTTGCAACCCAAGCTCTATGGCTTGCGCTAAAACTGGCTTACTACTTACAACAAAATAATAAATACCGGTGGGATAACTAATAAATAAATTAGGCACAATAACTAAGTTACTCTGCGCATTGGCAACAAGCTCAGAATTAACTTCGATAAATGAGCGAGGAAAGTAATCGATTCTGCCCCGGCTAGTGAGCGTGAACATAGCTTGATAGTTACTCAGCGGCCTTACATGTAAGCCGTTATAAGCCATTATTTTTGTATCTGGCCAATCATGCCCTTGCACTGCCGAGAGCTCACTTAATTGCGCTAACGTGGTAATGCCTTTAAATTTCTCGACATTTTTTTTACTGGTTAATAAAACGCGCTTGCCTATAAAGCCTTTAAATAGCGGGACTTTAACGGCTATTGCCCGTGCCTCTCGTTCTGGGCTGCTCATGCTCCAATAAACATCTAACTCTGTTTTATCTAGCTCAATCAGGTCACGCTGTTGCTGTAAGCTCACTGGCTGCATTTTTATGTCTACAGGATAGTTAGCCCGCTCTAGGGCTCGTGTTAATAGCTCACTTAGGTATTCTTCACGGGCATTTTGCACACTTTGCTTTTGAGCAACATTAACAATCTCTACCCCTTGCACAAAAAAACTAACCGCAAATAAAGCAAACCCACCAACTACTACTTTTAATGGCAACATAATAATTACCTATTTTTTATACCACCTGTTTATTCTCTGGTGCTAAGCGCACTACGGCAGGCGCAGGCTTTCTGCGCTTACAAATAAACAAATAACTATGGCGATATCGCTTAGCCTCTTTTTTAGCATCTGTTGCAAGTGCTGCAACTTGATGGCTGTTTTTACATTCTTGTAAGTCGGGCTCCACAAGGCCAATTGATAACGTAAGTAAAGGTACAAATTGCTTTTCTCCCTCACGATTTGTAGCCCAGTAACCTTTGCTCTTAATGTGCTCAGGCGTAAAAAAAGTGCGTGATTGCAGTTCAAACTGCTCAATTATGGTATTACAAATATACACAGCATCTGATTGGTCAAACACAACCATAAAGTCATCACCACCTATATGTCCTACAAAGTTAGCACTGTTTTCGCATGCTTGCACGGTTACATCTGCCAATAATTTAATCACACTATCGCCACTGGCATAGCCGTATAAATCATTGAACTGCTTAAAGTGATTAAGATCTATATAGGCAAGCGAAAACGCACTTTGTGAGCGTAACCTTTGCTCTATTGCCTCATTAATCGCTACATTACCAGGGAGCATAGTGAGTGGGTTAGCGTGCTGGGCGTGACGAATTTTTTCTTCTGTTATGTGCTTTAAAATATCACGTAAAGGGGCAAGCCCTAAGTAACGTTCATTACGGGTGATCACAATATGGCGGCGAATATCAAAGTCTTGCTCTGTAATTTGCTGACTCACGGTATCAAGAAGTTGGTTTTCATCCACCACTAAAGGTTGTTTATCCATAAAGTCAGTTACGGGGCACTTGTCGTAAAGTGCATGGCCATAGGGCGCTGCAAACACCTCTGTGAGCTGATCTTTATGTAGTAACCCAACCGGTTGGCCGGCTTTATTTAAAACCGCTAGGCTCATCACGGCTTTGTCTTTTTCGAATAGCTTGTGGGCGTCTTTGCAACGGGTTTCGCTGTCTATTGCTTCTTGTGTAACAGCAAGCCAGCCAATCGCCATTGATTGATCAAACGTATTGCTTGGCTGTTTAAAGTTCAATGCTTGTAATTGCTCTGAGCTGTAATCAAGGCTTGGGTTTGAGTTTGGTTTTTCCAGTAAAAAACCTTGTACGTTTGCTATCCCTAAGCTTTCAACATAGGCAAGCTCTTCCACTCTTTCTATGCCTTCGGCTATTACGGCGGTGTTTGTTGCTTTTGCGAGTACCGTAATCGATTTTAAAAACTCTTTTTTAACTTCGCTTTCATCGCAATGATCAATAAAGTAACGGTCGATTTTTACAAAATCGGGGCATAGTTCAGACCACTGTTTTAAACCCGAGTAACCAGCACCTAAATCGTCAATGGCAATGGTAAAACCCAGCTCGCGGTAGTGTGCAATTGTTTTTAATAATAAAAAACCATCGTCGACCTTTTCTTGCTCTGTTACCTCAATTACCACGCGGTTTGCTGCTAAACCAAACTGCTCTATTAAGTGCAGGGTTTCACCTTTTGGGTGGCAAGGGTCAAGCAAGGTTTTAGGGCTTACATTTAAAAATAACTTACCGTTTAGATTAAGCTTTACAAAGTTTTCAATTGCTTTTGAGCGGCATAATAGCTCAAGCTCTGAAATTAAAGCGTGTTCACTGGCCGCTTCAAACAGTCGGTTAGGCATTTCCAAAGGGCTGTTTTTAGGCCCTCGACTTAGCGCTTCGTAACCTATAATTGTTTGATTAGCTATATCAAAAATAGGCTGAAATAACGTGGTTATTTCACCGTTACTTAAAATGTACTCTAGTACTTTGCGCTGCATCGTCACTGCAAAACCTGATTGTCGTTTAATAGGGGCATTAAAGTAGCAAGCCTGTATGACAATTTTATGGCATTAGGCGCTATTGACCATTCAGGATTAAATTTGCTCAATTTAGGGGCGGTACAACCTCAGCGCTAAGTTTATAGCCTAATATACTGTTTACTATTCATACGTTATTGTAATGGCTTAATTATATAACCGGCTCAAGGCTTTAAGTTCAGCCTAAAAGGCGTGTACGTTTAGCCTTAAAGGCAACCAAGCTCTATAAAACCGCGCGCAATAAAAAACCGCTCAATTGAGCGGTTTTATTTAGCGTTAACTCTATTACGGCAATGCGTCTAGGTCTGCGCCTTCTTTTTCAATTACCTCTGGTATTAAATCTTCTTTACTTACGCCCATGGTAATAGCTACCGAGCTTGCAACGTAAACTGAAGAATAAGTACCAATGAACACACCAAATAACAGGGCTGTAGCAAAGCCGTGAATGGTTTGTCCGCCCCACACAAATAGCGCAATCAATACCAAAATAGTGGTGATTGACGTTACAAGTGTACGGTTAAGTGTTTGCGTTAACGACATGTCGATAATTTCGATAGTGTCGTCGATGCGTACTTTACGGAAGTTTTCACGAATACGGTCAGATACAACAATAGTATCGTTAAGTGAGTAACCAATTACCGCCAATATTGCCGCTAAAATAGTTAAGTCAAACTCTAACCCTAATACAGAAAACAAACCCACTGTTATAATTACATCGTGTAATAGTGCACCTACCGCGCCCACAGCAAAACGCCACTCAAAGCGAAATGCCACGTAAATCAAAATACAAATAAGCGCAGTTAACATGGCAAGGCCACCCTGCTCTTTTAAGTCTTCCCCTACGCTTGGGCCTACAAACTCAATGCGGCGCATTACTACACTCTCATCAGCTTGCTTTAAGGCAGTAATAACTTGGTTACCAATAACTTCGGCTTTTACTTCACTGCCACGCGGCGCTAAACGAACCAAAATATCTTGGCTAGAACCAAACAGCTGCACTGAAGCATCGGCAAACCCGTTTTCAGCTAATACTGAGCGTACTTTTTTCAAATCTGCAGGTTGCGAAAAACCAACCTCTACAGCGGTACCGCCAGTAAAATCTAAACCAAAGTTTAAACCTTTGATAAAAATTGAGGCAAACGACGCTAAAATTAATAGCGTAGAAAAACCCATAGCCACTTTACGAAGTGACATGAAACGTAGGGTTTTACCACCCAAACTTAAAATTTGCATGTCCGCTCCTTAAATTGAAAGTTTATCAATGCGCTTACCACCAATAAATAAGTTAATTACCGCACGGGTACCAACTATGGCTGTAAACATTGAAGTTAAAATACCAATTGCGAGTGTTACGGCAAAACCTGCAATAGGGCCAGTGCCCACTGCAAATAAAATAACCGCAGCAATTAAAGTGGTAATATTGGCATCAAAAATAGTACTAAAGGCGCTATCGTAACCAAAATGAACGGCTTGTTGAGGGCTGCGGCCATCGGCCAGCTCTTCACGAATACGCTCAAAAATAAGTACGTTAGCATCAACCGCCATACCCACTGTTAATACAATACCGGCAATACCTGGCAGCGTTAAAGTTGCGCCTGGAATTAACGACATTACACCTACAATAAGCACTAAGTTAGCTGCTAGTGCAATGTTGGCAACTAAACCAAACCCTTTGTAGTAAATAAGCATAAAGGCAAGTACAAACGCAAAGCCAAGGGCTACAGCTGTCATACCAGCTTCAATGTTTTCTTGACCTAAGCTTGGGCCTACTGTGCGCTCTTCAACAATTTGAATTGGCGCTACTAATGCACCGGCGCGTAATAGTAAGCTTAAGTTGTGGGCTTCGGCTGGGTTATCAATACCTGTAATACGGAATGAGCGGTCAAGACGAGCTTGAATAGTCGCAACGTTAATAACCTCTTCTACCTTAATAGGTGGAAGTGCTTTACCGTCATCATCTTTTTTACCCGATGGCTTGTATTCAATAAATACCGTTGCCATGCGCTTACCAATAGCACGCTTGGTAAAGGCATTCATTTTTGCCCCGCCTTTGCTATCTAAGGTAATGCTTACTTGTGGGCGCTGATATTCGTCGTTTCCTGATTGTGCACCAGTGATATGGCTACCTTCAAGAATGACACGTTTTTTAAGTACCACAGGGTAGCCATCACGGCTCATGATCATTTCTGTGCCCGCAGGAATACGTCCTTGAGCAGCAGCACTTGGGTCTGCGTTTTCGTCTACTTCACGAAATTCAAGCGTGGCCGTTGCACCTAAAATTTCTTTAGCGCGTGCTGTATCTTGTACACCTGGTAGTTGCACAATAATGCGCTCAGCACCTTGGCGCTGTACGTTAGGCTCTGCAACACCAATTTGGTTGATACGATTACGAATAATGGTTTCGTTTTGCTTAATAGCGTAGTCACGTATTTCTTTAAGCTTTTGCTCACTCATAGTGGCAAAAAATGCGCGATCGTTACTGCTATCATCAATGTATACGTTTAGTGGGTAGCGCGATGCTAAAAAGCGTTCAGCCGCCTCTTTATCTTCTTCGGTACGCATTTCTACACGCATACGCTCAGAGCCCGCTACGCGGCGAACACTACGGTAACGAAGTTTTTCTTCGCGTAGGTCGCTACGAAAATCTTGTTCCATTTGCTCTAGCTGATTATCTACCGCGGTTGCCATGTCGATTTCCATGGTGAAGTGAACACCACCACTTAAATCAAGACCTAGCTTCATAGGGTTACCACCCAATGATTTTAACCATGCAGGTTGCGCAGGTGCCATATTAATAGCAGAGATATAATCGTCGCTAAGAGAATTACGCAGTAAGTCTTGCGCTTTTAGCTGTTCTTCAACATTTTTAAAACGTACTAATACTTGGCCGCCTTCAAGCACGGTAGACTTAGCTGTTACATTATGTTGTTTGAGGGTTGCGTTTACTTTGTCTACTACACTGAGATCGACATCTGCGCCTTTTGCCCCCGAAACCTGAATGGCCGGATCGCGGCCATACAAGTTTGGAGAAGCATATAAAAGGCCAATGGCTACCACAGCTAAAACAAGTAAATACTTCCAAATTGGAAACTTGTTTAACACAGGCATGTCCTTTTTATTTTTATAGTGACTTCATTGTGCCTTTAGGCAATACAGCAGATACTGCCGATTTTTGTACTGTTACTTCAGCTTGCTCATTTAAAGAAATCACGATGAAATCTTTATCTTCAGTAATTTTAACAATTTTACCTACTAAACCGCCTTGGGTAAGTACTTCATCACCTTTAGCCATCGCGCTCATAAGGCTTTTGTGCTCTTTAACACGCTTAGCTTGTGGGCGGTAAATTAAAAAGTAAAAAACTAAACCGAAAATAGCTAACATAATTAGCATTTCCCAGCCACCACTTGCAGCAGGTTGACCAGCAGCGGCGTGTGCGTTTGAAATAAATAAACTCATAATACTTCCTCTATATTTTTAAATTTTAATTTATATCTGCAAGCTCTGGCACGTCTTGGCCACGGCGAGCATAAAAATCACTAACAAATTCTTCTAGTTTACCTTCGCTAATTGCATTGCGTAGGCCTTCCATAACACGCTGATAGTAACGTAAGTTATGGATTGTGTTTAGTCGTGCGCCTAAAATTTCGTTACATTTATCAAGGTGATGCAAATAAGCACGCGAATAATTTTTACAGGTATGACAATCACACTCAGGATCAAGTGGGCCAGTGTCTGTTTTATGTACTGCGTTACGAATTTTAATTGTACCTGTGGTAATAAATAAATGACCATTACGTGCATTACGGGTAGGCATTACACAGTCAAACATATCAATACCACGGCGTACAGACTCAACTAAGTCTTCAGGTTTACCTACACCCATTAAGTAGCGCGGTTTGTCTTCTGGCATTTTGTACGCACAATGATCAAGAATATTCATCATTTCGTTTTTAGGCTCACCAACCGATAGGCCGCCTAATGCGTAACCATCAAAGCCAATTTCTTCTAGGCCTTTTTGTGATTGTGCACGTAACTCTGGGTACATACCACCTTGGATAATACCAAATAAGGCTGATGGGTTATCGCCGTGGCCTTCTTTAGAGCGCTTAGCCCAACGAAGCGATAGCTCCATTGAGTCTTTTGCTTCTTTTTCGGTGGCAGGGTATGGCGTACATTCGTCAAAAATCATGACGATATCTGAGCCTAAATCACGCTGTACTTCCATTGATTTTTCAGGCGACATCATAATTTGGTCACCATTTACCGGCGATTGGAACAACACGCCTTCTTCGGTAATTTTACGCATAGCACCAAGGCTAAATACTTGGAAACCACCTGAGTCGGTTAAAATTGGAAAGTCCCAATTCATAAAGTCGTGTAAATCACCGTGTTGTTTAATGATTTCAGTACCTGGGCGTAGCATTAAATGAAAGGTGTTACCCAAACAAATTTGTGCCCCTGTGGCTTTAACTTCATCTGGGGTCATGCCCTTAACAGTACCGTAAGTACCTACTGGCATAAATGCAGGCGTTTCTATTACACCACGGTCAAAAATCAAGCGGCCGCGGCGCGCTTTTCCGTCGGTGCGGTCTAATTCAAATTTCATATCATCCTCAATGTCGGAAAAACAGTCCAACAAGCTATAATTTAACCGCTCGATTCTACCCTTTTTGCCCCGTTATTACTATTAGCTGCGCTAAATTCACTGCGTATTAGCGCAGGCAAATAAAAACCCAGCGTGCGAGCTGGGCTTTTAAAAACGGTACCGGATAAAAACGTGCTTATTTACGTGTTAAAAACATCGCATCGCCGTAGCTAAAAAAGCGGTACTTTTGTTCTATAGCCGTGTTGTACGCGCCCATAATGTTATCTTGGCCGCTAAAGGCACTTACTAGCATTATGAGGGTTGATTCTGGCAAGTGGAAATTAGTCACCATGGCATCAACTACATTAAACTGATAACCCGGAAAAATAAAAATATCGGTATCGCCAAAATAGCTCTCTAATTTACCGCCGTGTACTTTTGCTGCCGACTCCAGCGAGCGCACAGAAGTAGTTCCCACAGCTATAACACGGCCACCGTTAGCTTTTGTATTAGCAACAGCGTGAACCACCTCATCAGGTACTTCAATGTATTCAGAGTGCATGACATGTTCATCTACGCTTTCTACACGCACCGGCTGAAACGTACCTGCGCCAACATGTAGCGTAACAAACGCCATGTTTACGCCTTTTTGTTTTAATGCCGCCATTAGCTTATCGTCAAAATGCAGCCCTGCTGTAGGCGCTGCTACTGCACCGGGCTTTTCGCCATAAACGGTTTGATAACGCTCGCGGTCAGCTTCGGTGTCTGGGCGGTCAATGTAAGGAGGTAAAGGCATGTGGCCAATGTCGTTTAGAATATCGAGTACATTTTGGCTGCGATCAAATTCAAGCTCAAATAACGTATCGTGACGCGCAATCATTGTCGCTTTGGCTTTTCCTTCTAAAATAACTTCGTTACCAGGCTTTAACGACTTACTTGCTCTTACATGGGCAAGTACGCGGTGTTCATCAACTACACGCTCTACAAGTACTTCGACTTTACCGCCAGAGGCTTTTTGGCCAAACATACGGGCAGGAATAACGCGGGTATTATTAAATACTAATAAGTCACCTTCGTTTACTAAATCAAGTAGGTCGCTAAACACTTTGTGTTCAACGTTGCCAGTTGGGCCATCTAGGGTTAGTAAACGGCTGCTGGTTCTGTCTTGTTTAGGAAAACGAGCAATTAATTCATCAGGTAAGTCAAAGCTAAAGTCAGCCACGCGCATAGTCGGTATTCCACATCATTAAAATCGCGCCAAGTGTATATCTATCCTCGGCTAAGCTCAAGATATCTACCACAGTTGAGAGGATTCACCCTATTTTAGATACATTTGAGTAACTACTTTAAATAATCTTGTTCTTATTGGTAAATATCATTATTCTTACTGTCCTTAATAATGATGGTTTAGTTTTGGGGTTATAAAAAAGTGGCAGATAAGCTGAAGTTGCTCATTCTAAACGCAAGTAGCGAAGAACGCCGCACTATACGGGCCACTTTAGAGTACTTAAACGTATTTGAATTTATTGAAGCCGCAGATAGCCTAGATGCACTCACCCTGTTAAAAAAGCAGCCAGTAAACATGATTATTACGGGCTTAAGCGTGGGGAAAATAGATGGTTGGCGTTTTTCTCGCATGATCCGCTCAGGCTTACTTAACACCCCAAAAAACACCCCAATTTTACTTATTCCGCCTATTTATTGTGAGCGTATAGCTGAAACCACTGCTCGTAGTTATGGCATAGATGCCGTACTGCCTTTTGAGCACCAAGATATGCTGCCGCAGGTGCTGGCCAATGTTCTGTCTACGCATTTAGAAAAAAGCAGCCGCCTTAATTTACTCTTGCTTGAACCAATAGCGCAAAAAGCCGATGAAATAGCAGAGCAACTTAAGCTCAATTTTGCCATTACCCATGTGACCTCAAGCCAAAGTGCTTTAAACGCTTACAACCAACAACAATTTGCCATTGTACTGCTTGATGCAACCGCGTCGCGCGCTGATACTTCAAGTGTTTTAGTCGAAGAAATACTGCAACATAACCCTAAACAAGCCATTGTAACTATTATTGATAATAACGATGCCGACTATGCAGAGCAGCTGCTGCTATCCGGCGTTACCGACTTTATAAGAGCGCCATATGACCCGTCGTTTTTAAATAAAGTATGTGACCATGCTGCGCGCCGTGAAGACTTTATGGTTAGTTATGCTGAGTTTGCCCAAAAGGTTGAACAGTTAAGTATTAGCGAAGTACGCTACAAAGAGCTTTTTTCAGCGCACCAACGCATTTTGCTGCATTTAAATACGGTGGTTTTAGAGCTCGACCAACAAGGTAAAATTCGCTTTATCAATCCTGCTTGGGAAACACTAAGTGGCTTTGGGGTTAAATCGTCTTTGCAAAAATCATTAATCGATTATTGCTCTGATGAATGCCAAGTAAAACTAAATACGACCATTAACGATATTCTTAATGGCGGCATGCACCAGCAGCAGGTCGAGATTCAACTTAATCATAAAAATGGCAATCAGATTTGGGTGGAATGCCGCTTACAGCTAATAAAAAACAGCCGCAATAATGCCACCATTACTGCCACAATCGACAACATACACGAGCGTAAACAAGCTGAATTAAAGCTGCGCCACTTAGCCCTGCACGATACGCTAACAGGTTTACATAATCGTTATTATTTTGATCAACAACTCAATAAAATATGCCAAACCAAGCACACCTATGGTGATGTAGAGCACGCACTTATTTACATCGATTTAGATCATTTTAAAATAATTAACGACAGCAAAGGCCACCAACAAGGCGACATTGTACTAAAAGATGTAGCTCAATTATTTGAAGCAAACATTAGCGCTAAACATTTAGTGTGTAGAATAGGCGGTGACGAATTTGCTGTTATTTTAAAAAATACGCAGCTGCTTGACGCTCACCTAATTGCAGAGAGTATTTGTAGCGCGATTGAACAGCACGAGTTTAAATCTGAAGACCAAGTATATTCAATTAGCTGCTCTATTGGCTTAACGCAAATAACGGCTAAAAATTACGACCCGAGTGAATGCCTCAAGCAAGCCGATATAGCCTTATATATTGCTAAAAGTTTAGGCCGTAACCTAGTCCACTGCTACTCAAAAGAAGATGCGCAAAATAACACCTTGCAAACCGGGCTTGAGTGGGGCCATGAGATTCGACAAGCACTTCAGCAAGATAATGTAGAGCTGCACTATCAGCCAATATGGGACTTTAAAGCCAATAAAGTGGCTTATTTTGAAGCGTTACTGCGTTTAAAAGTAGACGATAAACTTATTTTCCCTAATCAATTTATTCCCTCTCTTGAGCTGCTAAACGACACCTTTTTAATGGACCAATGTGTTATTCGCAATGCCATTGCTAGCGTGGCTGAACACCCAGATTTAAACCAAGTGGCTATTAACCTTTCTGCTCAGTCATTTTTAGATGAGCGCTTATTGCCACATATAGAATCGAGCCTAGAAAAATACCACGTACCGCCTTCGCGTATTATTTTTGAAATTACCGAGTCAGCCTCAGTTAACAATTTAAAAGCCACCCGTAAAATGATAGAAAAACTAAACAGTTTAGGCTGTCATTTTTCTATTGATGATTTTGGTACAGGCTTTAGTACATTTAACTATTTAAAACAGTTACCTGCACAGCATGTAAAAATAGATGGCTCGTTTGTACGCGACATGATTAACGACCCCATTGACTTAGCACTGGTTAAGGCCATTAACGATATAAGCCGCTCCCTTGATAAGCGCTCTGTGGCAGAATACGTAGAAAGCGAAGAGATATTTTTTGCACTAAAAGAGATTGGTGTTGACTACGGACAAGGCTATTTTATTGCCCGTCCTGTGCCTGTAGAAAAAGTACAATCGACGCTTAAAATTATTTACCAGAAGAAACCTTTTATCCAACAACACACTAGCGCCAGCTAAACATTTTTAAACAGTTTTAAGCATTTTATTACTATCATTATTGCACTTATTGCCTATACTTTACGTACCACTTAGTAAATGTCTTGTTATTTTGATGATTTAACAATAAAAACATGACATTACCTATAAGCATACATGACTAGCAATTACATAGAGGTTAAAGCTTGTCAGGTTTAAGGAGGAAGGTATGGCGCAGTTGATTATTTTACTTCTCGTAATACATTGTGTAATTGCGTATCAGTGCTATCGGTACGCGCAGCTAAAGGGCTACCCAGTAGGCGTATTCGCTACTTTAGGCCTACTCCCGTATTTTAATGTAGTGGTTTGGATTTACTTGCTTTTTCTACCCGAACTAGAACCCTTTGAAAGCCAAACACATAGCAAACAGCAGCCCTTGTAGGCTGCTGTTTTGTTTATGCTACGCTGGTGCTTAATAGTGGCCAATAACCACACTGCACAAACCTTGTTTACCAAAAGCAACATATTACTGCTGCACTTTAACCTTAAAGGTAAATAGGCTTAACTCTCAAAGTCTAAGCTACATTGGCGAGCCAAAAACACTTCTAGCTGTTGGCTGAATAACTTAAAGTCGCGAATTCTTCCTGTTGTTTTACGCCACAGTATGCCTATATCTCTGTAGGCATCGCCTTGCGATGGGGTAGCTATCATGTTTTTATCTTTAAGAATGCCCGCATTAATCGCCATTTGCGGTAAAAATGTAACCCCTAACTGATGCTCTACCATGCTTAATAAGGTATGTAAGCTTGCAGCTTCAAAAGGGTTAATACAGCTTGAGCGGTTTAGATGACACGCACTCAATGCATGCCCCGTCATACAATGCTCTCGCTCTAATAAAAATACACTAGCATCGGGTAGCAAGTTAAAGTCTTCAACGCCTTTAGCAGGGCTGTAATCTTTATGGTGCACTAAACTAAAGTGATCTTTAGCCAATACTTGAGTATGAAACTTCTCCGTTTGGTACGGTAAGGCTAATAAGGCTAAATCAATATGGCCGTGTTCAAGCTTATCTAATAACTTGTCGCTGGTATCTTCAACAAGTACCAACTCTAAATCACAAAAGGTTTGCTTACAAAAGTGATACAAAGGCGCCGCTATGAAGCTGGCGATAGTGGGTATAACCCCTACCACTAACTTACCACTGAGTGGCGTTAAAAAGCTTTTGGTTAGCTCTTTTAAACTAATTGTATCGTTAATAATTTTACGAGAGCGCTCCACGACCTCTTCACCAATACTGGTAAACATAAGGCTGCGATTTTCTCGCTCAATTAGCTGACAACCGAGTGTTTCTTCAAGGTTTTGAATTGCACTGCTTAAAGTAGATTGCCCAATAAAGCACGCACTTGCTGCACGGCCAAAATGCTGGTGCTGATGTACAGCTAATAAATACTGTAGCTGTTTAATACTTGGTAGGTTGGTCATTTTTTCTTTCCACAAATAAAAAGACCCCAACACCTAGGGCGTTGAGATCTTTTCAAGCTAAAAGTCTTTGAGTACTTTTTTGTTAAACCCCAAACGCGGTTCTTAGTACGTAGAAAATAACAATAGCAAGGGCAGCGCCAACTGGCAATGTAATTACCCAAGAAACTACAATGTTTCTGATAACACCCATGTTAAGTGCAGCAATACCACGTGCCATACCTACACCTAATACCGCACCAACTAAGGTTTGTGTAGTAGAAATTGGCATACCTGTACCTGATGCAATAACAACGGTAGACGCAGCAGCTAATTCGGCAGCAAAACCACGGCTAGGCGTTAAGTGAGTAATACCTTCACCTATCGTTTTAATTACCTTTTTACCTAAAATAGCAAGACCGGCAACAATACCAAAACCACCTAGTGGTAAAATCCACCAAGCAATAGCCGCTTTTTTAGCAATTTCACCGTTGCTTTCAACAATGTTCACAACCGCAGCAAGTGGACCAATTGCATTCGCTACATCGTTTGAGCCATGCGCAAACGCCATACAACACGCTGTTAATACCATTAATACCGCAAATACTTTTTCTACGTTATTAAATTGCATTTGTTTATCGGCTTTAGGGTCGATATTTAAACGTGAAATCGCAATTTTACCAATAATAGCCACAATCAGAGCAATTGCGATCGCAATTAAATAACCTTCAGTAGCGCCTAGGTTAATACCTATATGCTTTAAGCCTTTTTTGATTGTTACTAGCGCCATAATAAAGCCCGCTAAACCCATGTACAAAGGTACAAAGCGTTTTGCGTTTTTAAGTGGTGCATCAGTATCAAAAATCAGCTTTTGCGCACTCATAAAGATTAAGTAAGCAATAAAGCCCGAAATAGCAGGTGTAATAATCCAGCTACCTACAATACCACCTACTTTATTCCATTGAATAGCCTCTGTACCCACTGCAACTAATGCAAAACCAATGATTGCACCAATAATTGAGTGAGTTGTTGAAACAGGCCAACCTAAAAATGAGGCAATTAATAGCCAAGTACCCGCTGCAAAAAGTGCAGAGATCATACCTAAAACCATTAAATCAGGGAGAGCAGCAAAAGGCGCAGCATCAATAATACCTTTACGGATTGTTGATGTAACCTCACCACCTGCTAAGTAAGCACCAGCAAATTCAAAAATCATAGCAATAATAATTGCTTGTTTAATTGTTAACGCTTTTGAACCTACCGAAGTACCCATCGCATTAGCAACGTCGTTCGCGCCAATACCATAAGCCATAAAAAAGCCGACTGCTGCGGCAATTAAAACTAATACCGTGCCGTAAGATGCAATGATATCCATTGTGTAACCTTAATCTTTCGTTTGAACTGATTTTTATAAATTAACGAGCTAGCATCAGCTCAAGACGTGATCCTACGCGCTCTGCAATATCTGCAAGTTCGCCAACCCATTCAATTATTTTGTATAAAAACATAACATCAATTGGGTTTAGCTCGCTTTCTACATCGCGTAGTTGGCGGCGTACTTTAATTTGCATTTCATCCGTGTCTTGTTCTATGGCATCCAATTCTACGAGCATTTTTTCTACTAAAGTCACCTCGCGACCTTTAAAGCCCGTTTCTAACAATTCTTCTAACTCATTAATTGCTTTTGATGCTTGTTTAGTCGCATCAACACAACGTGTTAGATAAGCTAAAAAGTCTGCTTGCATAGCGCTAGGAATTGTCATTTCACGGCCAATTACGCGCCCTGCAATGTCTTTAGCCTTATTTGCTATTTTATCTTGTTGAGTTACGAGTTCGAGCAGATCTGTACGCTCTACCGGCATGAATAAACCACGCGGTAATTGTAAGCGTATATCTCTTTTCATATCATCAGCTTCACGCTCTAAATTACGAATAGTTAAGCGAAGCTCTTCTGCTTGCTGCCACTCTTCTTTAAATACGTGATTAAAAAAAGGTATCAAGGCTTTACTTGCTTGATGAACCTTCTTGATGTGTTCTTCCATTGGTTTGATAGGAGATTTTGCAAATACTCCTAAAAACGCGTTTGTAGGCATAACTGACCCTTTAATCAAATTGATATGCTTTGCAGCATGAATTTTACAGTATTAGCCGCGATTGTGAACGCTTTTTATTATTTCATCATGGCTAACAATGCATAAAGCGGCACTAAGCCGCTTTAATAAAAAAGAATGATAGATAAAAACCTACAACGATTTTTCTATATCTTCTTGAGATGTATGACGAATATCTTTACCGTTAACAAAATAAATAATGTATTCCGCAATATTTTGGCAACGGTCGCCAATACGCTCTAATGAACGTACAGACCATACTAAATCCATAATTTTAGGAATTGAGCGTGGATCTTCCATCATGTAAGTCATAATTTGACGTGTGATTGCTTCATATTCACGGTCAACTTTTGCATCTTCTTTATGTACTTCAAAGGCGCGTTGTACATCCATGCGTGCAAACGCATCAAGTACATCATGTAGCATTTTTAAAACTTGGCGACCCATGTTTTCAATATTCACTAATAAATCTTGCTGATCTTTAGTAAATGAATCCAAAGCCACTTTAGCAATGCGCTCTGCTTCATCGCCAATGCGCTCTAAATCGGCAATCGTTTTTGCAATGGCTATTACTAAGCGTAAATCGCTCGCTGCAGGCTGACGACGAGCAATGATGCGCGTACATTCATCATCAATGCTAACTTCCATCGCATTTACTTTGTAATCGTTCTGGCGTACTTTTTGTGCCAGTTCAGCATCATTACGACTTACTGCATCTAATGCACTGCTTAGCTGCTGCTCAACTAGGCCACCCATGTTAAGTACATGGTTACGAACATTTTCTAGCTCTTGGTTAAAGCGCCCAGAAATATGCTTATTTATATTATGTTCCATAATTACCTTCTCTTAAATTCGTTTACAACACTAAAACGTATACGACTAGCCGTAACGGCCTGTAATGTAGTCTTCCGTTTTCTTTTTGCTTGGCGTTGTAAATAAGGTATTTGTGTCTGAGTATTCAATCAACTCGCCCATGTACATAAAGGCCGTTTGATCAGATACACGCGCTGCTTGTTGCATGTTATGTGTCACAATAACAACGGTAAATTTGTTCTTTAAATCGTTAATTAGCTCTTCAATAACCAAAGTAGAAATTGGGTCAAGTGCCGATGTTGGTTCATCAAGTAATAGTACTTCAGGTTCAATCGCAATTGAACGGGCAATAACTAAACGCTGTTGCTGACCACCCGATAGACCAAATGCACTATCGTGTAATCTGTCTTTTACTTCATCCCATAAAGCCGCACCGCGAAGTGATTGTTCTACCACTTCATCTAGCTTACGCTTTTCTTTAATACCTTGTAAGCGTAGGCCATAAACCACATTTTCATAAATTGATTTAGGAAATGGGTTAGGACGCTGAAACACCATACCCACGTTACGACGAAGCGCGGCTACATCTACACTTTTATCGTAAATGTTTTGGCCATGAAGTAATATTTCACCTTCAATACGACACACATCAACTAAATCGTTCATGCGGTTAATACAACGCAATAGCGTTGATTTACCACAACCCGACGGGCCGATAAACGCCGTAACTTGGCCTTTCGGAATATTCATATTTACTTTGCTAAGCGCTTGCTTTTCACCATAGTAAAGATCAAGGTCCTTAATCTCTAACGCTTTTTGGTCATCAGTTAAGTTTTCTAAGTCTAACTTCAAGCTTTTGTTAGCTTGGTTTACTTGTGGAGCGACTGTAATCATGTTTGTTACCTATAATTCTTTACTAATTAGTGTTCAAGCGATCTGAATTTTTCACGTAAATGGTTACGTATGCCTATCGCTGTTATGTTGAGGGTAATAATCACCGACACTAATAAGAAGGCCGTTGCGTATACCAGCGGGCGTGCCGCTTCAACATTCGGGCTTTGAAAGCCCACATCATAAATATGAAAGCCTAAGTGCATGAACTTTCTATCTAAGTGAAAATAAGGGAAGTTGCCATCAAGTGGTAACGTAGGGGCCATTTTTACCACACCTACGAGCATTAACGGCGCAACTTCACCGGCCGCTCGAGCAACTGCAAGTATTAAACCCGTCATAATTGCTGGGCTTGCCATAGGAATAATAATACGCCATAAGGTTTCAACTTTGGTTGCACCAAGCGCTAATGAACCATCACGCACTGTACTAGGAATACGCGATAAACCTTCCTCGGTTGATACAATAACAACCGGTAATGTAAGAATAGCTAATGTAAGCGCAGACCACATAACACCTGGCGTGCCAAATACTGGCGTAGGCGCAGCTTCTGGGTAAAACAGTTGGTCAAGGCTACCACCTAACATGTAAACAAAAAAGCCTAAGCCAAATACACCGTAAACAATAGACGGTACACCGGCAAGGTTAATTACCGCAATACGAATCATCTTAGTTACTGCATTTTTAGCTGCGTACTCATGTAAGTAAATTGCAGCAACAACACCAAATGGGGTCACAATAACGGCCATTAGCATAACCATAAATACTGTACCAAATATAGCAGGGAATACGCCGCCTTCGGTGTTTGCTTCACGTGGGTCGTCTGATACAAACTTACCCAGTTGCACAAAGTAATGACCTAATTTTGAGAAAAAGCCCATGTCGTTAGGCAACCAAACATCAAGCACTTGATACAGTGGAATGGTGACTACTTCACCACGCATGTCCTTAACTAAAACTTGGTCACGTTTGGCTTTTTTACGCAGTGCAAATAACTCTTTTTCAAGTACTGCGTATTCGTTACGTAACTCGGCACGTGCTTGAGCAAGCTCAGCAACACGCTCATCGGTTAGTTCGTCATCAAGTAGGTACGCTTTTTCTTGTAAGCGAAGACGCTCTAATTCGTAGTTGATATGACCGATGTCGCCATTTTGTAAATCAAGCGCTTCGTCGTTTAAATCAACCGCACGCTCTACTAGCTCATGTAAGGTTTCGATTTTATCGCCAGTAACCGGCTTTCCATCTTTAATTACACCTTCTATGTAGCCATAAAAGTTACCGTTTTTACTGCGCTCAAATACAGCAAGCGTAGCCGGTGTACTTTGCTCAGTAATATCGGTTTCTAATATCCAACGAAAATCTAAATCTACATATTCGCGGTTACCTGTTTTTATAAGTAAACGCTCAACTTCGTCTTTATTAAAATCTGATACATCAATACCTGTTGCAGCTAAACGCGCTGTAGGCACAAGTTCTCGGTCGTAAACTTCACCAATTATGGTTTGTTTTGAAATAGACCCTTCTAGCTCAAATTGAACTACCTCTGATGGCCAGAAAAAGCTTAATCCCTTCCAAGCTATCATTGCTAATAAACCGAGAACTGAAATTAAGCTGATGCTTACCGCACCACCTGTCATCCAAATCCAAGGAGAACCAGACTTAAACCACTGCTTTACCATGTCGTGTCTCTCCACTTACATTGAGCTGTATTTTTCACGCAGTTGCTGACGAACAAACTCAGCCACTGTGTTGAAAATAAAGGTGAATATGAATAGTACAAATGCTGCTAAGAATAATATTCTATAGTGCGAGCTGCCTACTTCTGATTCAGGCATTTCTACCGCAATGTTTGCTGCAAGCGTACGCATACCTTGGAAAATACTCCAATCCATAATTGGCGTATTACCTGTTGCCATTAATACAATCATGGTTTCGCCTACTGCACGGCCAAGTCCCATCATTACAGCAGAGAAAATACCAGGGCTTGCTGTAAGTAGTACAACACGTACTAGCGTTTGCCACTGCGTAGCACCAAGTGCTAGTGAGCCATTTGATAAGTGTTTAGGAACACTAAATACGGCATCTTCTGCAATCGAGAATATAGTAGGAATAACGGCAAAGCCCATCGCAATACCCACCACTAATGAATTACGTTGGTCAAACGTCATACCAAGCTCATTGGTTAGGTATTGACGTACATTGCCGTCAAACATCCAAAGCTCTACTGTTTCGCTCATTGCAAACGATACCCAGCCTATAAATAATACAACCGGAATAAGTAAAATAGAGTGCGACCCTTCAGGGATTTTATGGCGAATACTCGCTGGTAACTTAGTCCAACCTAGTGCTGTTGCTAGCACACCTAACGGTAATAAAATCAATAAGCCGACAATAGCAGGTAGGTGCTCTTCTATAAGTGGCGCTAACCACAGGCCTGCTAAAAAGCCTAATATTACAGTCGGGAGGGCTTCCATAATTTCTACCGTTGGCTTTACCACTTTACGCAGCTCGCTCGACATAAAGTAAGCGGTGTAAATAGCGGCAGAAAGCGCAATGGGTACTGCAAATAGCATGGCGTAAAGCGCTGCTTTTAACGTACCAAACGAAATAGGAACCAAAGAAAATTTAGACTCAAAGTCATCACTTGCTGATGTAGATTGCCAAATATAACCAGGCTCAGGGTAACCTTCGTACCACACTTCTTGCCAAAGCGCAGACCAGGTAACCTCTGGGTGCTCATTATGAATTTCTAATACGGTTAGTTGGTTATCGGCTAAAATAAGGGCAGCATTTGAGCGCGGAGCTATAGCAAAGTTTTTAATCTCGCCATCACTTACTTTACCTTGCCAAAGTTTTGCCTCACTTGTGGTGTAATACACACCTAGCTCACCATTACTGCTTGTAGTGAAGAAAGTTCGACGATAAAACTCGGTAAAAATGTTCAGCTTGGTTTGTTTAGTTGTTTCAAACGAGCGAATTTTTTGATACTCACGGCCGCTGTCTGTATTTACTTCAAACCACTGCGATACTTCACCGTTATCGTTTGCAAGCATGAGTGAGTTAGCACCAGCAAGTAGCTGCGCAGACACTAAGTTAGCACTTTCTTCGTTAGCCGAAAGCAGCTGAATTTGCTCTACTTCGCTTGGGTAGCGTGTATCGTAAACATAAATTTGATTTGCCGAACGTACAAATGTGCGGGTGGTGTCTGGCGAAATTAGAAGCTCATCAACACGGCCTTCAATATTAAGCTCAGTGCGCTCAACTACCCATTCTACTTCACCGGTAAACATGTTTTCTTCAGCAACAAAGCTGCTAAATAAAACGCGTTTGTCTTCGGTTAAAGCAACCACGGCTGTTTTATCTTCGTAATGACTAAATGCAAAACGCTTAATGGCAGCACCTTGCTCGTCAACTTCTAATGCCATTTTGCCAAGTGGATAATCTAAACGTGGCGTTAGCTTTCTTTCGTTGTTAGGAAAAGTAACTAAAAACTTAGGTGCTACCAGCACCACTGAGCCATTTTCTAAACCAAACGCATAATGCCCCTGAAACGGCGCACTGTTTGCAAAGCTTGATGCATCACTAGGTAGCTCGGCGCTTAATGTTTTAAGCTTTTTACCAAAGCTGCCATCTTGCACACTATAAAAATCTACCTTTCCTTGCTGAGAGAGTAAAAAAGCAACCTCAGTTTGCTCCTCAACACCTAAGCCCACAATTTGTTCAGCATTAGCAACGTTAAAACTGTTACGTTTTTCTACTTTTGCTGATTCAAAAATTGGTTGTACTACATAAAGAAGGTAAAAGAATATTAATAACAATGCTATTAATACCATTACTCCGCCTGCGGAAATACCCCACTTTGCAAACCGGTCTTTAAATAGACGGCTTCGATCCGTATTTAAAGTCGGCTTATTCGGATTGGAAGTCATCAAAACACCCTTTAATTCTGTCGTTGCGCAAATTATATTTCATCAAGATGACAGTAATGTTACAGATGTAATAAATACCCGCCTAAACGCTTTAAAATCAGTCCTTTTTTCTAATGACAGCGCTTGCTTAATTGTTACTCACTGATATGCCACAACATAAATCGATACAAAAAAAGGGAAATATTTAATATAAATGCCCTAAATTAGTGCCTATTTAGCTATTTAATAACGCGTTTTACTGCCCTGCTGGAGATGACTAAATTTATGCTTTTATGGCGCATTAGTTGTTAACACTTTTATGGTTAAATAAAGTGCATAGCGCTCAAAGCATGGAAAAAATAAATGTTATGGTTCATAAATGACACTTATTATCAAAAGTGCTATAAAATTGTTAATAAATTCAGTGTGAGTTTATCTTCTTATGGGAACTAATTTGTGCTTTTATTGGACAAACAATTTAACGCAGACAATACTAAATCTATGTATAACGAAACCAGACCGCAGCGCTAAAGTTAAAAAATTCAACGATAAAGACACAAATAAGTAATAATAAACAATTAGTTTTTTATGGGTTTATATTACCCACTACAATGATAGAAACGTTATAAACACTTAATGCCTACGCATTTACATTTTCAGGCTTAGAGAGAGCTATTTATGAAGCAGTTGGTGATCACCATTTTAGGGCAAGACCGGCCCGGATTAGTAGAAAGTATTTCATCGGTTATCTTGCAAAATAAGGGTAACTGGCTGAGCAGTAATTTAAGCCACTTACTAGGCCACTTTGCCGGCATTATTCAGGTAGAAGTAGCGCAAGAGCACTTTGAAGCATTGCAAAACGCATTAAATGCCTTACCTAAACTCGACGTACGGATTGAAACTGGCAACACAGAAGTAGAGCCAAGTAGCAAAGAGCAAATAAATTTTGTCATTACTGGCAATGACCGCCCGGGCATTGTGCAGGAGCTGGCAAGTGTAATACGCCACAAAGGCGCTAGCATTACTCACTTAAACTCAAGGCAACAAAGTGCGCCAAATTGGGGAGTGCCTATTTTTAGTGCCGTAGCGACTGTAACCTTACCCAGTGGTATGAATAAAGAAGAAGTTATTGATGCACTTGAATCGATTACCAGTGATTTAATTGTAGATATTGAAGAGGCATAGCCCAAACGCCGTTGACATAAAAATGACATGGTAGTCATTTTTATGTCATCTAACTGGCGTATGTTTGAGTAAAAAGGGCTGATTATTACTACTTTTATCGCTTTTTACATTGTAAGCCTCATAAGCGCACGCACAGCCCCAAATTAAATTTGAAACATATCCTGATAACGGAATAGATATGAATGCCCATATAGAGCCCCCTCAAACAACTGAATATTTTGCAAAAGAATTAAGCTGGCTGTCATTCAACGAGCGTGTACTACAAGAGGCTAAAGATAAAAATAATCCGATTATTGAGCGCATGCGTTTTTTGGGCATTTTCTCTAATAATTTAGATGAATTTTTTAGAGTACGTGTTGCTGATGTAAAGCGCCGAATTTTATTAAATAAACTCCCCGATGCTAATTTTGAAGAAGACGAAATACTGCTTAGTGAGATACAAAAAAAAGTACTCCAGTTAGGTAAAAAATTTAACCACATACATCAGCAGGTATTAACAGACTTAAACCATCATAACATTCATGTTAGTCGCCCTGATGAGCTCAGTGAGTTTCATTTAAACTGGTTAAAAAATTACTTTCATGATCACGTTCTTCAACATACCTCTCCTATTTTGCTAAACGAGAACAAAGACTTCTCTACCTATATAAACGACACCATGACCTACTTGTTTGTAGAAATGAGTGATGAAAAAAGTTATTACGCAATGCTTGAGGTACCCACCGACAGGGTTGATCGCTTTATAAACCTGCCTCCAGAAAAAACCCGCCGTCATAAAACTATTGTAATGCTTGATGATGTCATTACTTACTTTTTAAACGATGTATTTAGTAGCTTTTTTTCTTATAAAAGCATTGCCGGTTATGCAATAAAATTAACTCGCGATGCAGAGTACAACCTAGACGACGAGCTAGAGGCTGGCTTACTTGATAAAATGTCCAAAGGGTTAAAACAACGTATTTATGCTGAGCCAGTAAGGTTGGTTTACGATCAAGCCATGCCTGAAAACATGCTAAAAGTGATGAAAAAGCGCCTCGGTGTCACGCATCATGATGCGTTAATCCCCGGGGGGCGTTATCGTAATTTTAGAGACTTTATAACGTTTCCTAATGTAGGGCGCCAATATTTAGAAAACAAACCCCTCCCAGCATTGCAAAGTAGTGCGTTTAATAAACATGCCAGTGTATTTGACGCTATTAGCGAGCAAGATATTTTACTGTATTACCCCTATCATACTTTTAATCATGTGCTTGAATATGTGCGCCAAGCGGCCTTCGACCCTAAGGTTACGCAAATAAAGGTTAATATTTATCGTGTAGCGAGCAAATCTAGGCTGATTTCATCGTTAATTAATGCCGCACAAAACGGTAAATTAGTGACCGTTATGGTTGAGCTAAAAGCACGTTTTGACGAGCAGAATAATATTGAATGGGCAAAGGTGCTAAGCAGTGCAGGTATTAAAGTAATTTTTGGTATACCCGCACTAAAAGTGCACAGCAAATTATGTGTGGTGCACCGTAAAGAAAAAGGCCAAATAGTAAAATATGCTCATATTGGCACAGGTAATTTCCATGAAAAAACAGCCAAAATTTACACTGACTTTAGCCTATTTACTCGCCACACTGGTATTTGTGAAGAAAGCGACAGCGTATTTAGATTTATTGAAAGCAGTTATAAACCGTTCAAATTTGACTACTTAATGCTTTCGCCAATTAATGCCCGTGAAACGCTGCTTAATTTAATCAATAACGAAATTGACCATGTTAAAAACAACAAACCAGGCAAAATAACGGTAAAAATAAATAACCTCGTCGATAAAGAGCTGGTAGACAGGCTTTACCTAGCTGGTCAAATCGGCGTTAAAATTAGAATTATTGTACGTGGCATGTGCTCGCTCATCCCTGGCGTGCCTAAACTTAGCGATAATATTAAGGTAATTAGTATTGTTGATCGCTTTTTAGAGCATCCTCGCGTAATGGTATTTGGCAACAATGGCGATGAAAAAGTATTTATATCCTCTGCTGATTGGATGACACGTAACCTAGATCATCGTGTTGAAGTAGGTGTTCCTATTTTGGATGTTAAGTTAAAACGCCTTATAGTTGATATATTAGAGCTACAATTTAAAGACCGCACCAAAGCACGCATTATTGATAGCGAGCAAAAAAACGCTTATGTAAGAAGGGGTAACCGTAAAAAAATTCGCTCGCAGATAGCAATTTACGATTATCTAAAAAAATGGGAACACACTTATTATAATGAATGATCACCCTTCAATAGCCGCAGTTGATTTAGGCTCCAACAGCTTTCATTTAGTGGTTGCCCGAGAAGTAAACGGCACTTTGCAAATTTTGCACAAAGAAAAACAACGCGTTTATTTAGCCGATGGGTTAGATGATAAATTTCGCTTAAGCCAAGCTGCAATAGACCGCGCCCTCGTGGTACTAAAGCAATTTGCTAAAACCTTACATGAGTTCCCCGCAAGTAATGTAAAGGTAGCTGCCACTTACACTTTTAGGCGCGCTAAAAATATTAACGCCTTTTTAGCCCAAGCTAGCGCTGTGTTTCCTTTTCATATTGATGTAATTGCAGGTCAAGAAGAAGCGCGCCTTATTTATCAGGGCGTTGCGCATTATGTTCATAATGAAGAAAACCGTTTAGTGATCGATATTGGCGGTGGCAGTACCGAGCTTATAATAGGTAAACATTTTAAGCATAAGCTTTTATCTAGCCGTAATATGGGCTGCGTTAGCTTTACAAAGCAGTTTTTTAGCGATGGAAAAATAACGGCCAAACGCTTTAACAAAGCGCAAATAAGAGCCGAGCAAGAGCTTGAAGCCATTTTTTCTAATTATGTAAGCGAAAATTGGCAAACAGTAATTGGCACGTCGGGCACTATAAAGTCAATTTTAGCGATGATAAGCGCCACAAATCCGCAACAACCTAACATCACTTACGACGATTTACTCGCGTTAAAACAACAGTTTATTAGTGCTAAACATATTGATAACTTAGCTATTGCAGGGCTTACACCCGAGCGCCAACAAAGCATATGTGGTGGTTTAGCAATTTTAATTGCGATATTTACAGAGTTTGCCATTAAAGAGCTGACCTACAGCGATTTTTCGTTGCGCGAAGGGTTGCTGCACGAAATGCAGCAAAAGCTGGCCGATAAAGATATTCGCTCAAACACCATTAATAATTTAAGTGAGCGCTACACCGCTGATAAAGCGCATGCAGCGCGTGTTGCTGATACGGCTATTTGGCTCTATAAACAGTTAAAAAATGTATGGCATTTAGATAATAACGACGATATTGCTTTGTTAACGTGGGCAGCAAAATTACACGAAATTGGTTTATCAATTAACTCATCGGGGATTAACAAACACAGCGCTTATATAGTGGCGAATAGTCAATTGCCCGGTTTTACGCAGCAAGAGCAACTTATTTTAAGCTCACTTATACGCTTTTATCGTAAAAAAATTAAACTGACAGAGCTGCCAGAGTTTTTAACTATTTCTCAAAAGCATGTGCTTAAACTGATTGTTATTTTACGCTTAGCCATTTTATTTAATCAAAAGCGCCAAGTGAGCTTAAAGCCGGATATGGAAATAAGCGCAAGCAACCTAGGCTTATTTATTAAGTTTAGTAACAGCTATTTGCAAGAGCATACATTGCTACAAGCAGACCTAGAGCAAGAGCAGCTCTATCTTAAAAAAGCAGGGATTCAGTTTGAGTGCGTTTAATTTTATAAGGCTATTAAAGCCTGTGACATTGTTTGTTCTAAAGTAATGTAATTGCGACACGCGCTTTTTAAAGTGAGCTTGCTGCTTTATTTACACCCCATGTAAAGCACACATAATAAAGCGCCCTCGGGGTAAACCCAAGGGCGTTTGAAGCTTTACCTATAAAGATAAAAGCCGAGTTATTTTATCAGGTTTACATATCCATATGTCGGTTTGAGCTTTGCATCATTTGCTTAACGCCTTGCTTTTCAAGCTCTAAAATTTGCTCGAGCTTTTCTTTACCGTTTTCTGTCTCAGCGCGCTCTAATAAGTACTCGTAAAGTTCGATTACTTTTTTGTGCTGCTCAGAGAGGTAGTTTTGAATCACCTTTTCATCAAATTCTTGGTCTTTGCTAATATCGTTAAACGTAATTAACTCGGGGTTGTCTGCAAAGTATTCGTAGCTGTAAGTATCTAAGGTGTTGATCTCTGTAATTGCTTTAAAGCCAACTAAGTCTTCAGCTAACTTTTTTTCATAATCTAAATAATAGTCCACTAGCATCGCGTTACGTTCATCAAGTAACTCCTTAACGCTGTAAAAATTTGCCGCCATTTGTGTGTGAAATAAAACGGTCCAATCGTACACTTCTTTAATTGTTTTAACTTGCATGTGCATTCCTTACTAAGTTGACTGTATAAGGTATAGGTTGCGTAAACCGTGCCAACATAAACTCAATTAAAAACAATGCATTAAAAATAAAAAAACAGGAGCTAGGCGGGTTATTTGGTACAAGTTACAAAATACGGGTAATTTTTATAGGGCAATAAAACAGGTATTGCCCACAGTGTGCTATTAGAGCCTGCTGAATTAGGGGCAGCTATCAAGCTCACAAGGGTAAAAACCGTACACCGCGATTTAACCACCCCTACATTCAGCAAATTTTAACTCACAAAGAACAACACCTATTGACTAATATGCTGCTTTTTCCACAGTAAATACACCGCAGGTATAACCAATAACGTAAGTATAATTGCGCTTAGCATCCCGCCTACCATCGGCGCAGCTATTCTACTCATCACTTCGCTACCGGTGCCGGTGCCGTATAAAACGGGTAATAAGCCAGCAATAATGGTAGCTACCGTCATCATTACGGGGCGCACTCTTAGCCCTGCACCTTGCATAATAGCGTGTTGTAGCGCTTGTAAGTTAAATGCAGTTCCAGTTTGCTCGCACTGCTGGCGTTGCTCTGTATAAGCTTGGTTTAAATATACAAGCATTATGACGCCTATTTCTACCGCAACACCGGCCAATGCAATAAACCCTACACCCACTGCCACCGAAAAGTTAAACGCTTCAAAGTACATTAGCCAAATGCCGCCTACCATAGCCAAAGGAAGGGTGGCAATAATAATAAGTACTTCGCTTAGGCATTTAAAATTAAGGTATAGCAGTATTACAATAATCGCGAGTGTAAGCGGGATCACATAAGTAAGCTTTGCTTTTGCGCGTTGCATGTATTCGTACTGCCCTGCCCAAGTTATTGAATAACCAGCGGGTAATTGTAGTTTATCGCCAAGTACTTGCTGAGCTTGTGCTACATAACTGCCAATATCACTGCCTTCAATATCAATTAAGCTCCACCCATTTAAACGCGCATTTTCGCTTTTAATGCCGGTAGGGCCATCTTCAATAAATACTTTAGCAACATCACCAAGTGCAATATGTTGGCCTGATGGTGTAATAATAGGTAATAATTTTAAATCTTCAGGCGAAGCACGAAAGCTCTGCGGGTAGCGTAAATTTACTTGGTAACGCTGTTGCCCTTCGATTGTTTCAGTCACGTTTGAGCCGCCAATTGCTGTGGCTACAACCTGTTGTACGTCGGCTATATTTAGATTATACCGTGCTGCTTTTTCGCGGTTTATATCCACTTTAATATAACGCCCTGTGGCTACACGCTCTGAATACACTGAGGCTGTGCCGGGCACATCTTTTAACAATTGCTCAATTTGCTGCCCAATATTTTGAATTTCTAACAAGCTTGGGCCCGCAATTTTAATACCCACAGGCGTTTTAATACCGGTGGCAAGCATATCAATTCGCGTTTTTATTGGCATAACCCACGCATTTGTAAGGCCCGGTAATGTAACTAAGCTTTCCAGCTCGGCTTTAATTTTTTGCTTCGTCATGCCCTCTCGCCACTGTGATTTAGGCTTAAATTGAATAAAGGTTTCAATCATTGTCAGCGGTGCGGGGTCGGTTGCGGTATCGGCGCGCCCTATTTTACCAAATACAGTTTTTACTTCAGGCACAGAGGCTATGAGCTTGTCTGTTTGCTGTAAAATTTTTCGTGCTTCACCAATAGAGAGCCCTGGGTAAGTTGTTGGCATATACATTAAGTCGCCTTCATCTAGCAAAGGAATAAACTCACTGCCTATTTTGTTTACCGGATAAAAGCCTATAACCGTCACTATAAATGCAATAAATAACGTACTTTTTGGAAATTTAAGTACGGTGGCTAACAGCGGTTTATACCCTGCAACCAAGGCTCTATTAATAGGGTTTTTATGCTCAGAAATGACCTTACCCCGAATAAAGTAGCCCATTAACACCGGCACTAAGGTTATAGCTAAACCGGCAGAGGCTGCCATCGCATACGTTTTTGTATAAGCAAGCGGGGCAAACATGCGCCCTTCTTGCGCCTCTAAAATAAATACAGGCATAAAACTTACAGTAATAATGAGCAAACTAAAAAATAACGCAGGGCCTACCTCGGTGGCCGATTTAGTCACTATTTGCCAGCGGTTTTGCTTGGTCAGTGGCGTTTTTTCCATGTGTTTATGCATGTTTTCTATCATTACGATAGCACCATCTGTCATAGCGCCAATAGCAATAGCAATCCCGCCTAACGACATAATATTAGCGTTTACACCTTGCCAATACATCACAATAAAAGCCATTAATATACCCATAGGCAAGGTAATAATAGCCACCAGCGATGAGCGCACATGAAATAAAAAGACCACACACACTAAGGCTACAATAATGAGCTCTTCAAACAATTTACTACTTAGGTTATCGACCGCGCTTTTTATTAACGTGGAGCGGTCGTAAACCGGAATTATTTCAACCCCTTCGGGTAACCCTTGTTTTAAAGACTCAAGTTTTGCTTTTACCCGAGAAATCGTTTCTTGGGCGTTTTCGCCATAACGCATCACCACAATGCCACCCGCAACCTCGCCTTCGCCATTTAGCTCTGCAATGCCTCGTCGCATTTGAGGACCTAAGCGCACATCCGCTACATCTCGTAATTGTAATGCACTTCCTTGGGCGTTAATTCCTAATGGAATGGCTTCTAAGTCGGCAACACTTTTAATATAACCTGTGCTGGTTACCATGTATTCGGCTTCAGCCATTTCGATTACTGAGGCGCCAGTTTCTTGATTACCTTGGCTAATTGCAGTTTGTATCAAACTAAGAGGAAGGCCATAAGCACGTAACTTAACGGGGTCTACAACCACTTGGTACTGCTTTATCATGCCACCTACAGCGGCTACCTCAGATACACCTTCAACGCTTTGCAGTTCAAATTTTAAAAACCAGTCTTGCAAGCTACGAAGTTGGCTAATATTGAGCTGATTTGTTTTATCGACTAACGCATATAAATAAACCCACCCCACTCCTGTGGCATCGGGCCCAAGTTGTGCCTTTGCACTTGCCGGCAAGCGGCTTTCTACCTGACTTAAATACTCTTGTACGCGGCTTCGGGCCCAGTAAATATCGGTATTTTCATCAAAAATAATATACACATACGAGTCGCCAAAAAACGAAAAACCGCGCACCGTTTTAGCGCCAGGCACAGACAGCATTGCTGTGGTGAGCGGGAAGGTAACTTGGTCTTGCACTACTTGGGGTGCTTGGCCTGGGTAGCTGGTTTTAACAATTACTTGTACGTCCGATAAATCCGGAAGCGCATCAACGGGTGTCTGTTTTACACTGTAAATACCCGCGCCAAATACAATAATACTCAGTAACAAGACGAGAAAACGATTAACAACCGACCAGCGAATAACAGCAGCTATCATAATGACTCCCCATGCATTGAATGATGAGCTGCACCTTTGTCAGTAGGGTGCTCAGCAATTTTGCTTATTACAAATTCACCCTCAATAATGCTAAATGTAAAATGAACCTGCTGATCAGGTGAAAGCGCACTAATATCAAGCTCTTTAACAAGTATAAAGTCCATAGTAGCAGGGCCTCTGTTCCATTTAGCGATAGCCTCTCTACTAATATTAATAACCCGCTGCGCTGCGTTTATATTATTTATGGTTCCGATTACTGTGGCTGTTTGAACCGCTTCAGCCTTGTCCATTTCCATGTTAGGCATGTCGCTCTTGGCGGGTATTTCTGGTGCGCTCATACGCTTAAAGTCCGAGTCTTTACTCGATTCAGAGTCTATTAAAAACTGCGCAGCAGTCACCACACGGTCTTCTTTGGTAATGCCCGATAGAATAGCCACCTCATGTTGGCTAATTTGCCCTACTTTTACCGCCACCGATTTAAAACGCCCATCGCCTAGGGCAAGTACTACTCGGTTTTGTGCGCCTGTACGAATAAGCGCTTGCTTAGGTATAACTAATTGCGGTGAGTCACTGTGTGTGTGAATACTTACTTGGGCAAACATATTAGGCTTAAGTAGCCCTGCTGTATTTTCAAAACGCAGCCTTACACGTAAAGTGCGATTTTGAGCATTCAGCGCTGGATAAATGTAATCTACTACGCCCTGCCACTGCTTACCTTGAATGTAATCAAGGGTCATTGTAACGGGAAGCCCTTTGCTCACTAAAGCTGCTTGGCGCTCAAATACTTCTGCCTCTACCCATACTTGATCTAATTTAGCGATACTCATCATTGAGGTGCCAGGCTTAACATAAAAACCTTCTCGGATATTAAGCTCATCAAGCACTCCACTTTGGCGCGAGTAAAATGTAATGTTTTGCATCACTTTTTTATTTTTTTCTAAGCGCTTAATAAAGCCATCAGACACATTTAGCGACTCTAAACGCGCTTTAGCAGCACGAATCAATACGCTATTTTTTCTATTTACTGCGAGTAAAAATTCTTCTTGTGCGTTCACAAGTTGAGGAGAGTAAAGTGTGTAAAGAGGCTCACCAGCACTAACGGGCTCCCCTTGCGCTTTTACAAATAGGGTTTCTATCCACCCTTCTACGCGGGGGTGAATATGGGTTAACTGATCTTGATTGTATTGCACATAACCGATTGTTTGAATATCACTTTGCAGTGTTTTCAGTTGCACTTTACTGGTTTTAACGCCTAAGTTATTAACCACTTCAGGTGATATTTTTATAGTACCTGGGCTGTCGTTTTCAGCGTTTGCGTATACAGGCACCAGCTCCATCCCCATTGGTGATAGCCCTGGTTCATCGCGCCTATAATTACTGTCCATGGGAGCAACCCAATACAGCGGCTTCGTTTTTTTATTATCAGCGGTTGTGGCTAAGTGCTCAGTGTCATCAATCAACCAGCGATTAGCAATAAGCATTAACGTGGCACCAATAAGCAGCGCTACAAGGTATTTTAAGTTAGTTTTCATTGTTTTATCCTTGTAACTCAGCCATTACTAGCGAGTCTAAACTGGCTGCGTAATAATTTAAGCGAGCAATAATTATGTGTTTGTCTATTTGAATATTAAGGGCATCTATTTTGGCGTTTAGCTCACTAATACGCGCGCGCATAACATCAGAAAAGTCGCCATCGTCACGGGTATACGCGTTTAAAGTAGCCTGAGCTTGCTGCGACATTTGCGGTAATAACGTGTTTTGATAAAGCGTATTGCGCTGCTCAATTCGCTCAAGCTGACTAACCTCTTTAAAGTACTGTCCTTTTAGGCTTTGTAGCGCCACGCGTTTGTCGGTTTTAATGGCCTCTGCATTAGCAATAGCCGCATTAACTTGCTGATCTTGCCTGTTATCGGTAAATAAAGGTAAATCAATACTCACCCCCACCGAAAGCAAATCAGCACGCGATCCACCAGCTTGGTTATCAGCGCGGTAGCCATAACCCATATTTACGCCAAGTTGTGGCTTATAACTTTGTTTAGCAAGGCTCACTTGTGTACGTTTAGCGGCTATACGTTGATCTATAGCCACCATAGAGGGATGCGCCATAAGTAATTTAATGAGCTCATCAAAGTCTAAGCTGTTAAATTGGGTAAGCGGGGCTGGCGCTGTAAAAGTTAGGCTTAATGGTTGGCGTAATATGCTCTGTGGTAGCCACTGGGCTAACCCTTGTTTAGCGGCATCTAGCTGCTGCGCTAATACAATCAGTTTATCTTCAAGGCGTGTGAGCTCCAATTGTGAGCGAATAATATCTTGCTGACGGGTTTTACCTAAACTACTGGAGTAACTGGCTTCGGTAACTTCAATTAACTGGCTAAACAATGCTTTATCTTGTTCAATTAACGCAATACTTTGCTGCGCTCTGTAGGCATTTAACCACAGCTCCATTACCCTAGCTTTTACTTGCGCCTTTCGCTGGGCCCTAAGCCACGGGTGCTCAAGTGCTTCTTCTTTTATTGCTTGTTGGCTAAGTGCTAGGCTATTACCACGGCTAAAGCTTTGGCTTATACCCACTTTTAACTGCGTCATGTTTTCTTGATCAAACGCAAAGCCATCTACGGGTACACTTTGCAAACCTATGCTTAATACGGGGTCTGGTAGTGTTCCTGCAGCAATACTTTGCGCTGTGGCGGCGGCTTGCTTTTGCTCACTGGCGCTCAGCCACGGCTCGTTATTGAGCGCTAGGTTTATGGCATCCGTTAAATTAAGGGTTGATGCTTTTGCTATAGCATCACTATTAAATACAGCACCAAATAAGGTGGCGCTCAGTAATACAGCTTTAAAAATTACAGTGCGGGTCATTGCCTGCTCCATCTAAAATTAAAAGTAAAATCTTAAATTAACAAGCAGAACAGGCGCTTTAAGCGAATATAGCTAAACTTCACTCATACCAATGGTGTTAAATTAGTCGTTATTTATAGCGACAGTTAAAGAGTGATAACAAGGCATAAACATCGGCATGTAGTTGTTCTACATAAGAGGTTTATAACGCTGTTAACGCTTTATTTGGCACGCTAAATGACTAAATAATCAAGTCGATTGGTATCACACCTATCCTGCGTTTAAGCAAACATAGGAGGGCGATATAAGGTATTACTAGGTGGGGAGGAAATACCGCTATTAAGCTGGGTAACTTTTTCACTCGATAACGAAAAAGCAGTAAATAAGGCCGGGGACGTTAAAATAGAGCTGCTTCCACAGCCATTTATTGGGCAATGACAATCATTTTGAACATCTGCTTCATCACTGCAGCAATCCATTTCCATCATACCTGTAGCAATTTACTCTCGCTCATTACATGTGTGGCATGCTTTGCTGATAGGCTCATATGTGGCATTTCGCACTGCTGATTTACAGACGCAACGGCTTGCCCCACAAACGTGAGTAGCATCACAACAACGAGTAAATTTGAGTAAAAACGCTGCAAAACAAAGCCTATTAAGTAAATTACCCAGTAATAATATTTGAGTTATTGAGCTAACTCAAATAATTAATTTTCTTTTTTAGGTGGTGTAATTAAGCTACTCGCTAAAATAGCAAAAATACAATAAGCACTAAAATACCAAAATCCCTCACCAAAAGTGCTATGCATAATTAGTAAATCGCTACTTTGCCCATGTGCATTGCCTGCCAAATAAGTCACTATTAACGCAATAACAAACACATCCACCATGCTCCACTTGCTCAGTGCGCAAATAACCACACCTAACTTATTTTTAAATCTGCTGGGCGACAAGCAGCAATACAGTAATTGCAGCAGTAATTTTAAGCTTGGGATCACAATAGAGAACAACCCAACTAACGCCGCTACAAATAAATTATTATTAGCTAGCTCGTTTACGGTTCCCCAAATACTTTGTGTTTTGCTATACGCGTTTATTTCACCCTCTAATTTATCAAGTCCTAACATGCTAGAGAACATCATTAACATACTACGGGTACGGCCATCGCCTTCCTCAGCCAGCATTTCTATGCCTGCTTTGGCGAGTTGCGATTTATCAATGTTGCCCTCAATCGATAATACAGGTTTGGTAACACCAGGAAATAACAGCCCTAATGCAACCACAATACTTAAAATAGATAACCAATTACGCATATTTATTCTGCAATAGCCTCAATAATTTCGTCACTATACAACAGTGCATCAAGAACATAATTAAAAATATGACCTATATGCAAATCACTGTTTATTGCCGGCATTAACACCGCTATTTTATCCATTTCATCTAGTTCAAACGCCCTAATAAGCGCAAGGCTTTGCCCTAAAATGCCCTCATTGTTTAATAATGCCTGGGCAATACTTTCATCTAGGGAAAACTCTTTAACAATTGCTTCAAGGTTTGTATCTAAAATTGCATCCATCACAGAAAACAACCCAACCAAGTAGCCCTGACCAACCAGTTCTGCGTGGTTTTGCCCTAGCAATAGCGCAATAAACTGCGCTCTGGTTAAGGCAAGTTTTGTGAGTTCTGAGGGTTTATCGGCGCCTAATTCGCTCAGCGCCAGCACGCGTACCAGTTGCCTTATGCTGTCCTCTCCTAAATACACAACCGCTTGCGAAATAGAAGTAATGGTTAATTTAGTACTGCCCGAGCGGGCATTCGCTAATTTCAATACTCGCGCTGTAATTGCCACGTCTCTGGCTACTTGTTTTTGTATTTCATCAAAGCATAAAGATTCTTTTGCCGTAAAGCGCAGTAAATCAAACACAATCACCTTACCCGGCTCCACATCTTTGTAAGTGATCATCTCTGGGCGGGCAAAAAAGTAACCCTGAAATAAATCGCAACCGGCTTGTTTTAACGAGTGAAATTGCGCATGAGTTTCTATACGCTCAACAATAATTTTTGCATGCGGATTAGCGCGTTTAATTTTTTTTATGCGCATATTGGTTTTAATTATTACATCGTCCATTTCAATTTTGATGTAATCTACATGCGCAAGTAATGGCGCCCATTTATCGTCGCCATCGTAATCATCTAGGGCAAACTTGTATCCCTCTTGCTTGAGCGCTTTCACGCGCTGAGTTACCTCAGCTATTTTGTTCGTACGCTCAACAATTTCTAACACACAATTTTGTGGTACTAACAATTTAGGAAAGTTTTCTAAAATAGTGGCCGAAGAAAGGTTAATAAACGCTAAATGATGCGCTGTAAGTTTGTCTGGCCCTAGCATCATCAGCGTATTAAAAAACAAACGGCTGGTTGCTTGCTCATCAGATGTTCCCACAGGAAATGCGTTATGGGCTGAATCACGATAAAGCAGCTCATAAGCAAACACATTCTGCTGCGCATCAAAAATAGGTTGCCTTGCAACAAACTGTGTTATCTTTTGCCCGTTCTGTAGAATATTTGTGGGATTCACTTAATAAAAGCCTATCTAATTTGACGTTGTTTATTACAATTAGGTTATACACTGTAATTCAACTGCTATGAAGATTCTAGAATCATTGCAAGCGGAGTTAAATTACATAACGCTCAAGGTTAAAAGTTTAGCAAAGGTTACGTATTTGTTTTTTTTAAAGTTGTTTTTACCCTTATTTATTTTGCATCTTGCTACGTTTGCTCATGCCCAGCAAAACCAGCCAGAACTAAATTACAATGTCAGTGCATCAGGTAGTCACTACCCTTTTTACACCAGCAACCCAGAAAAACCCGGCATTTTGCCAGAAATAATCACCGCTTTAATGACGCAAGCAAATATTACCGCCAATCACGTTGAGCTTCCCACTAAGCGAATTACCAAATATTTAGAAAACGGCTTTATTGATTTTGATGTAATTTCTTTAAAATGGTTAGCGCATAGCGAGCGAGATAACCCTTACTATATTTTTTCAGAGCCGCTGATCCCCGCAACAGAAATGATTGTTGCACTGCCTGATAACGTCGCGCAGTATCAAACTAAGCAAAGTTTATACTCTAAAGAGGTTGGTACAGTACTTGGCTACTACTACCATGATGATGCAAAATTTAACCGCGTCGATTTTCCCTCTGAAAAAGAGCTAATGATTGCATTATCTAAAGCGCGTATTGATGTTGCCATTATGGGTATTCATACCGCAGCGTATTGGTCTAAACAATTAAATATTAATGCTGAGTTTGGCGCCCGGCATTCGCATGGTTATTTAAGAGTGCGTTTACTAGCTAAGCACAAAGCGTTACTGCCTAAAATTAACCAAGTACTTGCGCACTTTCATAGCAGTGGTTACATAAAACGCATAGAAGATAAATACATTAACCCAATACCCGCACAAAATTTAAGGGATTAGTATCGCCGCCTACCTTTGCTAGGGTATAATACAGCCAAATGTAAACCTCTTCCTATATAAGAACGCCTTATGAGTATTGAAAAAGCCTTAATCGAGCGCAGTAATAACCAGTGTGAATTATGCAGCGCAACCGAACACTTATCTGTTTACGAAGTGCCTCCTGTTACCGAAACCCATTCAGACAAATGCATTTACACCTGCCAAACCTGTAAAGATCAAATAGAAAACAACAGCGAGCTTACCCCAACACATTGGCACTGTTTAAACGACAGCATGTGGAGCAAAACACCTGCCGTACAAGTAGTGGCTTACAGAATGCTAACGCGCTTAGCTGTTGATAATGGCTGGGCACAAGATGCGCTCGACATGATTTACCTAGAAGAAGACACCCTTACTTGGGCGAAAAAAGCCCTTGCTGAAGATGACGATATAAAACACGTAGACAGTAATGGCGTAGTGCTACAAGCTGGCGATACGGTTACTTTAATTAAAGACTTAGACGTTAAAGGTAGTAGCTTGACCGCCAAACGCGGCACAGCAGTACGCAATATAGGCTTAACAAATAACCCTGAACATATTGAAGGGCGAGTAGACGGCCAACGTATTGTTATTTTAACAAAGTTTGTAAAAAAATAGCGTTAAAGCATTATATTAAGGCGCATTAGCGCCTTTTTTGTGCCTAAAAAAATTAAGCCATGATTAAGCTCCTCCCCCCTACACTTACCAGCAATATAGGAATAAGGAGCGCAAGCATGGCAAAGCAGCAATTTAGGTTTCAAAAACGTACATTTACTGGCTTAGGTTTATTAGCCCTAAGTGCACTCACATTGGCTGGCTGTGAAAAACCAGCTAACGAATCACAATCCACAGTACAAGAAAAAAGCGTTATGGGTTTAACCACGCAAGTGAGCTATAAAGATCGCAGTATGCCACGCCCTGGCTCACAACTAATTGTAACGCTATCTGATGTGTCAAAAGCAGATGTAAAAGCCGAAATAATTACGCAACAAGTAATTGATATAAATAAAGCGCCGCCGTATACCGTGGAGCTAGCTTATGATGACAACAACATTGTTGATAAACACCGCTATAACCTCACCGCTAGAATCATTAATAAAGACAAGGTTCTTTATACCAGCACAATGCAGTACGACCCTTTTAAAAATGCAAACTCGGGGATTCTTCACGAAATTGAGCTTGAAAAAGTCGCCTCACCTAAAAGCGATGTTACGCTTGCAAATACATACTGGAAAGCCGTTACAATTAACGCGCAAACAGTCAGTGTAAGAACAAAAGAGCCATTTATACAATTTGATAAAGATAACCGCGTTAACGGCTTTTTAGGGTGTAATAATGTCAGTGGTAGCTATAGCACAGAGCAACATTCAATTTCGTTTAGCCAATTGGCAAGTACAAAAAAAATGTGCTCACAAAGCATGGAGCAAGAAGCGGCTATGTTAAACATGCTCAATAACACGCAAAAGTGGGCTATAGAAGGTGAGTCTTTAGAATTAAAAGATAGCAGTGGCAACACGCTTGCCACCTTTAATGCGGTTTATTTTAATTAAATAAAAGCCCAGCTGGGCTTTTACTTTACATAATGGCAGGCAGTTATTCGTCGACTAACTGCTCGCTTCTATAAAACCCGCTAGGCTCACTTAAAAGCTCAACTAATTCAGGTAATATGCTGTCCATAGTTTGTTTTAATTTCCACGGTGGGTTAATAACAATCATGCCTGATGCCGTCATACCGTGTACGTCAGTATCCGCTTGCGTGCCTAACTCAAATAATTGAATATTTCGCATTCCCGACTCAATCAGCCCTTGCTCCATTGTATTGATTCGCTCTCTATCAACAACGGGGTACCAAATCATATATGTGCCGGTTGCAAAGCGCTGGTGCGCCTTAACTAGTGTGCTTACTACAGTATCGTAATCGTCTTTTATTTCATAAGGTGGGTCAATAAGCACACATGCACGGCGCGAAGCTGGCGGAAGTAGCCCTATTAATCCGGCAAAACCGTTTTCGCCACGTACGCGAATAGAGCGCTTACCTTGCATGTTTTGCTCAAGTAACTGCAAATCGCGCGGGTGTAATTCAAAAAACCAGCCTTTGTCTTGACGACGTAAGTAATGCTCAGCAATTTTTGGCGAACCGGGGTAAAACGCCAGTTCATCCCCATCATTAAACGATTTAATTAATGCAATATAATCGTTTAGCGCCTCGTGTTTACTGCTATGTTGCCAAAGCTTAGCAATGCCCTCTTTGTATTCTTGTGTTTTTTGGGCATCAGATGAACTTAACTCAAAAAATCCCGCACCTGAGTGGGTATCAATATAATCGAGGGGTTTATCTTTAATAGTTTGATATTGAAGTACCTGTGCAAGTACTAAATGTTTAAGCACATCGGCAGGGTTACCTGCATGAAAAGAGTGTCTGTAACTAAGCATTGTTAATTTTCGCTATACGCAATTTAATATCGGCAGTGAACCATAAGCTCTGTATTTTGGCAACCTATACACCGCTTTGCGAGCAGTTAAGTGAACCATTTATGAACAAAAAAGCCGCCACCCTGAATTATCACTTAATAAACAATAAAATTGTGCTAAAACCACCGTAAATGCTGGCAAAACAACACACTTTGCTTTACATTTGCATGACATTAATTACAGTTATATGAGCGCCTTTATGAACAACACAACTCTTCAACAACTCGAACAACTGATTGACTCGCTTATCGAGCGCAACAACCAATTACAAACAGATGTTGCTAGCTTAAAAGAGCAAAACGCAAAACTAAGCGACGAAAACGAAATTTTACAACTAGAAGCCCTTGAAAACGAAGAAAAGCAAAAAGATGCCAGCTCTACGTTAACAGGCTTACTTGATAAACTACAAAGCGCACAACAGGCAAGCTAATGTCTGAGCTGCAAAACCAGCGGGTCACAGTTGAGTTGCTAGGTAAAGAGCAGCAGTTTGCATGCCCGGTTGGGCAAGAAGATGCATTAATAGCAGCAGCACAAAATTTAAATGACTTGGTTGAGCAAACAAAGCAACGCTCATCAGTTCGCAACGAACAACAGGCGATACTTTTAGCAGCACTTACACTTAGCCATGAGTTGCTAGAAGCTAAAACGCATGCCAGTGTAGAGCAACAGCAGCAAGATCAACTCATTGATAAACTCAGCCAATGCTTGGCGAGTGACCCAATAAAAAAATAAAAAGCGCCCCGTGCGCTTTTTGTTTATTATGAGGGTAAATAAATGCTGCGCAGAGACACACAATGACATTAAAACCCCTTTTAGTAACTGTAATCCCCGCCCTTTTTATTACCCTTAGCCTATTTTCTCACTCTAGTAAGGCAGCGGTTACTTGGCAGCAAATAAACGAGAATGTGCAATTTTTAAAACAACAAGATAAGTTACGTTTTTACGATTCCAACCAAGTGCTCATAGAGGGCGAGCAATGCGCACTCATGGTTGATGCAAGCGGAAACTTTGCAGCCGTAGAAGCACTGGCAAAACAGTTAAAAAAACACCTTAAAACCCCGCTCTGTTATTTAGTTGCAACTCACTTTCATGACGACCATTTACTCGGCATGGCCGTATTACAAAATGCCTTCCCAAAAGCGCAGCTAATAGTGCATAAACAGGTAGCCGATAATTTTGCCACATACCAACAGGCTTATGATGATAAGTTAGCAGGCTATGAAAAAAGTATAGAGCTGAGCTATCAGCGCTTAGCCACATTACCCGAGCAACAGCAAGCACAGTGGCGCGAAAAGCTCTCTTTAGCTAAACAACGTTTTTTACGTTGGAAAAACTATCACTTAAAATCACCTAGCACCGTAATCGGTAAACAACAAAGTATTGATTTAGGTAACTTTTCGGTACAAATAACACCCGAAAAAGCCCACACAAACGGCGATTTAACACTTAGCACCAATAATGGCACGCTGCTAATAGGCGGCGATATTGTTGACTGGCTACCCTACCCAGGCCACGGCCAGTTACAAAATTGGCAAGCCTTGCTCAAACGCTATATTAATCAGCCTAATTTGCGTACAATACTTCCCGGCCACGGCGGGGCGCTTGAAAAAGCGCAACTTAAGCAGCCTTTAATGTTTTTAAAAAATTTAATAACCCATGTGAAAAATAATAAAAAACAAACGCTTGAGCAACTTACTGAGAGTTTCCCTGCGGATGTTTTAGCACCATATAAACAAGAAGCGTTAAATACAAAGTCGAGCCAGTTATTTTTACAGGCTGGGCTTAAGCGCGCCCAGTTAATTGAGCACGCGCAGTAGTGTTATAAAAATAAAGGATTGTAGATAAGAGATGAAGATGCGTGGATTGCTTGTAAGTTGTGTAATTATTTTTTTGTATGGCTGTAACAGCACACAAACACAACCCGAAACAGACGCACCACAAATTTTTACTCACTTTGAGCCAAGCTACGAAAACCAAATAGAGCTTGAGCCTGTACAGCCAAAACAATTACAGCAAGCCAATACTGCACCGCCGGTAAAGGCAAAAAAAACAATTGTAAAAAAGCGCCCCACCAAAGCTAAAAACCTATGGGTGCATATTGCCAACAACCTACATTTTACGGTGTATCAAAATCGCGCCTTAAAAAAGCGTATTAACTGGTATTTAAAACAACCTAACTATTTACCCACTGTAAATAAACGCGCCGCGCCTTATTTGTATCATATCGTAAAAAAAATTGAGCAAAAGCGCCTGCCTATGGAGCTGGCTTTACTGCCCTTTGTAGAAAGTGATTTTAGACCCACCATTGCCTCATCGCAGCAAGCAGTAGGCGTTTGGCAATTAGTGGCCGCCACAGCGCATCATTTTGGGATTAAATCCGATCAGTGGTATGACGGCCGACAAGATGTACTTGCCTCCACCGATGCCGCACTTGAATACCTCAGCTATTTACACAAACGCTTTGATGGCGACTGGCTACACGCCCTAGCGGCTTATAATAGTGGTGAGGGGCGTGTTAAACGAGCCATTGAGCGAAATAAAAAACGCGGTAAAAGTACCGATTACTTTTCTCTAAAGCTGCCAAAAGAAACGGCCGACTACGTACCTAAACTGTTAGCGCTAAGCTACTTAGTTAAACACCCGCAAAAAGGCTTTAAGCGTCCTAAACTGGCTAATAAACCAATAACAACGCAAATGAATGTTGGCCAACAGTTTGATTTTTCGGTCATCGCTAAGCTCTCTGGGGTTGGCTCAAAACAGTTGCACGAGCTTAACCAGGGCTATTTAAAAAATCAAAGCTCACCTAATGGCCCCCACTCATTGCTTTTACCTATCGGCCAAGAGGCACTGTTAAAAAGTCAGTTTTTTAAGTCTAATTTTGCAGGCGAATACATCGTTAAAAAAAATGATACGCTATACAGCATCGCAAGGCGCTTCAGCATGTCGGTAAGCGCGTTAAAGCAGCTCAATGGCAAACAAAATAATATGATAGGCATAGGTGAAAAACTGCTGGTTGGACAGCCTAAAACGCTCCCAAAATCGCTCACTATAGATTATCAAATTAGTCCTTATTTAGAGCCACAAGAAGTCGTGATCCCCACTCTTGAAATAGGCTATGAAGTAAAACAAGGCGATAGCTTGTGGAGCATTAGTCAGCTTTACGAAGTGCCGCACAGTGATTTAGCTAAATGGAACAACTTAAGTGCCTCAAGCATTTTAAAGCCTGGCACGCAATTAACGCTATTTATTCCCCAGGCAGAAAAACCCAAACAGCCGCAACAAAAACAAGATTTACTGCAAGATCTACAAAAATCACTTATTCAACCACGCTGAGTTTATAAAGCTCGGTATTTCGCGTAAAATCGGCTTTTAACTTAGTCAAAAACTTAAAGAGACAAGCATGCAAATTAGCAAAAATTCAGCAGTTGAATTTCATTACACATTAAGCGAAGCGGGCGAGCAACTAGAAAGCAGTATAAACCACGCGCCTCTTAGCTATATTCATGGCAGCGAAGGCATGCTTCCTGGCTTAGAAAAAGCCCTTGAAGGTAAAGCCGCAGGCGATAAGTTTAGCGTTACACTTGAGCCTAGCGAGTCATACGGTGAGCGCGTTGACGATTTAATTCAGCGTATTCCGCTTAAGCACCTACAAGGTGACGTAAAAGTGTGGAAACCAGGTATGACTGCGATGGTGAACTCAAACCAAGGCCAACACCAGGTAACATTAGTTAAAGTAGGCCGCTTTAATGCAGATTGCGATTTAAACCACCCGTTTGCAGGCAAAACGCTAACGTTTGATTTAGAAGTGGTATCGGTTCGTGAAGCAACCAGTGAAGAGATTTCGCATGGCCATGTTCACGCTGAAGGCGGCTGTGGTCACTCTCACTAATCACACACCTTAAATTAGGAGCAAGTATGTCTAAGGTTGCTATTGTTACAGGCGGTACAAAAGGCATTGGATTAGCGGTTGTAAAACGCTTTATTGAAAATGGCTACACGGTGCACAATCTGGATATTGAGTACAGCGAGCTGGGGGTTTTTCACCAATGCGATGTGAGTAATGTTAGTGCTGTAAAAGCCTGTATTACGGCCATTTGTAAACAAAGCTCACGCATAGATGTACTTGTTTCTAACGCTGGTAAACACCTCAGTGCTAGCATTGAGGATACCGATGAGCACACTTTCGATGCATTATTTGCATTGAACGTTAAAGGGGCCTATGCGGCTGTACAAAGTGTACTACCCAGCATGAAAGCGCAAAACAATGGCGCCATTATTTTAATAGCCTCAGATCAGGCAATAATTGGTAAGCCTAACTCGTTTGCCTACAACCTGACAAAACATGCTCTTGCTTCTATGGCAAAAACCACAGCGCTTGACTACGCCCAATTTAATATTCGCGCGAATGCGGTATGCCCAGGGACAATAGAAACCCCTCTATTTCACAACGCGATAGATGCTTATTGTAAAAAAAGTGGGGCTAACAAGGCTGATATAGTGGCAGAAGAAGCAAGCCTTCAACCGCTAAACCGCTTAGGACAAGCTGATGAAGTTGCCGCGTTAGTTAGCTTTTTAGCAAGTGATGATGCAAGCTTTATAACCGGTAGCCTACAACATATTGATGGCGGCTATACCACACAATGAGCACATGCCAATGAGCCTGAAAATTATTGACCCCCACGTGCATTTTTTTAACCTTGCCGAGGGGCAATATACTTGGCTGCAAGGCGAAAACCCACCAGCATGGCCAAATTTAGAGTTAATAAAACAACCTATTAGCGAAAAAGAGCTACTAGAGAGCAGCGACTTTACCCTCGCCGGCATAGTACATGTAGAGGCTGGTTTTGATAACAACGCCCCCATTAACGAACTTAATTGGCTAACGGCGCATTTAAAAAAGCTTCCCTTTAAAGCCATTAGTTACGCTCAGTTAGATTGCGCACCTGTGCAATTTGCAAAAGCAATAAACGCCCTTGCCCACCCCCATTTAATAGGCATACGGGATATCACCGAAGGCGCAGACGCACAGCGATTATTAAACCCAGTGTGCTTTAGTAATTTGCAAACCCTTTGCCAGCAAGGGCTGCATTATGAAGCCCAGTTTGAGCTTGAAAATACTGCAATAGCCGCTCAGCTTGCTAGTTACGCTAAGGCGCTGCCTCAGCTAAAAATAATAATAAACCATGGCGGCCTACCTAATAATATTAATAACTGGCAGCAAAGCATTCGCATGCTAAGTGCGCACAATAATATAGCGATTAAGTTTTCGGGTTTTGAGCTTTTAGCGTTGAATTTACAACAGCAACAAGATTGTTTTGAAACTATGCTCTCGTACTTTGGCGAGCAGCGCATTATGTTTGCGAGTAACTTTCCGGTTTGCCAAATTAACGCAAGCTATAATGATGTTTGGCATAGCCATCAAGCCTTGTGTAAAACAAATAAAATATGGCACAACCTTAGCTACGCAAATGCTAAGCATTTTTATAACATACCCTAGTTAAGCTATATTAAATTTAACCACTTACGTAAATGCGGCAATGACTATGACATTACATTCGCAATTATCAGCCCTTGGCATCTTAACTATTTTAAGTGGTTGCGCATCTAACACGCAGCCTACTCCTAAGCTGCACCACGCCTTACTTACCGAGCCAAATAGCCAAGCGGTAGAGCGTGTTATAGAGCGCTTAATGCATATAAAAAACGTAACGCTTGCTGACGATATCTTTATTCACACCAGTACCTTTACTCTTAAAAACACAAACCGTAGCGATATAAAGCCCAATCACCAGCTTAACTTTCCCGATCAATTTGAGTTAATGATAAACAATAATCGCTGCTATATACGCCACCTTGATAGTAAAGCCACCGCTGAGATAAAAGGCGTTACGTGTACAATTAATCTTGCCAATTAAACTCACTAACTATTCAAATGGTATTGCTCATCGGTATTAGAGAAACACAGCTATAAAAAAGCCGGTAAGTGAGCTATCACTTACCGGTTTTTACTTTAAACAATAGTATTTAAATAACGCTCTTTAAATAAAGCTTAAATTATTTAATTTCTACACGTTGCGAGCGCATAACAATCTCATCATTTAATTCAATGCCTAAGCCTGGCTCTTCTGATACTTCAAAAAAGCCATTTTTTGGTTGTGGATCTTGTAAGCACAGCTCTCGGTTCCACTTTTTAATGGCATAAGTATGATGCTCATGAATCAAAAAGTTAGGAATGGCGGTTTCTAAATGTAACGACGCGGCAGTGGCAACTGGCCCGCCACATACATGCGCCTGAATTCGCACATCAAAAATATCGGCGTAGTCACACACTTTTTTAGTTTCAGTAAAGCCACCACATAAACCGATATCGGGTTGAAGTACATCAATGCTTTGATCTTCTAAATAAGGGCGCACACCCCAGCGGTTGTATAAACGCTCACCGCCTGCAATCGGCACTGCCACTTTATCTGCTACTTTTGCATGTAAAGAATGGTTTAAGTAGTTAACTGGCTCCTCGTAGTACATGCAATCAAACTCTTCGGCTATTTCACCAATTTGTATAGCAGAGGTTGCGCCAGGTAAGCTGTGGCATTCAAAAATAATATCCACTTCATCACCAACTGCTTCACGTATAGCTTGCATACGAGCACGGTATAGCTTCATTTCACCACGAGAAATTATTTTAGTACGGTCGTAATACGTATTGCCGTCTTTATCGTATTGGATAGGGTCCACTTTTACTGCATCATAACCTTCGCCAATCGCTTTTAACGCCGCTTCTGCGTATTCTTGCGGTTGTACTAACGCTTTAAATTCGCTGTCCCAATCAAACTGTAGCTGCGATGCGTAAGTACGCAGCTTATCGTTTACTTTACCGCCTAGTAATTGGTATACCGGTAAACCAAGTGCTTTACCTTTTATATCCCAAAGTGCTGTATCTATGGCGCTCATTGCTGCATAAACAACAGGGCCGCCACCTAAACCCCAAAAGCTTTCGCGTAACATACGCGACCATAACTTTTCGGTTTGAAACGGGTCGTGCCCAATTAAAAAAGCATCAGCCATTTCTTTTATCATTGCTGCTGCTGCGCTGTGGCCTAAATCGTAAGCCAAACCAGCCTCACCTACACCACTAATACCTTCATCGGTATGAATACGTACAAAAACCGGCGTCCAAGCTGGACGCTCTGGGCAATGAATATCAAATACTTCTACGCGATTTACTTTCATTAAAATTCCTTATTAGCCACGCAGGCTATTGTGCAAAACTGGGATCAAGTCGGTACGCTTTTCGCAGCATGGCAGGCCACGCTAATTGCCCACCTGTGCTGCCGCTATGTACCACATTAGCTTGGTTATAAATATTGTCGATAATTGGCTGCGGCACCGGAATAACCTCTTGTGAGCTGGCTTGTAATGCAAGCTGAATTTCGCAGGCACGTTGCAAGTCATAAAAACGCATAAAGGCATCGCCTACGGTTGGACCTACGGTTAAACCACCATGATTTACCAATAGCATATGATTGGTATTGCCTAAATCCTCTTGTAATACTTTGCGCTCGTCATCATTTACAGCCAGCCCTTCATAGCCATGGTACGACAGCGAAGGGAGCGAAAACATAGAGTATTGGCTTAGTGGCAATAGGCCATTTTTTTGTGTAGCAACGGCAATGGTTTCTTTTGTATGTAAGTGAATAACACAATGAGCATCTTCACGCACTTCGTGAATTGCGCTATGAATAGTAAAACCTGCTGGGTTAATGCTAAAGGGGGTGTCGTCAATAATATTGCCGTGCAAATCAACCTTTACCAGGTTTGATGCAGTTACTTCGTCAAACGTTAAGCCAAACGCATTTACAAGGTAGTGATCAGTGCCAGGTAAACGTGCCGATAAATGCGTGTATATTAAATCCCCCCAACGAAAATGCTCTACTAATCGGTAGCAAGCTGCTAAATCTACGCGCAATTGCCACTCTTGCTCCGACACTTTATTTTTTAAATCTAGTTGGGGTAAATCAATCATAATCAGCCTTTTAAAATACGTACAACAACTCAAGTACGAATAGATGTTTAGAAGTCTAAAGCAGTATTAATTTTATAGCAAACACAAACAAAACAGCCACACAATTGTGTGGCTGTTTACGCTGCGCTTTAATTTAAAACGATAATACGTTTTTAAACGCGGTGCTTTATTTTACCTTTGAAAGGTAGTCAGCAATTGCTTCAAACTCTTCGTCCGTTACCGTTGCAACCATTGCTTTCATTGCGGCAGTCATACCATTGCTACGCGCGCCCGATTTAATATCTTTCATTTGGGCCACTAAATAGTCTTTGTTTTGACCATTAATTTTAGGGTATGCGCCCATAATAGGTGCTTTACCTTCTGCACCGTGACATGTTTGACACATTTTTTGGGTGTAAAGGGCTTCGCCATCAGCAGCGGCGGCGTTAAACGAAAAACTTGCGGCTAAACTAATACCCGCGCCTACTATTAGTGCTTTCATCTTGCTCATTATATTCACTCTTCTTTTTGACGGTTAGAAAATAGTCTATTGATTGTAGTAAACAATCTAGTAAAAAGCATACGTATCAATTTACGTTAGGCGATCAAACAAACACGACTACGTTTTCAGCCATTGTTGTTAACTTTAGCAAACAATACTGAACAGACACTTACCATACTAAATCATCTGGTACTTCAAAGTCTGCATATGGGTCGTCTTCATCTTTTGGTTTGTTTTCAGGTTCAACATGAAAAACAATGTACTTTTCATCAACTTCTGCGACTTTACGCGCCGGCTCATCATCGAGTACGTAAAACTGCCCTTCCAGTACACAAATAGCTAAACGACCACCCGATAACGCTTTTTGGGTTTTCTCGTTTACGTCTATCCCTTTTACTTTGTTATCGTAAGTAAAATTAAAGGTACGCTCACCGCGGATAGAGTCTTGGTTATGGTGCTCAAGTATTTGCTTAACACGAGCAACTTGCTCACGTTGCTTAAGCTCTTCTTGGCGCGACTGGTTAAGTTCTTCAGCCTTTTTTTGCTGCTCTAATTTAGTTTGCTGTATGTGCTTTTGCAGATCGCTTGGGTTACTGGTAGCCCCTTTTTTTTGCTTTTTTTGTTGCTTACGTTTTTCTGACTTAGCAACTTTAGCTTTGTGCGATGTTGTTAACCCTGCTTGCAGCAATTGGTCTTGTAATGAACCCATGGCTTTGTTCCACTAAAAACTTATATTAGGTTTATTTTAATCACCAACGAGTACAAATAACAGTGCTATTAGCATTAATCTAGCAAAGGGCTGAATATACACTTTGATTTAGCGCAATTGTTAATGATTTAACCTATGAAATATAAGCCATTTTTCATATACTTTGGCTAACTTATCAGCTTATGTTTTAAGCCCTACAATGCGTTTTGCTCACTTACTTATTTGCTCGGTGTTTATATTTTTTGTGCTGTACGCACCTCAGCCTTTATTGAGCTTATTTGCTAGCGAATTTAACGTCTCCCCTGCGCTTGCCGGCAGCTTAATGAGCGTAACCATGCTGCCTTTAGCAATTGCACCTTTGGTTTATGGGCTATTTTTAGCCAAGCAAAACCCGCTTATTATTTTACGTATTGCTATGTTTATTTTAGGAGTGAGCTGCATACTGTTTACAGTAGCGCCAAGTTTTGAGCTATTACTTTTGGTGCGTTTTATACAAGGCTTAACCTTACCTGCCGCGCTTACCGCGATGACAAGCTTTATTGGTATACGTTACAGCGCAGATGCCTTACAAAAAAATATGACCTTATACATAGGCAGTACCATAGCTGGGGGCTACTTTGGCCGAGTATTGGCCGCTTTATTTAGTGATGTATGGCATTGGCAAAGTTTTTATTATGTTATTTCGATTGTGCTTATTGGCCTGGCTATCAGTATAAAGCCCACGGGCTTTGTGGTATCTAATCAATCAGCGCTTACGCCGTTAACATATATTAAGCAGCTAAAAGATGCGGCAGTACTAAAATTGTATGGCGCCGTTTTTTGTATGTTTTTTTGCTTTGCAGCCTTATTAAATTACCTACCGTTTATTTTGCAAAACACCTTTTTAATTACAAACACACGCGATATTGGCTTAGTGTACAGCGGCTACTTAATCGGTGCTTTAGCATCTATTGCAACACCTTGGCTTGCTAAAAAAGTGCCTTCAGCTTGGCATTTACTTGCTGCGGTTTTTATCGTGTATAACTTAAGCATTGTATTACTTTTAAGCCAGCAACTGAGTGTATTTTTAATCGCGTTTACGTTATTTTGTGCTGCTATGTTTATTATACACTCAAGCGCTGCTCCGCTTGTTAACAAGATTAGCAAAGCGCCTGCAAGTGTAACAAATGGCGGGTATGTATCGTTTTATTATAGTGGCGGGGCACTGGGCTCGTTATTGCCTGGTATTGTTTATCAACACTCAGGGCAAACTGCATTTATGCTTTGCTTACTGAGTGTGTGTTTTATTGGTTTAGTCTTAGTCACTTTAGGCTATCGAGAAGGTAAAAACATTACCCGAGGCTGATGCCCTGTATGCTCAAAAAAGGTATTTAAATCATTTTTTGAAAGCAGCCAAGTTTGGGTGTTTTCAAACGGGTGACAATGATACAGCTCGTTAAACCAAATATCTTGATCAAGCCACAAAGTAACATTGCTTTGTTTATCGTTTGCTAAAGCAAGCATAGACACACACCCGGGCGCCACTTTTAAATAACGTGCTAACCGCTCGCTAGAGGCAAACCCCAACCGAGAAAGCCCCTGTTGCTTAGATAGGGTTTTTAAATCGAGCTGTTTGTCGTGTGCGGTAATTACTAAAAAGTGCTTTTTGCCCTCGTTATCACGCAAAAACAAGTTTTTAAGTCGCGTACCTGGGCGCTCCACCATAAATGCATCAGCATCTAAACTGGTATGTAACGCAGGGTGTTCTATTACATCGTAATTTATACCTAATTGCGCTAACAACTGCGCAAGCTTTGCTTTATCGGCCAACATACTACAAACAACGCCCTCTTAGCTGCACACTTAAGTCACGCCATAGTACTTGTGTAATTTCGTGTTTATTTTCACAATAGTTATTTTCACTAAGGGTTTCGTTTAAAAACCTGACGGCTTCATCCTCAAGCTTAAGTTTTAACACACTAGAGTCTTCGAAGTGTTCTTGTTCTATGTAACGTTTTACATCAGAGCGGCTCGGTCTTTTTTCGCCTCGCCCGCCGTTATTTAAGTTTATGTTACTGCGATGCTCAGCCTTTACCGATACAACATAAGCAAATATTTTGTTACCTTGCTCATCCACGTTCTCATAAAACTGCTTGTTATTTATTTCATAAGGAGGCGCTTCATTACTTGCACACCCTGCAAGTAGCAAAGCAAGTATACAGATACTTTTTTTCATTGTTTTTGTCGTTTCGCGAGGTATTTTTCTCGAGTCTATCAAAAATAAACGATAACAGTTAAATATTGCTAAAAAATACTTGACCAAATTTATAAAAATATTTAAAGTTCACCCCGCTTGGAACTCAGCAGCCAAGTAATTACAACTATGTAATTTAGGAATGTGGGGCTATAGCTCAGCTGGGAGAGCGCCTGCCTTGCACGCAGGAGGTCAGCAGTTCGATCCTGCTTAGCTCCACCACTTTCCTACTCTTCTATTACTTCCTATTTTTCATCGTCTTATTATTCTTTTATCTTCTACAAAATAACTTTTATATTTGCCCATTCCTTGTTTGTTTAGTCTTTGTTGGCTATAAATTATCTCATCTGTAGCAATCATACTTTTGGCTTAAACAATGGATACCCCTAAACGCACCACGTTAAAAAAGCTCGCTGTCATCGGTTTAACCGCGGGTGTAGTTACACATGTACCATATGTGTTTGCCCGAAAAAAAGTAACCCTAAGAGTCTTAGGAACACATGTAACGCTACAAGAAGCCATTCGTAAACAAGCAATGCTTGATTTAGGCATAAATATAGAATTTTCCCCTGCAGGTAGTGCTGCCGTATTACAAAAAGCCTCCATGGACCCTGGCTCATTTGATTTATATGAGCAATGGTCAAACAGTATAAATGTGCTTTGGCGGGCGGGGTCTATTCAGCCCATAGAAAAAAAACGGCTAACCTACTTTAATGAAATAAATTCTCTTACCAAAACAGGGAAACTCACTCCCGATGCAAAATTAGGTGCAGGCGACGCCCCTTATAAATTACTCAACGTACAAGAGGACGGCACACTAAGCGCAAACGAAAGCGATTACATTAGCTTTTTACCTTATGTACATAATGTTGACTCTTTTGGCTATAACACCGCCAAAATAAAACCTGGTATTGCCTACGAAACTGAAAGCTGGGGCTGGTTACTTGATGATGCCCACCGAGGTAAAGTAGGTATTGTAAATGCACCCACAATTGGCTTATTTGACCTTGCCTTGGCAGCACAAAGCAAAGGGTTAATAACATTTAAAGATATTGGTGCGATTACTCGCTCCGAGCTTGACCGTTTATTTAGTATTTTAATTGACTATAAACGCCAAGGGCATTTTGCAGGTTATTGGAACTCGGTGCCAGAGTCTGTTGAATTTATGAAAAGCCAACGCGTGCACATAGAAAGTATGTTTTCCCCCGCTGTGTCCGCGCTCAATAGTCAAAATGTTAACGTGCGATTTGCCGCTCCAAAAGAGGGCTACCGTGGCTGGCATGGGGTAATGTGCTTATCGTCACAGGTTAATAATAACCAAAAAGATGCCGCATACGATTACATGAACTGGTGGCTTTCGGGTTGGGCCGGCGCATTTATTGCTCGCCAAGGGTATTACATTAGTAATCCACAGCGCTCAAAAGCAATGCTTTCACCAAGTGAATGGAATTACTGGTACTTAGGCAAGCCCACTACGGTTGACTTACTAAACACCCAAAAACAAGTCGCAGTAAAAGCCGGCGAGCAGCGAAATGGTGGTAGCTATTTAAAACGCTTAAGCAATGTAGCTGTTTGGAATAGCGTTATGCCGACTTACGATTACAGCTTGCAAAAATGGTATGAGTTAATAAGCAGATAATGATAACCCGTTCAATAAAATCAAAAATAATAATTGCTCTATGCGTATTAATTACTTTATTAATTTTGCAAAGTTACCTATTCAATTATTCGCAAAAATCACTTTTTGAGCTGCAAAATGCGCAGCACAAAGCTTTATTACAAAGCGAGTCCGTTACCCGTTTAGAAAACGATGTGATTTCTTTACAAAGCCAAGCCATTGCTTATCTAGATCATGCTAATAGCAATACCATTGAAAAGTTTAATATGCACTTAAATGCTGCAAAAATGAATTTAGACACGCTAAGTGAAAATTTAAACGAGTATGATGAAAGTTACCAAAATAAGGTAAAGCGCCTAAACGAGTACTTAAATAATTACCAAGATACATTTAAACGTGTAGTCGTTAATAGAACCAAACGAGAGCAGCTGTACATTACACAGTTCAAACAACCTATTGAAGCGCTAAAAGCACAACTTAATGAGCTTAAAAAGAACACGCTAACCAGCAAGCAAAATAAAATAGTGAATACCCTTTTAACTATTAGCAATATAGAACAAGCAACAACCAATTATTTACACAAGCCAAATTATGATGAAGCACAAAATGTGCAAGATAACCTAGCACACTTAAATACCCTACTGGCGAGTATTGAAACCGCTAATGTTAACCTACTTAATAATACTGACGAGCTTGAGCAAGCGTATAGCCAATTAGTTATTTTAACCCGCAGCTATACGTTTTCGATAAATGTAGTTTTAACAGGAATAGAAAACGAGCTGCTTTACCTAGCCGAAAAAATAAGGGATGTAGAGAAGCAAAAGCTCACCCAGACCGAGCAGCAGCTAAGAGACCACGTATTAAAAAGTACCGAAATGGCCAACCTTTTTGCCGCGCTGATCACTGTTATCATAATAGTAATTACCTTTTTTATATTTAACTCTGTCATTAAGCCCATTGCGAAATTAACTAAGCTGTTAAATGATATGAGCAATGAAAAGCAAGTAACACTAAATAGTGATGAGCATCATCAAAATGAAATTAACTCGGTTATTACCGCGGCTAATGCACTGTATTTAAAAAATAAACAAACAAAAGAGCTACTAGCAGAAACCCAAGCGCTTAATTCTAAAATGGAATTAATGAACAAAGAGCTTACACTTGCCATCACGCAAGCAAAAAATGCCAACCAAGCGAAAGGTGACTTTGTAGCTAATATGAGCCATGAGCTTCGCACTCCAATGAACGGTATTTTAGGTATGCTGCAGCTATTACAAAGCAGCGCTCTTCCAGCAAAACAAAAACACTATGCAGATAAAGCGTTTTCAAGTGCTCAAAACTTACTGCAAATACTTAATAACGTACTCGACTTTTCAAAGCTTGAGTCTGACAAAGTAAAGCTTGAATCAATCCCTTTTACTTTGCATACCGTGGTTTCTAATGTAAAAAATTTATTTTCGGTAAATGCGAAACAAAAAGGGTTGCGCCTTAATTTTGTATTGCATGTTGATTCAGGGCTTGAGCTGATGGGCGATCCACTGCACTTGAGTCAAGTTATCAATAACTGTGTAGGTAATGCCATTAAATTTACAGATCGCGGTGAAGTAACTGTAACAATTGAAGCCACAACACAAGATGAGCAGCAAATACAGTTACGCTTTGGTATTAAAGATACAGGTATAGGCATGACGCCAGAGCAAACCGCCTCAATTTTTGACTCGTTCTACCAAGGCGATTCCAGTACAACACGTAAGTATGGCGGCACCGGATTAGGTTTAACTATTTGTAAGCAACTAACCAAGTTACTAGGCGGCGAAATACAAGTACGCAGCACACCCCACGTCGGGAGTGAGTTTTATTTTACACTACCGTTTAAAATGACAAGCAAAGAAACGCTTAAAAAGCATGCCTTACTAATTACTCCCGATACTGAGCAAATAAAATCACTCACTAAGTTATTAAGTAGCGCTGATATTACTGCAGAAATTACCCAAGAGCCGCTACGTGCAATTGCAAAAATGTCTCAACCGAGTAACCCTTTTAATATTGTGATCATGACGTTGTCACACAAAGAACTAAAAGATAATTTTATTTTGCAGCAACTGTACTTACAAAAACAAAAAAATAAACACAAACTACTGCTTATTTTACTCATTAACGATCAAGAGCATCCGCAGGCAGTCCCCGATAGCGATCATATTGATATTATAACAATAGGTAATACTCACACTGATTCTCAGTTAATGCGTTTATTATTGCCCGACTCAACACAGCTTAAAGAAGGAGAGTCTTACCCACAGTTTACCGGTTACACCGCACTTGCAGTAGATGATAACCCTGTAAACCAAGAGATTCTTGAAGCACTATTAACTAAAATGAATATGACTGTTATCTCTGCAAGTAATGGCGAGGAAGCACTCATTAAAGTAGAAGAAAACACGATTGATATTATTTTTATGGATATTCAAATGCCAGTGATGGATGGCCTAGAAGCGACACGTATACTGCGTCAAAGGGGTTATACAACGCCTATTGTTGCTGTAACTGCAGCTGTATTTTCTAATGATAAAAAAGCCGCCATTCGAGCAGGCATGGATGACTATTTAGTCAAGCCGTTATTATTTGGTCTGCTTTGTGACAGCATAGAAAAGCATCTAACAAAAACCCATACGTTAAGTACATTAAACCTCGATGTAGCACGGTCTAATCTTGAAGATAATAATGAACTCATTAATTCAATATTCACTAAGTTTAATACCGATTACAGCCACTTTATGGAGGTAGCTGTAAAGCACTTGAAAAATAATGAGCATAAAACATTAGCTAGAGCGATGCATAACTTAAAAGGCTTAGCCGGCACCTTAGGGTTAGAGCTACTAGAGCAAAGCGCTAAAAAAGCAGAGTTAGAACTGAGCAGTAACGCATGCACCGATCTTAGTGTTTTTAAAGAACAATTGACCTTAGCACTTTATGCAGTAAGACAGCTACTGGTAACAAACTCTTATAATCATCAGCCAGAAGCTATGAGCTCTGGGCAAAATCCAGATACATTAATTGATGAAATCTATTCTTTAGCGTTATCTGCCCGTCCTATTCCTAGTAAATTAGTTAGAGAAATTGCGCTTCAAAAATTCGATCATTCCCATCCATTATTCAAGCTAAAAGAGGCAATAGATAACTTTAACTACGCTTTAGTGATTAAACTTATTGATAAATACAGAAATAACTATAAAAACTAGACAATTATGGCAACTATAAACTAACTTTAAGGGGTAATTAAAGAATAAGGATTTAGTGTGCATTCAACCTTTCTCGCTGGCAACAATCAACCTGCAGTAACTCAACCGCGAAAGCCTTTGATACTCATTGTTGATGATGAACCTAGCAACCTACATGTATTAGTTGAGGGCCTACTTGCAGACTACGATGTACGCATTTCAACAAGTGGTGAACAAGCGCTTGTATTTGTTGAATCCACACGCCCAGATTTAATTTTACTCGATATTATGATGCCAGGCATGGATGGCTATGAAGTATGTAAAAGATTAAAAGCAAAGCAAAATACCAAAGGCATTCCCATCATTTTTGTCACCGCACTTACTGAAGTAGAGTCTGAAGAGAAAGGCTTTGCAATGGGTGCCATTGATTATATCCATAAACCTTACAAGTTAGCTTTGGTTAGAGCGCGCATACGTACGCACATTACTGCACAAGGCATGCTAGACAGACTTATCGAAAAAAACTTTGACTTACACGACAAATTACTCGAAATAGAAGCCCTTGCAAAAGAGTTAAGCCAACGCGAGGAAGAGCTAAAGCAGCTGTCATCTAAGCAAAAGTTATTTTACCAGGCACTTACTAGTACCGCCGATGGTGTTGTAATTACTAATAGCGATGGCAAGATTATCGCTGTTAATCCATCATTTTGTAGAATTACCGGCTATTGCGAAGCTGAATCGTTGGAAATGGATTTAAAAGAGATAAAACAAAATAATCACCCAAGTATTAGCTTTGATGAAGTATGGAAGCACGCTAACGAAGCGGGCTACTGGAGCGGTGAACTTGTAACCCGAAGAAAAAATGGCGAGCTATACCCTGAGCTATTAACACTTAGCATGGTAAAAAGCGAGCAAGACACCAACATTCACTACATTGGCGTTTTTAGTGATATTTCAAGCGTAAAGGTAACGCAAGAGCGCATAGATTACCTAACTTGGCATGATGAGCTTACAAAGCTACCTAATCGTAATGGCTTTTTAAAACAGTTAGAACAACAACTACAAGATTGCAGTAGCGATAAAACATATGCCTATATTTATATTATCGACATTGATAGCTTCCACTCTATTAATGATGGCTTAGGGCTTTTAGCAGGTGATAATATTTTAAAGGAGCTTGCTCAGCGTATTCATGCCAATGTAGATAAAAAAGATATTATCGCACGCTTAGGCAGTGATGAATTTGCCGCCTTATGTAGCGTAGATAAAGGAATTGGGCGTACACGTGCGCAATCAATCGCCGAAAACAAAGCGCAAGAGCTTTTAAACGCAGTTAACCGCCCTTTTGACGTTGATGGGCAAGAGGTTAGCTTAACAATTAGTATAGGCACTTATATTTTCCCTCGAGACGATGTATGGGAAAGTGCTATTGAGACAATCAGAAATTGTGAAGCAGCCTGCTATAAAGCCAAAGAAAAAGGCGGAAACAGAGTTACATTTTTTGATACTACATTTGGCGAGCAAGCTAAACGACGCTTTGAAATTGAACAAGACTTAAGAAAAGCCATTCCGCATAATGAGCTATCCATATTTTTGCAGTCGCAATTTGATAGTAAGCAAACGTTAAAAGGCGCAGAAATACTGCTGCGCTGGGATCACCCTCAAAAAGGCTTCATAAGCCCATGTGAATTTATATCAATAGCTGAAGAATCTGATGTTATTTTTGAATTAGACTGCTGGGTTACGACTAATGCACTTAATTTACTTACCAAGCTTAAATACAGCCACCCAAGTTTGAATATTTCGGTAAATATAAGCGGTCGACATTTTCATGAACCGCGATTTTTAAACTTTATAAGCCAACAAATTAAAAGTGTTGATATTAATCCTCAGCAACTCACCATTGAGATAATAGAAGGGACGCTACTTAATCACATGGAAGCGGCCATTGAAGCCGTACACTACCTTAAAAAGCTGGGCGTACGTGTATCAATAGATGACTTTGGCACGGGCTACTCAAGTTTAACCTACTTAAAACAGTTACCTATTCATGAGCTAAAAATAGATCGCTCATTTGTGCTTGAAGCCCCCACTGATAACAACGATAAATTAATTATTGATATGATTGTCAGCCTTGGCAGGTTGTTTCAATTAGAAGTGGTAGCGGAAGGAGTCGAGAATCAATCGCACTTTGACTTATTACAAGAGTACCCTGAGGTTATCCTACAAGGGTACCATCTGCACCGACCTGAGCCATTAGAAAGCTGGTTAGAAAAACTAAACCATACTTTGCAAAATGCATAAAAAAACGCCGATTAAACAATCGGCGTTTTTTATATGTGAAGTACGTTACTTACGTACTTGGCCTTCACCGTTAACTAAATACTTTTCAGTTGTAAGTGACTCAAGCCCCATAGGACCATAAGCATGTAGCTTAGTTGTAGCTATACCAATTTCAGCACCTAACCCTAATTGCGAGCCATCTGAGAAACGCGATGATGCATTTACCATTACTACCGATGCATCAACACTGCGTTGGAAAAGCTCAGCCGCAGTATCGTTTTTAGTACAAATAACCTCAGTGTGGTTTGAACCAAATTGAGCAATATGCTCCACAGCAGCACTAAAGCTTGGTACTACACGAATAGCAATTTCTAAATCTAAATATTCTTCACCAAATTCATTATCAGCAAGTACTGTAGCATTATCGAAGTATTTTGCGGCTTGCTCATCTGCATTAATTTTCACACCTTCTTGGCGCAATACAACAGCACATAAATTTAAAAATTCATCAGCAACGTCTTGGTGAACCACTAGCCCTTCAAGCGCATTACATACGCCTGTGCGCTGTGTTTTACCATTTAATAGTAAATTAAGTGCAACCTCTAAGTCGGCATCTTTATCTACGTATAAATGACACACCCCTTTAAAGTGCTGAATAACAGGAATAGTACTGTTTTCTGTTACAAAGTTAATTAAGCCTTCGCCACCACGTGGGATGATTAAATCAATACTTTCGCGTTGCTGCATTAGCTCCATAAGCAATGCACGGTCTGGATCAGGAATAACTGAGATCAGCGCTTTAGGTAAGTTATGTTTTTCAAGTACACCGTGCATTACACTCGCAATGGCTTGCGAGCTTTTAAGGGCTTCTTTACCGCCGCGTAAAATAACACCATTACCCGATTTAAAACACAATGCGCCTGCATCCGCAGTTACATTAGGGCGCGCTTCGTAAATCATACATACAACACCTAATGGCACACGCATTTTACGTATTTTAATGCCATTTGGGCGCTCTGTAATGTCGCGCAGCTGACCGACTGGATCATCTAAACTTACAATAACTTCAATACCCTCTGCCATTGCTTCAATGCGCTCATCGTTAAGCGTTAGGCGGTCGATCATCGAAGCGGCTAAGTTATTATCCCGTGCTGCGCTTAAATCACTTTCGTTTTCTTTAATTATAAATGCTTTTTCTGCGCGTAATGCTGCCGCCATTTCGGTTAACACTTGGTTTTTGGTCTCGGTGTCGAGTAAAGCAAGTGTGTTTGCAGCTTTTGCTGCCTGGCGTGAAATATCCGTAATCAAACTCATGACTTCTCCAATAATGCGATATCTTTTTCTGAAATAACAGGACCAATAGAATCCTGCATTTTTTCGCTAAATTCACTTTGCTCGTTATCTGCAATAAAGCTTAACAAACAACTACTATAATTTGCGGTGGCTTTTGCTAAACGTGTGCCATCCTCGCTTCTAACTAAAATGGTATCGCCAATGGCAAACTCACCATGAACTTCCATTATTTCGTCGCCACGTATGCAACCGTTTTCACCTTCAAGAGACTCATCAAACGAGCCATCTACAACTACTTCACCTTGCTCATTGGCTGTATGCGTCATCCAGTGCACAGCTTCTTGCATTGGTTTTTCGTAAGGAAGGAAAACACTACCAGGGTTGTCACCTGCCAATAATCTATTAAAGGTTTCTTCTTTAAAGCCATTAATAATATAAGTAGCAATACCGTGAGACGTTGCTTTTTCAGCAGCTTCAATTTTGGTTTTCATGCCACCGGTTCCTACAGAGCTTGTAGCACATCCTGCCATAGCATAAATAGACTCATCAATTGATTTTATTTCAGGCAGTAAAACTGCATCGTCGTGCAAATTTGGGTTTTTATCATACAGACCATCCACATCAGAAAAAATCATTAATGCATCGGCATCAGCGGCCGCCGCTACCATGGCTGATAAGTTATCGTTGTCACCTACTTTTAAGTCATCCGTTGTTACAGCATCATTTTCGTTAATGATAGGCAGTACACCATGCTCTAACAAAGTAAAAATAGTTTCGCGAATACTTTCATAGCGCTCACGGTCACGTAAATCACCATGGGTTAATAATAATTGCGCTGATGGAAAATCGAAAAAGCGATCCCACATAGCCATCATTTCAGTTTGACCTGCTGCTGCCATCGCCTTTTTCATCACAACTGAACGTGGAATGTCAGATGGGAATAAGTGTGAGCCTGCAGCTACTGAGCCTGAAGATACTAAAATAACTTCAATACCACGAGCACGACAGCGAACAATAAATTGCGCAATGGTTAATAAGTAGCGTGAACGGCACCCATCTTGTTCTGGAGCAATCAATGCACTACCTACTTTTAAAACAATACGACGCCAATTTAACTTTTGCATAAAATCTCAACTTTCCATTTTATCTGCATTCACATAGTGTGAACTAAAACTAGGTAATTGCGTATAAAATACGCAATTTCGAATAGGTTGTTTGTTTATACACTTTTTAAACGCACGCAAATACACGACCTAAAATTGCTTTTAGATTTGTAAAGACATGAAACAGCACCAACCAAATTAAATGGAGGTCTATTAAATATAAAAATAAAAAGTGTTGTTTATGTATCGCTGTAAAAAGCTGTGTGCGGCCTTTTTGTTAACAACATACATAGAGCCTCTAAAGTCAGATACACCAACAGATAGGGTGATGACTTAAGGACCGAGATTTAGCCGCCACGATGGGAGCTAAACATTGAAAGTAATAGTTCAACTCAAACATTTATTTACTTAATTGCTTAAATAAACTTGTTTGAAAAAACCATACCAAGATATTCAATAATACAATAGCTACTAATTAATGGTAATAATAGCGTACAAATCTATTATTACAGGGCAAATATGACGCTAGTATTAATACTTACCGCTATTTTGCAAAATTATATTTAGATGACTAATTGTTTGAACTCTAAATATAATACGCCATTTCAAGGGGTAAGATCAAGGCTAAAAATCACTCTAATGTAGAGCTACGCCTCACTTCTAAGCGGTTAATCATTTAAAATCAAGGAGTTATATTTATTTTTGAGTTTTAATTCAATTTTTATAAATAAATCAATAAGTTTAACCTACAATTTTTGTATTAAGCGCTAAAATTTTATTAGCAAATTAAACATTTCACGTGTATACCCCTGTATTAATATTTAACAAAAGTTATACTTTTCACATTGTGATAAATAAGGAATTCTTAATTTATGTCAGCAATTTATATAGCCGGTATCGCACTTTGTTCGGTGCTTGCCCAATGGGTAGCGTGGGCGTTTAAAGTACCCGCTATTTTGTTCTTATTGCTTACCGGTTTATTGCTAGGGCCGTTTAGTGGTGTATTAGACCCTGATGCTTTACTGGGTGATTTATTATTTCCTGTTGTGTCACTGAGCGTGGCTGTCATTTTATTTGAAGGCTCCCTTACTTTGCACTTTAGAGAATTAAAAGGCATAAGTAAGGTCGTACGCAACCTGTGCTCTATCGGCATGATCACCACCTGTGTGGTAATAAGCTTAAGTGCCTATTGGTTACTTGAGCTTAACTGGCGGGTGGCTGCAGTATTAGGCGCTGTGCTAGTAGTAACAGGGCCTACGGTAATCGCCCCTTTACTTAATTCGATGCGCCCAACACAAGATATTGACCGGATATTACGATGGGAAGGCATTGTAATTGACCCAATCGGTGCTCTTTTTGCTGTGCTTGTATTTGAAGCAGTCATGCTGGTAGGCCAAGGAGAAGTGCTTAGCCACACTATTGTTGCACTTGTTAAAACAGTCGGCGTAGGGCTTTCTATCGGTGTTGTTGCGGGCTGGATCACCACACAGCTTATGCGCCGTGAATGGCTACCGTTTGAACTACATAAATTTGGCATACTTGCCTTGGTGCTTATTAGCTTTTCGGTATCTAATCACTTAAGTCACGAATCGGGATTATTAGCTGTTACCGTATTTGGTATTTGGCTTGCTAACCAAAATGATTTAGAAATCGATTCTGTACTTGAGTTTAAAGAAGACTTATCGATGATTTTAATATCATCACTGTTTATTTTACTTGCTGCACGGCTACAGCTTTCTGACTTGATGATGTTAGACAGCGACGTATTTATATTCCTTGCAGTGGTGTTATTTATAGCGCGTCCATTGTGTATTGCCATATCTACTTTTGGTACTGACTTGCCAATGAAATCGCGCTTGGTGCTATCGTGGATAGCCCCTAGAGGTATTGTTGCAGCTGCTGTTGGCTCGGTATTTGCGCTAAGTATGATGGAAGCTGGCGTAGCTGATGCAGAAAAAATGGTGCCGTTAATATTTACCGTTATTATCATCACTGTGGTATTGCAAAGCTTAACTGCTATTCCTGTTGCTAAACTATTGGGCGTGCGCCAACCTTCTCCAAATACCATACTGATTATTGGTGCAAACCATGTATCTCGCGCTATAGGTAAAGGCTTACAAGAGCAAAGCATTCCTGTTCATCTATCAGACCCCGCATGGGAGAACTGTAAAATGGCTCGTATGGACGGCCTTGCCTGTTATTATGGTAACCCACAATCAGAGCATGCTGAGCGTTATTTGCCGCTCACAACAATAAGAACGGTATTAGCACTTTCACCTAACCGCCACCATAATGCGCTTGGTGTACAATATTTTTCTCACTTGTTGAATGAAAAAAATGTATTTTCACTGCGCTCATCTACCTCGCATGCTAAAGCGAACAAAGACAGTGCAACATTCCTATCTAGACAAATTTTGTTTGGTGAAGATGGCTCTTACGCTCGCCTAAGCAGTATTATTGCTAAAGGCGGTAAAGTAAGTGCGACGCGTATTTCAGAAGAATTTGATTGGGAAAAATACCAAGAGATGAACCCTGAAGCGATCCCGTTGTTTATTTTAAAAGGTGATAAAGACAACGACGACGATACGCCAGTAAAGCTTCGCCCATTTACCAGTAATATGGAAAAGCCACCGCAGGAGGGCGAGCGTATATTTGCACTTCAACCGCCAAAAATGTCGGTATTAAAAGACCCCGCAAAATCAAAAACTAAAGAAGAGAGCTAACCTCTTTTCGTTATTGCAAAAAAGCCCTAATTAAATATTAGGGCTTTTTTATTTTATAAAAATAGCGTGCATTATCGGCACTTACATGGGTAATCGGGCGCGGGCAACAACACTATCGGGCATTTTTTGAGCGAGTAAGCTAAGCGCACGCTCAATTTTTTTATGGGTTGCTTTATCTGCCACCATGGCATTGAATAACCAGCGATACGCATCTTCAAAGTCACGTGGGCTTCCGTAGCCTGCATTAAAAAGCTTAACCAGCCTTAGCTGTGCTTTTAAGTTCCCTTGCGCTGAGGCCTCTCGTAAGTAGGTAATGGCCATAGCTTTATCTTGCTGCACTAAGCGACCCGTGTCGTAATAACGTCCAAGCTGCTCTAACGCAGCCGCTAAGCCTTGTTCAGCCGCTTTACGCATGTAGTACACACCTAATTCCACATTGCGCTCAACACACACGTTATATGCCAGCATATCGCCATATAAAAATTGGTAAGATGGCAGCGCCATTTTATTGGCCCTTGCCTCTATATCTTGTACTAATTGGCAATCGTCTGCCTTTACACGCTGTAAATGTGTATTTTTATTTATTAGTGCAATCAGCTCCGGTTCGGTATAAAGCGGCACCGCAGCGGGCGTTTCTTCAGCTAACACATTGCTACTTATAGATAAAAGTAACGGAGTGAGCAAAGACGCTAGAAAAGTGTTACAGATAGATAGGCGCATGTTTACCACGTATAAAATAAAACTTATCAAATAATATACAAAGATCGTTCCAAGGTGAATTTTAGGCATAAAAAAAGCTGCAAAAAGCAGCTTTTTTTTAAACTAATGGTGATTAAGCAAACGGGTTGCGAAGTACCATTGTTTCTACACGATCTGGGCCGGTAGAAATAATATCAACAGGTACACCTGTGATTTCTTCGATACGCTTGATGTAGTCAATCGCAGCTTTTGGTAAGCCTTCAAGGCTAGTTACACCAACTGTGTTTTCAGACCAACCTGGCATCTCTTCATATACTGGTGTTACTTTCTCGTAACCCTCAGCAGCTAATGGCGTTACATTAGTCACTGTGCCATCTTCAAGCTGGTAACCAGTACAGATTTTAAGCGTTTCTAAACCATCTAAAACATCTAACTTAGTTAAACAAAAACCAGAGATGCTGTTGATTTGAACTGCGCGGCGCATTGCTACAGCATCTAACCAACCAGTACGGCGTAAACGACCTGTTGTCGCGCCAAACTCATGACCTTTATCACCTAAGTGCTTACCCACTGGGTCTTGTTTTTCAAGGCCATCGTAAAGCTCTGTAGGGAAAGGACCAGAACCAACACGTGTAGTGTACGCTTTAATAATACCTAACACGTAATCAAGGTTTAATGGACCAAAACCAGCACCAGTCGCAACGCCACCAGCAGTGGTGTTTGAAGAGGTTACATAAGGGTAAGTACCGTGATCGATATCAAGTAATGTACCTTGTGCACCTTCAAATAAAATGTGTTCGCCCGCTAAACGTGTTTGATCTAAAAGCTCAGTTACATCAACAACCATTGCTTTTAAGATGTCTGCAACAGCCATTGCATCATCAAACGTTTTTTGGAAATCAACAGCATCTACTTTGTAGTAGTTAACTAAAGTGAAGTTATGGTATTCAAGTACTTCTTTTAGTTTAGCTGCGAATAATTCTGGATTGAATAAGTCACCTACGCGTAAACCGCGACGGGCTACTTTATCTTCGTACGCAGGACCGATACCACGGCCAGTTGTACCAATTGGCTTGTCGCCGCGAGCAGTTTCGCGAGCTACATCTAATGCAACATGGAAAGGCAGAATTAACGGACATGCTTCACTAATTAAAAGACGCTCACGTACAGGTACGCCACGCTCTTCTAACATGCCAATTTCTTTCATTAGCGCTTCTGGTGATAAAACCACACCATTACCAATCACACATTTAACATTGTCACGTAATACACCCGATGGAATAAGGTGTAGAACTGTCTTTTCACCGTCAATAACTAAAGTATGGCCCGCATTGTGGCCACCTTGGTATCGAACTACTAAAGATGCTTTGTCTGTAAGGAGATCAACAACCTTACCCTTACCTTCGTCACCCCATTGGGTGCCTAATACAACAACGTTTTTACCCATTGTAAATTCACTTCGAGAAAATTAGGACGAGATTTTACCAGAAAACTGAAGTAAAGATCACCCCTGTTCAGCTTATTTTTTCTGCGCGTATTTTTTAGGCCATCACACTTTTTAAATAACCACATATATAACAGTAATTTAAAGTTTTAAATTATACTTAACAAAAAGCCCCGCATAGGCGGGGCTTTATAAATTTTTAAATGATTAAGGCATCGCTTATTGCGCTGCAGCGCCTTTCATATATTTAAAGAAGTCACTATCTGGTGAAAGTACCATAACATCTTGTTTATCTTTAAAGGTCTTTTTATACGCCTCTAAAGAACGAACAAAACCAAAGAACTCTGGATCTTTGTTGTATGCTTTAGCATAAATAGCGGCAGCTTCTGCATCACCTTGACCACGTACTGAGCGCGCATTACGCTCTGCATCAGCAAGCATTACCGTTACACGGCGGTCAACATTTGCACGAATAGTTTCCGCTTTTTCTTGACCTTCCGAGCGGTGCTCTTTTGCAACAGCTGTACGCTCAGCGCGCATACGTTGGTAAATAGAGCTACTCACTTCTTGTGGTAAGTTAATTTGCTTAACACGCACATCAAGTACTTCAATACCTAACTCGCGCGCACTTTCAGAAGCTTGTACTAACGCCTCTTCCATTAGCTCACTACGCTCACCCGATACAATCTCGCGAATAGTACGCGTACCAAAGTTAGTACGCAGACCATTATTAACTTTTTGCTTTAGTAGTGTTTCAGCGTATTGCTTATCACCACGAGCACGAAGGTAAAATGCGCTAAAGTCGTTTACGCGCCATTTAACAAACGAATCAACAATTAAGTCTTTTTTCTCGCTTGTTACAAAGCGGTCTGGCGTGCCATCTAGCGTTTGAATACGTGCATCAATACGACGTACTTGGCTAAAAAATGGTACTTTTAAGTGAAGGCCTGGGCTGTATACAACGGCTTTGTCTTCACTGTCTTTTTCAACTTTGCTAAATAGCAACACAATCGCTTTTTGCCCTTCAGGTACTACAAATACCGCAGAGAAAGACATAACAATGGCAGCTAATAGTATGACTAAACTAAAGTTTTTCATTACGCTTATCTCCCGTTATTGTTAAAGCGATCACTGTTAAAACGGTCATTACCGCTATTCACAGTGCTATTTCGTGATGTATTTACTTTATTGCGTAAATCTTGAATATCACTTGAGCTTGGTAAAGCTACACGTGTTGCAGTGCCTTGCTTTTCCATAATTTTATCAAGTGGTAAGTACATCATGTTGTTACCGCCTTTAACATCAACAATGACTTTAGAACTGCTGCTAAGCACCTCTTCCATAGCATCAATGTATAAACGTTCGCGCGTTACTTCTTTAGCTGCTTGATACTCAGGTAATAGCTTTTCAAAACGAGCCACTTCACCTTGTGCTTCAAGTGTAATGCGTTCTTGATAACCTTCTGCTTCTTGCGTCATACGTGTTACTTGACCACGCGCGCGCGGTTCAATTTCACGTGCATACGCTTCTGCTTCACGGATGAAACGCTCTTCATCTTCTTGTGCGGCAATAGCGTCATCAAATGCATCTTTTACTTCAGTTGGTGGACGCGAATCTTTAAAGTTCACATCGGTCACAATTAAACCTAAGTTATACGGTTCGATGATTTTATTAAGCTCATCCCACGTATTTTGACGAACAACTTCACGGCCATTAGTCAGTACTTGGTCCATTTTTGCATGGCCAACAACGTAACGTAACGCGCTATCAAGTGCTTCTTCTAAGCTGTTATCAGCATTAGTTACGCTAAACTTGTAAAGGTACGGGTCAATAACACGGTATTGCACTTCAAACTCAACGCTTACTACGTTTTCATCTTCCGTTAGCATAAACCCAGATGCAGATAATGAGCGTACAGCTTCAATATCTACGGGAATAACCGTTTCAATAAAGGTCATTTTCCAGCGTAAGCCTGGCTCTGCAATACGGTCATACTTACCAAATTGCAGTACCACACCACGTTCGGCTTCTTTAACCGTATAAATACCACTTAACGCCCACACAATTGCGGCGATAATGAGGATAAATGAAATACCGGCTCCGCCAAGTCCACCGCCACTATTATTGCCGGATTTTTTACCGCCAAATATGCCGCCTAACTTGTTGCTAAACTTACGGAACACCTCGTCTAAATCAGGTGGGCCTTGATCACGTCCGCCTTTATTGTTCCACGGATCTTTGTCATTGCCATTATTACCCGGTTCATTCCAGGCCATAGCTATACTCCATTGTTATCTAAATAAATTAGGAAATTGTGTTAAATCTATCAAATCTACCGCGTTTCTCATACAAAAACCGACATTTATATGCCAATTTTTAATCGCGATTGATAAAACCCTCAATTTCAGGACCAAACTCTTTAATTAATCGGTTCCATTCAACCATAGGTAAACGTACATCCAACAACCAGTTACCATGTTCATCAAAGCGCTCTTCATGGACTGCACTTAAGCTAAATAAAGACGCTCTTAACCGGCCATATTGAGGGGCAAGTAATAACGTACCACTAAGCATTTTCTTAGCAAGCAGGTCACTTATTGCTTCGCTAAGTAGCTCACACCCTTCGCCGGTTTGTGCAGATAACCATACTCTTATAGGCTGCCCTTGGTCATCCCGATCAATTCGTGGGCTTACATCGTCAAGCGCATCAATTTTGTTATAAACTAATAATTGCGGTACTTCATCAGCTTCAATCTCTTTTAAAACCGACTGTACTTCCTCTATGTTTTCGCGTCTGCGCGGGTCTGCCACATCAATTACATGTAATTGTAGGTCGGCTTCACGCGTTTCTGTTAATGTTGCTTTAAAGGCTGCCACTAAGTCATGTGGTAAGTGGCGAATAAATCCCACTGTATCGGCCAAAATAACCGAACCAACATCACCTATATCAAGTTTACGTAGTGTTGGGTCAAGCGTGGCAAAAAGCTGATCCGCTGCGTATACATCTGAGTCTGTTATACGGTTAAACAGGGTTGATTTACCCGCATTGGTATACCCTACAAGCGACACGGTAGGAATTTCGTTACGCGTACGCGCACGTCTACCCTGCTCACGTTGTACAGCCACTTTGGCTAATCGGGCACGAATATTTTTAATGCGCGCGCGTAATAAACGTCTATCGGTTTCAAGCTGTGTTTCGCCTGGGCCTCGTAAACCTATTCCCCCTTTTTGTCGCTCAAGGTGAGTCCACCCTCGGATTAACCGAGTAGACATATGCCTAAGCTGAGCAAGCTCTACTTGTAGCTTACCTTCGTGGGTACGGGCTCTTTGGGCAAAAATATCAAGAATAAGTGTTGTTCTATCAAGTACACGACATTGGCAAACGCGCTCTAAATTGCGTTCTTGAGACGGACTTAATTGATGATTAAAGATGACAACATCTGCATTGTGGATTTTGACAATCTCAGCTATTTCTTCTGCTTTACCGGTACCGACGAATAGTTTCGGATGTGGTGCTTGGCGGCTGCCTTGCACAACCGCCAAACTACTAACACCAGCAGAAGATACCAACAACTCTAATTCATGAAGATCTTCACGATCGCCATCTTTAGGTAAGTCGATATGAACTAAGACTGCCTGTTCGCCGGATTCATAGCGGTCAAACAAGCATTACGCTCCTAATTAAATATTTCCTGGTTCTTGCTCTTCAGTGTCATCGCTCCCTTGAACACCTTGGAAGTTGACTGCACGAGCAGGTACAACTGTTGAAATTGCGTGTTTATACACCATTTGGTTTACAGTGTTTTCAAGTAAAATAACAAATTGGTCAAATGACTGAATTTTACCTTGTAATTTTATGCCATTTACCAAAAAGATTGATACTGGAATGCGCTCACGACGTAGTGCATTCAAAAATGGGTCTTGTAACGATTGGCCTTTTGCCATGTTATTGTTCCTTCGTTCTAGGTGTTATTATAATTTAAGTAGCTGAACTTATTTAATTAAATAAATAATTCGCAACTACTACTAGCTTAGCGAACTTACTACGCGATGCAAGTTTTCTTCATCGTCTGTTGTTAACCAAGTAACATCAGGCCAACTCCGTAACCACGTTAGCTGACGTTTTGCCAGTTGACGCGTTGCAGCAATGCCGCGAAAAACCATCTCATCATGGTCTACTTCACCCGCAAGATAATCCCACATTTGTCTATAACCTACACAACGAATAGAAGGCATATTGGGGTGTAAATCCTTACGTAGATATAGGGTCGAAACTTCTTTTTCAAACCCCTGTTCTATCATTATTTTAAACCTTTTTTCAATTCGCTGATGTAATTCACTGCGATCATCAGGCGCAATCGCAAATTGATGAAAAGTATAAGGTAACGTTGGCTGCTTTTGCTTTTGCAATTCAGTCATTGTTTTACCACTAATGCGGTAAACTTCCAAAGCTCGATTTATTCTTTGTGAATCATTTTCACTTATTTTGTCGGCCGCTTGCGGATCTACTTTAGCCAGCTCTTGATGTAAATGTGGCCAGCCAAATTGTTTTGCTTGCGCTTCAAGCTCTGCTCTAACGACTGGGCAGGCTTCAGGCAGTGGCGATAATCCATCAATTAAAGATTTAAAGTACATCATGGTGCCGCCCACTAATATTGGTACTTTACCTTGTTGATGGAATTCATCAATTTTTTTTATCGCATCACGTCTAAAATCGGCGACTGAATAGGTTTCGCTCGGATCGAGTAAATCAATTAAATGATGCGGAGCACGAGCAAGCTCTTCTGCATCGGGCTTTGCCGTACCTATGTCCATACCTTTATACACTAACGCTGAATCAACGCTGATTATTTCTGTATTTAAGTGCTCACACAGTGAAATTGCCAACGCCGTTTTACCAGCTGCGGTTGGGCCCATCAAAAATATGACCGGTAAATTGCTCAACACGGGTACCTTAATTTAATTGCGTTAAATAGTGTTCTAGGTCTATTTTAACTGCTTTTTCTTTTAAACGTTCAATTGTTTGCGGATTATTTTGTAAGCTAATTTGTAATTCAATAAATGCATTACTTTCATAAAAGCGTTCTGGTACACAACTAAGCTGCCATGTAAGCCACGCTTGTAACTCGTTGAGCTGTGTTTTACATGCGCCAAGCAAGCTTTCAACTGCAGCTGATACTTCAAGTAAATATAAACACGTGGGTAGCTTTTTAACCATCACAAACTGTTTTTCAATAACTAGCTCAAAGCCTAATAAAGTAAACCACGATTGCTGCTGAGCTATTAGTTCGCAGTCAGCTTTTTCAAGGTTAACCCTCACTGGTAGTAACAGGGCTTTACCCTCTAAATTACCCAGCTCTTTTATTTGTGCATGCCAGTAATCAACAAGTGCATGCTTATAGTGTGAACAAAATAACTGCTGCTGCTGAGTAAATACACACACGCCTTTATTTACATTTAATACCTGCACACTTTTTAATGCGTGTGCAGCGCTCTCATCAATAACGGGTTGCGCTAATACACTATGCTCAAAATGAGCGGCTTGTTGCTCACTCACCCCTTGATAAAATGCATTTACATCGTGATGATTTGCAACATGTTTTTGAGACGGTGAAGCATACCCCGCAGCGCCATTCCCTGACCCTGCGCGATTAGAGGGGGCACGACTAGTAAAACTACCGTTTTGTGAATCTATTGGTTGCAACTGTGACTTAGGGTAATCATACCCCTGCTGAACTGGCTGGTTATTAGCCGCATGACTTGGCTGCTCAATAAACGCTGAGGATTGGTAATCGTCTGTGGGCGCTTGATTAGTTGCAAATTCGCCTTGTAGAGGCACAACTACTTGCTTAATCGCCTGTAATATAAAGTCGTGCACTAACCGACCTTGATGAAAACGCACCTCGTGCTTTGCAGGATGAACATTTACATCCACTTGCCTTGGGTCAATATCAATATAAATAACAAAACCTGGGAGTTCTTGCGCTCCACTTACCTCTTCAAACGCCTGACGAATAGCATGTAAAATTAGCTTATCGCGCATCATGCGATTATTTACATATGTATATTGCGTGGTATTAGCTGATCCCACTGGCAATACCCAACCATGTAGCTGTAAACCACTTTCACCAGATTGAATATGCAATCCTTGCTCAGCAAAGGCTTTACCTGCAACTTGCGCAACCCGAGTAATCGCTTGATTTGGGTCGGTTTTAGCACGGTACTGCCTAACTACCTTTTGGTTATGCGTCAGTGTAATCGACACATCAAAACGACTCAGTGCAATACGCTTTATAAGCTCATCAATGTGGCTAAATTCGGTTTTTTCGGTGCGTAAAAACTTGCGCCTTGCTGGGGTGTTAAAAAATAAATCTTTAACTTCTATCGTTGTGCCATCTGGGTGGGCTACCGGCTTTACTTGCACGTCCATATCGCGCCCCTGTGCAAACGCTTGCCACGCGGCATCTTGTGCTTTGGGCTTTGAGCTAAGCGTTAAACGCGATACCGAACTAATAGATGCAAGCGCTTCCCCTCTAAAGCCTAAAGAACAAATGTTTTCTAAATCATCGAGTGATTTAAGTTTACTTGTTGCATGGCGTGAAAGCGCTAAAGTGAGCTCATTTTTGCCAATACCTGAGCCATTATCACGAATACGAATAAGCTTGTGACCGCCACGCTCTATGTCTATTTGCACACGCGTTGCGCCCGCATCTAAGCTATTTTCTACTAATTCTTTAACCACTGAAGCCGGGCGTTCAACCACTTCACCTGCCGCTATTTGGTTAGCTAATCGTGCAGGTAATATTTGAATACTCATGAGGCCCCTAATACGTGTACAGGTTTAATAAACATCAACTCTGCGGTATGTCCAGCTCTTGACCTATAAACAAGGTGTTTGAGCGTAGTTGATTAACTTGCTTTAATTTGGCTACCGAAACGCCATACCGACTCGCTAATAGACTTAGCGATTCACCTGGGCGAACTTTATGCTTAGTTGGGTACTGCGATTTAAGCTTTGCAAATAACGAATCATCAGGTGGGTTTTTTAAGTAATAATTTTTTATAGACGTAAACATCGCTTTAGCTAAGCGTTCCTGATGATTAGCGCTTTTTAACATGCGCTCTTCACGGGGGTTTGAAATAAAACCTGTCTCAACCAAAATGGAAGGGATATCTGGCGACTTTAATACGGCAAGACTTGCATGTTGTGGATCTTTTTTATGTAATTTAGCGACCTTTTTTAGCTCTTTTACTACTTCTTCGGCCACACTAAGCCCCGTTTTCATTGAGTGGTCCATCGACATATCAAGTAGCGCTTGCGCGAGGTATTTTTCGTTAGCAGCATCTTTAATTACATCAGCTGCACCACCTAAAAGCTCTGAGTGTTTTTCTTTATCTTCTATCCATTTACCAATCTCAGAATTAGCGCGACCAAGCGATAACACCCACACCGAAGCACCATTTGGCCCAGGGCTGGTAAATGCATCAGCATGAATTGACACTAAAAAGTCGGCTTTTTTCTGGCGTGCTCGGTTGGTACGGGTATTAAGCTTAACAAAGTAGTCGCCACTTCTTACCATGCGCGAAATCATGCCACGTTCGCCGTCAATCATACGCTCTAAACGTTTAGCTATTTGCAGGGTAATGGTTTTTTCATACGTACCAGAGGGGCCAATAGAACCAGGGTCTTCTCCGCCATGGCCCGCATCAATTGCAATAACAATGTCTCGCTCTTGGCTTAACTGGCGCTTTTTAGCTGCTTTTTGGGCAGGTGTAGTGCTTACTGCGGGTTCACTTTTATTATATAAATCCACAACCAGCCTGTTTTTGTACGGGCCAGTAGGTGCCAGCGCAAAAATAACCGGCTTAATAGGCGCTGTTAGCTCAAATACAAAACGTACACTTTGTTTATTTTTAGGCTTTGAATAGCGCAGCTTGCTTACAATTTTGTGCTTAGAAGGAATACTCGGTAATACTTTTAACCCTTTGGTGTTTTCAAGGTCGACCACTAAGCGACTCGGGTTTTTAAGCATAAAATAGCTGAAATCGGGCTTATCATCTAAATCAAATACCACCCGCGTGCTATCTGGCGAGGGCCATACTCGTACACTATTTATGGTATTTTTTGCCCACAACGGTAAGCTCACAGCGAAAACTATGAAACAAATAAAAAGTTTAACTACACCTCGATTCATTATAACTACCATTGCCTTAACTATTTATTATTATGAGAGCGGGCGCCTTGACCCGCTATTAGCTTATTAACCTAAACGTTGGATAGTAAATCTACCTTAAGCTGCTATTTTGTACGCCAACTAAAAAGGTAACTTTGATGCTTTTATATTTCAATGTGTTAGTAAGTATATTAACTCGGGTTTAGGTTAGTTAGCTTTTCGACAATTGCTATTCCGCGCTCGCTGGCACTATTCATAACAATTTTTCGCTCATCGCCAACGTAACTTAAGGTAATATCTAAATCGGGAACTGGTATAAATTCTCCCCCTTTTTCTGGCCACTCAACAATACAAATAGCCTGCTCAGAAAAGTAATCTCTTATACCCATGTACTCAAGCTCTTCAGGATCGCCTAACCGGTATAGGTCAAAATGATATACATTAGCACGTGTCAGTTCGTATGGCTCTACCAACGTATAGGTTGGGCTTTTTACCTTACCAGTGTGGCCAAAGCCTTGCACTACACCACGCGTAAATGTTGTTTTACCTGCACCTAAATCACCGTGTAAATAAATTACTGCACCTTGCTCTATAATAGCAGCCACTTTGTTACCCATTGCTACTGTGGCTATTTCATCATTTAGGTGAGCTTCAAAACTACGCGTCATTGTTACCTCAAAAATTTACTAAAAGCGCATCTTTGCTAATCATACCAGAATATTTCTTGAAGGCGATAAATTGGCGTTTTAGGCATAAAAAAACCGGCCTAAGCCGGTTTTAATTAACTGGGGCTTTATAGCCCTAGTTTTTTCTCAAGGTAGTGGATATTTGTACCACCACTTTGGAAGTTTTCGTCTGCAAGAATTTTCTTATGTAATGGCGTGTTTGTTTTGATGCCATCAATAACTAATTCGTTCAGCGCATTACGAGCACGGGCAATAGCAACATCACGGTTTTCACCGTAAGTAATAAGCTTACCAATCATCGAATCGTAATGTGGAGGTACTGTATAGTCAGCATAAATATGGCTATCCCAACGAATACCTAAACCACCTGCAGGGTGGAAACGTGTAATTTTACCCGGCGACGGGATAAACGTTTCTGGGTCTTCTGCGTTAATACGACATTCAATTGCATGGCCGCGGATAACAACGTCATCTTGCGTGAAAGATAGCGGTTGCCCAGCAGCAATTTTTAGCTGCTCTTTAATTAAATCAACACCGCTTACCATTTCAGTCACTGGGTGCTCAACTTGAATACGGGTATTCATTTCGATGAAGTAAAATTCGCCGTTTTCGTATAAAAACTCAAACGTACCCGCACCACGGTAACCAATTTCGATACATGCACGTGTACAGCGCTCACCAATAAATTTACGCACTTCTGCCGTTATACCTGGAGCAGGTGCTTCTTCAACTACTTTTTGGTGACGACGTTGCATAGAACAGTCACGCTCACCTAAATGAACAGCATTACCTTGTCCATCAGCAAGTACCTGAATTTCAATATGGCGAGGGTTTTCAAGGAATTTTTCCATGTAAACCATGCTATTACCAAAAAACTGTTTCGCTTCTTGTTGAGTAAGTGCGATTGAATCAATTAACTCAGATTCGCTTCGTACTACACGCATACCACGGCCACCACCGCCACCAGCGGCTTTAATAATTACCGGGTAACCAATGCGCTTTGCAATTTGCATGTTGCGTTCTTTGTCATCCGATACCGGACCGTCAGAACCAGGTACACATGGTACACCAGCTTTGCGCATTGCATTAATTGCCGATACTTTATCGCCCATAAGACGAATAGTGTCGCCTTTTGGACCAATAAATACAAAGCCGCTTTGCTCAACTTGGTCAGCAAAATCTGCATTTTCTGAAAGAAAACCATATCCTGGGTGAATCGCTACAGCGTCTGTTACTTCAGCAGCCGCAATAATGCGCGGAATATCTAAGTAACTTTCAGTGGCTGGAGGTCTACCGATACAAATGGTTTCATCTGCAAGTAATACGTGCTTAAGATCGCGATCCGCCGTTGAATGCACAGCAACCGTTTTGATCCCAAGCTCTTTGCAGGCGCGCAATACGCGAAGTGCTATTTCACCTCGGTTTGCAATGACTACTTTATCTAACATAAGAGTTGGCCTTTAGGTTACTAAATTATTCAATGATGAATAGAGGTTGATCAAATTCTACTGGTTCGCCATTTTCAACTAAAATAGCTGTAACTGTACCCGCTTTATCTGACTCAATTTGGTTCATCATTTTCATTGCTTCAACGATACATAAAGTATCACCTACTTTAACTTGAGAACCTACTTCTACGTATGCTGGCGCTTCTGGAGAAGCCGCTGAGTAAAATGAACCAACCATAGGTGATTTAACTTGATGGCCTGCAGGCGCTGCTGGTGTAGCATCGGCTTCAACGGCTGGTGCAGCTTGTGCTGGTGCCGCAGGAGCTGGAGCAGCAAATTGCTGTGGTGCGTACTGAGCGTAAGCCGGACCTGCACTCATGTTGTTACGGTTAATACGTACTGATTCTTCACCTTCAGTGATTTCTAGCTCAGCAATACCTGATTCTTCTACTAATTCGATTAGCTTTTTGATCTTGCGAATATCCATGAACGACCCGCCTATAAGTTTGTTAGTTTAAATTAATTCGAGTTTTGCAACCGGCTCACTGCAGCGTTCAATGCTGCGTGGTAACCCATTGCACCTAATCCACATACCACACCTTGCGCCACATCAGAAAAATACGAATGATGACGAAATGCTTCACGTGCATGCACATTACTTAAGTGCACCTCAAAAAAAGGAATATCAACGCTTAACAATGCATCACGTAAAGCGACGCTAGTATGCGTAAATGCAGCAGGATTAATAATTATGTAATCAACTGCCTGCCAAGCATCGTGTATTCTTTCAATAAGGGCTTGCTCACTATTACTTTGAAAATGCGTAAGCTGAACATCTAGACCCTCTGCGGCAGTCGTTAGTTCGCTCATAATTTCACCAAGAGTGTGCAAACCGTACTTTTCTGGCTCACGCTTTCCTAGCATGTTTAAATTTGGACCATTTATAACTAAAAGTTTAAATTTTGCAGCCATAATACGCGATATATCCTCTAAGTAATGAGTTAAGCCGTTGCGAGCTAATTTTGTACACTAAAGTAAGTATAAAAAACAAAAATTGCAACAAATTCTCACGTTAGCCAACTATTATAGTCAGTTCGATGTAAATAGCAGCAAAATACTGGTCTAATCTCTGGAGGTGTAATAAATATGACGTAATTGAAGGCAAGCCACTTGGTAAGCCCAAGCGGCTAAATTGCACTATTATTGTGCGCTGGCGCGCACTGCAGCTAGGTGGGTGGCAAAATCATCGGCGTTTAAAAATCCTGTAACGCGCTCTGAACTTAGCTCTTGCCCTTGTGTGTTAAAAAACAAAATACTGGGTAAACCAAACACGGTGAACTCTTCCATTAGCTCAATGGTGGTGTCATCACTTTGCGTTAAATCGATTTGAATTAACTGATAGTGACTAAACTCGCTCTGTACTTTGGCATCTGGAAATGTGTAATGCTCAAACTCTTTACATGCCACACACCAATCGGCGTATAAATCAACCATCACCAGTTTGCCTTGCTGATTAGCTTCAGCAACAGCGTTTTTTAGCTCGGTTAAATTAGCCACTTGTTTAAACTCATTAATTTGCTGACTAACCTGCTCAACCTGTTGCTGCGGCCAAATAACGTTTTTAGCTAATGTAAAACCAGTAAGTACTAAAAATGTAGCACTAAACCAAAGCGCTGTTTTAAGCTTGCTTTGTGGCTGAGCACTCTGCCAATAGTGTAAATAAATAGCCGTTGCCAGTGCTAAAATACCCGCCATAAGTAAAATAATGTCGGCGCTTATTATTCGCTCCAATAAAATAAGTGGCACAACAAGCATAATAAAACCAAATAAAGTTTTAACTTGCTCCATCCAACCGCCTGCTTTAGGAAGCAATTTGCCACCAGATGTACCGAGTAATAAAAGTGGTAGGCCCATTCCTAAACTTAATACATACAGGGTTAAACCACCGACAAGGTAGTCACCACTTTGCGCTACAAATAATAGCGCAGCAGACAACGGAGCTGTGGTACAAGGTGATGCAATTAAGCCCGACAATACCCCCATTAAAAACACACCTATGTAATTGCCGCCTTTTTGGTTATTACTGACTTGCGTTAGCTTGCTCATCATGGCGCTGGGTAACTTAATTTCGTACCAGCCAAACATCGACATTGCGAGCAGTACAAACAGTAAACTAAAACTAATAAGTACATAAGGGTGTTGTAAATACCCCTGCACTTGTCCGCCTAAGGCCGCCACTACCAACCCTAATGCAGCATAAGTAAGCGCCATACCTTGTATATATACAAACGACAACGCAAACGCTTTTTTAGTAGACAGGTTTTGCTGCCCTGCAATTAAACTCGATAAAATAGGAAACATAGGGAACACACAGGGTGTAAACGCAAGCCCCACCCCAACAGCAAAAAATATGAGTAAATTGGTTACTAAACTTTGACTTGCTAATCGCTCTGTAAAACTTAAATCTTGAGTGGTTGTATTGCTTTGGCCACGCGTTGAGTCTACAGAAGGAGTTAATGCGTTTAATGTATCAGCGGCATCAGCAGATGAGTTATTACCTTGCGCTTGCTCTGAGGCAATAACGCTTAAAGGAATACTAATAACCTCAGGCGGATAACACAGCCCAGCTTTGGCACAGCCCTGATAGCGCACCTTAACAACAGCCCCCTCTGTAACATTACTGAGCTTACTTATAACACTCACACTATTGAAAAAAACTTCGGTTTTGCCAAAAAACTCGTCTTCAATTATTTCGCCAGTACCGGCATCGCCTACCTTTATGTTGGCGCCTTTAGCGATAATTTCTATTTTCTTTTTATAAAGGTAATAATCAGGGGCTATATCCCACCCCACAAATAAAGTGCTACCTTGCTGATCAAAATCAAATACAAACGCTTGGTCTACGGGTAAAAAGGTTTGCTGTGGCGGGGCAAGTAAATCACCTAGCACATTATTGGTGTTTGCCTTTGCAGGAAGCGCCAGCAAGCTACCCAATAATAAAAAGAAAAACCGCATTAATTTAATACCTCATCCATCCAATGAAAATAAGCCAAATTACCAGTGGCCACATCAACCACTTGAATTTCGGGTACTTCGTAACTGTGTAAACTTTTGATAGTTTCAAAAACATCATTCATTTTTTCTGATTTTGTTTTAATCAGTAGCTTTGCTTCTATCTCTTGGGCAACATCGCCTTCCCACATATAAACTGAGGTCATATTTGGTAAAATATTTACACACGCCGCTAATTTTTGCGCTACAAGTGCTTTTGCTAAAGTGCGTGCTTCAGCCTCATCTTTGCACGTGGTAAATATCATTTTAAATTGCGTAGTCATAATTAACCTTTACTAATTTATAGGGAACTAATGCAATAGTATCTGATAGCTAGTGTAATGTGTAGGCGATGAATAATTGTAGATATTAAGCAATTATTAATCACTTTAAGCTCAACCTTGAAAATAGACCCTTTCACCCTCACTTATATTTCATCCACTCTTTTGAGTGCCATTATTTAGAGAGCCCTATGTTTAGATTTTTATTTGTGTTGTTTATTATCATTCCTATCATCGAAATTGCGCTACTAATACAGGTTAGCGATGTAATTGGTGGGTTTGCGACTATAGCCCTAGTGATTGTTACGGCTATTTTGGGCGCCAGAATGGTTAAACAACAAGGTATGGGTGCATTACAAAATGCACAAAGCCAAATGGCCCAAGGACAAATGCCAGCTAAAGAATTATTTACCGGTATTTGCGTGATCATTGCGGGTGTTTTATTGCTAACCCCAGGCATTATGACCGATGTATTCGGCCTACTATTATTAACCCCCTCAATACGCAATAAACTTGCTGCAGGCCTTGCAAGTCAAGCAACGGTACGCATGAGCACAGGTACACAGCAAGGCTCTTCGGCCTTTACACAACACCCACACTCGCAGCAAGAACAACAGCATGTAAATAAACCAACTACCATTGATGGCGAGTATGAGAGAAAAGATTAAAAATTTATCGATTTTTCTCTTGGAATTTTACACTCTACCCCCATTAATGAATGCAAATTAGAAAAGCTTTTTTCTGTACTGTTCAGAAACTGTTAGGAGAACTAAAAAAATGAACATTCGTCCTTTACAAGATCGCGTAATCGTTAAGCGTCTAGAAGAAGAAACCAAGTCTGCTGGCGGTATTGTATTAACTGGCTCTGCAGCTGAAAAATCAACTCGCGGAGAAGTTATTGCTGTTGGCAATGGTCGCGTTCTAGATAACGGTGACGTTAGAGCTTTAGAAGTAAAAGCCGGTGACACTGTGTTATTTGGCTCATATGTTGAAAAAACTGAAAAGATCGAAGGTCAAGAGTACCTGATCATGCGTGAAGACAACATTTTAGGCATTGTAGGCTAACCCTACTTTTCGTTTAATAAACATTTAAGAATTTAGAGGAAATTAAAGATGGCAGCAAAAGAAGTACTTTTTGCAGGTGACGCACGCGCTAAAATGCTAACAGGCGTAAATATCCTAGCAAACGCAGTAAAAGTGACCTTAGGCCCTAAAGGCCGTAACGTAGTACTAGATAAATCATTTGGCTCTCCAGTGATCACTAAAGATGGTGTATCTGTAGCAAAAGAAATCGAACTTGAAGACAAGTTTGAAAACATGGGTGCACAAATGGTGAAAGAAGTTGCATCTAAAGCAAATGATGCAGCGGGTGACGGTACTACTACCGCAACTGTACTTGCGCAATCTATTGTAAACGAAGGTCTTAAAGCGGTTGCTGCGGGTATGAACCCAATGGATCTTAAGCGCGGTATTGATAAAGCAATTATCGCTGCAGTAGAAGAGCTTAAAGCGCTATCTGTACCATGTGCTGATACTAAAGCTATTGCACAAGTAGGTACTATTTCAGCTAACTCTGATAAAGAAATTGGCGACATCATTGCACAAGCAATGGAAAAAGTAGGCCGTAACACCGGTGTTATTACTGTAGAAGAAGGTCAATCACTAGAGAACGAACTAGATGTTGTAGAAGGCATGCAGTTTGACCGTGGTTACCTATCTCCGTACTTTATCAATAACGCTGAAAAAGGCGCTGTTGAGCTAGACAACCCGTTCATTCTACTTGTAGATAAAAAAGTATCTAACATTCGTGAGTTACTACCTACATTAGAAGCCGTTGCTAAAGCAAGCAAGCCACTATTAATCATTGCTGAAGACCTAGAAGGCGAAGCACTTGCAACGCTTGTAGTTAACAACATGCGCGGTATTGTTAAAGTATCAGCAGTTAAAGCCCCTGGTTTTGGCGACCGTCGTAAAGCAATGCTACAAGATATCGCCGTATTAACTGGCGGTACTGTTATCTCTGAAGAAATTGGTTTAGAGCTTGAAAAAGCAACTATCGAAGACCTAGGTACTGCTAAGCGTGTAGTAATCACTAAAGATGATACAACTATCATTGATGGTGCGGGTGAAGAAGATGGCATTAACGGCCGTGTTGCTCAAATTAAAGCACAGATTGAAGAAGCAACGTCTGACTACGATAAAGAAAAACTACAAGAGCGTATGGCTAAACTTGCCGGCGGTGTTGCAGTAATTAAAGTAGGCGCAGCGACTGAAATTGAAATGAAAGAGAAAAAAGACCGTGTTGAAGATGCATTACATGCAACTCGTGCAGCGGTTGAAGAAGGCGTAGTACCTGGTGGTGGTGTTGCTCTTGTACGTGCTGCTAGCAAGCTAGTTGAGCTACTTGGCGACAACGAAGACCAAAACCACGGTATTAAAGTTGCACTTCGTGCGATGGAAGCACCACTTCGTCAAATCGTAACAAATGCAGGCGACGAAGCGTCAGTAGTAATAAACGCTGTTAAAGGTGGCGAAGGTAACTACGGTTACAACGCAGCCTCTGGCGAATACAACGACATGCTTGAAATGGGTATCCTAGATCCAACTAAAGTAACGCGCTCTGCACTACAATTTGCAGGTTCGATTGCGGGTCTAATGATCACTACCGAAGCAATGGTTGCTGAAATCCCTAAAGAAGAAGCTGCTGGTGCCCCTGATATGGGTGGCATGGGCGGAATGGGTGGCATGGGCGGAATGATGTAATTATTGCCCAACAACCTAACCGTTGATTTATAAGGGTTTATTCATCCTCTGTAGAGACATCTGTAGAGACATGGGTAAACCCTTTTGTATATATAGGTATACACTTACCCACTTTTCTATATCTTTTTAAGAAATATAATTACTTCTTGAGGTTCATCCTTAAGCAATTTTCTCACAAGTTAACTTACTACTGCCTTGAGTATGTTCCTACTGAGTTACAGGGGGGAGAGGTGGAGGTAGTAAAGCACCTTAGCGATTGCATCGACTCACTACGCTTAAAAAAAACGTGTTTTATATTTATCTGTTTTTTATAAATGTAGAGCAAGTATGATAAGTGCGTTAAGCTTAACTATAAAAGTCATATTCATATTGGAGCTATGGTGTATAACAAAAAGGAAGTTAAAGAAATCATATGGAAAAAATGGCTATTCCCAGACTTTTCTAACAAACTCACTTGGTTCATTGGGGGTACTGGAGCGGCAATAATTTTGACCCCAACCCCTTTTAAACACCTGTTTTACAATTGGCTGGTAGATACCTTTAATTTAAACTCTGGTATTCCTTATACCCTATCAGATTTGCAAAACAGTACAGCTGATTACTCTTTTGGGTTTGGGTTAATCTTTTTAGCCCTACTACACAATATTGTTTATCGAGTCCTCATATATAAGACTGAGCAACTATCTCAAAATAAGAAACAGGCTCAAATTGATGTAGATAAAAAATTATTTATGGAATTTGCTGCTTTATTACCTGCAGATGGCCTTGATGTATGCACATTAAAAGACCATGACTTTGGTAATGCTTATTATAGAGGTAGTTTTGATTCTTTAGAGAAGTTTGTTAATACGTGGGACAACGCTCAAAAATCCTTCTTAGATGAAGAGCTTGAGTCTAAAAGAAGTCATTTTTTAGGTAAGGTAAAGCATTTTATTTATACCCTCGCTGTTAAGTCTTACCCTATTGGTAATGGCGATGTGTTCTCTTGTATACCAGATAGATACAGAGGTTCATACGACTGGCCAGATAATGTTAGTGAGCAAATTAGTGAGCTAAATGACTTAGCAACAGAGCTATTTGAGCTACATAGAGAGTTCATACTTTCGACTAGACTTCGCTTAGCATGTTGATTTAACTTACCTGTAAACCTGTTGTGTACACCAAGGAAACCACACTGTACACATGTGTACACTAGGCTCTATTTCCTTATAAAGACTATGTGTGGTCTTCCTTTGATGGCTATACAGCGACATCTAAAAGGCGTCATATGAGCTTTCAGGTATTGATACGCCATCCCAATTATCTGGCGCTTCGTCACTCTCTAACGTTCCTGCTTGCTCAAGCCATTTATCCCTTCTGGTAATAGAAATCCCAAGGGTAGAGCCTCTAGCAGTTTTACGTAGGGCTTCCCTAAAGTTATCTTCACCTACTGATTCTATTAGGCTATCTATCTTGGCATATGCCTCTTCTATTAGATAATGCCTGTACTCTTCATTATCCATATCCTTAGGGATGTAACTTTTGCCTGAAACAATATCAGAAAGCCTTCTAACCTTTGGAAACCCCCTAGCATCCCAAGTGGAGCTTTTAGCTGCCTCTGTATATCTATTCTCGAGGTTTTTTTGCAGATGACGGGTAAAACTATCAAGAGAACTATAGTCTTCCAACTTACCTTGAATAGCTTCTTCACAAGCTCTAAGGGCTCTCATTACATGGTTTGCTTGCCCTCGACTACAGCCAATAAGCTTTGCAAGCTCACTGACACTGTAATCATATTTTCCAGCTATTACTAATGACCTAAACTTAGACTGATTGACTTCGTCTTTAGTAACTCCTACACCATGCCCTTGATTAACCTCTTGAGCCGCAAGAAAAGCCTCTGTGTATGTTCTGTTTCTAATTAACCTAGCTTTTACCCTAAAATCATCACATTTAGCTTTGTCCATGTACTCTAAGGATGCACTAATACGATGAAAACCATCTATAACAAGCTTCTTTCCAGAAACCTCAAACACAGTTATTGGTTGCTTTATTCCTACTCCATTGTGAAGGTCGTCTAAGATTTCTTTTGATTGGCTCTCTTGCTTAAGCTCTTGGGCGCGTCTTGTGTTCTTATCTCTAATTAAATTAGTATCTCGCCCTTGCATTGCAGGGTCTAAAATCACTTCTCTTGGGTTAATGTCTATAAAACTACTATCAGACATGTATTGGTTCATTAAGGCTTCTCTATCGCTTCTAGAGCTCTTTGTACTGTGGAAAGGGAAACACCAACCTCTTTAGCTATTTTACGCAAAGATATACCCTGAGAGCGTAATAGCCTGATTTGCTGGTGGTTAGTCTTATTGGTAGGACGGCCACGGTATTTACCAGCAGCCTTGGCTTTTTCGATGCCTTCCTGCCTTCTCTCTTGAATCATAGATAACTCGAATTGAGCAACTGCACCTAACATACTCAGCATTAACTCAGACATTGGGTCAGAGCCACCAGCTTTAAAGCAGAGGCCTTCCTTATGAAACTTCACTTTGACCCCTCTACCATTCCAATCAGTAACAATCTGCTTCAAGTCTAAGAGGTTACGTGCAAGTCTATCAATGCTATGGATATGTACAGTGTCACCTTCCCTGATGTATTCCTTTAGCTCATTTAAGGCTGGTCGTTGAGCAGAGCCACCACTACATTTATCAACAAACTTTTTTGTAAAACTAATCTCTACGTCTGCAAGTTGTCGTTCTGTGTTTTGGTCTGTAGAAGAGACCCTCATATAAGCTATGTGTGCCAAATCCTGTACTCGTTTAATTCTAAGAGGCGGGAAATAATAATGTGGTCTTAATTTAAAGTAAACCCTAACAGGTACTGTTTGATCGCGTTATGACCATACCTGTTTAGGTATACTCATTTGAATACAACCTTACTTGATTGAAAATAAAAAAATGAGGCTACGAGAAGTTTCAAAATCGAAGCAGGAAGTGCATGAGGTTGGGGGTATAAGGAGGGCAATCAAAAGACTGCCCTATGGTTTGCTGCGTTATCAGCAGCTAGGATGAGATCTGTAGTGAGAACATACGTATTCCGTGCGACCAAATCGTTCGCGCGTGTACTTTCTTACATACACCAAATCTACATCCCATGGATTATCATGATATAACATCAAGACTCCCTATAGAATTTATAGTTGATTTCATAGAGAGACAAGGCTAAAATCCAATTGCTTATTTTGGGGCTTTCAGTAGTTTTCTTAAAACAGACTCTGTTAGCTCTATCTCTCTTTCCTATTTTTTAATTCCTGAAAATTCATCAGTTCATAGCACTTCATACCTCTTTTTACTGTGTATAGGTACTATTATATAGGAAGATCAAATTATGGTCAAACATGGATCTACTCTCGTATGATAACACAGTAAACCCAATAAAGACATCAGACCAGTTTGAAATAAAAGTGTCATAATTAGCCATTTAACCAGTCCCTTTCTATCACTTTTGATGCTATTTCAGCATACTCGCAGAGTTTTCTTAATTCCTCCCCCTTAGAGTAGTAGCCATAAGTCATTGTTTTACCACCTTTATGACCAATTAAAAATGCAGCACTACTCTCGTCTATACCAGCCCTTTGATAGGCCGTACTCACATGAACCCTAAACGAGTGAAATGTTCGACTCTTGTCTTTGGTAACCATAGCGGATTTAAAGTTACTAAAGACTCTGGAGGCCTTTTTACCATCCATTCCAATAAGGCTTTGCCCAGCGTCAACGGACTCTAAACGCTTCCTTACGATTCCATGCACGACCCTAGGAAGAGGTACTGTCCTGCTCGCTGCCGTTGTCTTACCCTTCCTTATATACAAAGCCATTAGTTCACCTTCTATATATACATCTTCAGGGGTCACCGCACAGATCTCAGAGATTCGACAACCTGTATACAGACCCAAGTAGACAAGCGCTTTAATACTTTCACTTTCAGAGTCAGCCCAATTAATGATCTTCTTGATTTCCTCACGACTAAATAGTTGTTTTTTCTCTACAACCGTATCTTCTTCATAGTGGGTAAGTATGTGGGAGTCAAAAGGGTTATCACGTTTATCTATTTCAGCGATTCTCCAAGCATGGTCATAAATACTTTTTAATCTGCTTAAGTGGCCTTTGATTGTGCTTACTGAAACCTCCTGAATGAGTTCGTCTATGAAACTAATCACCTGCTTTCTTTCAATACCCATTAGCGGCATATCATGTACATTTAGATGCCTCAAGAAACGACTAGCGGTAGACTTCATTTTGACTATAGTATCTTGGTTTCTCTGTTTATTTTTACGCAGCCAATCATTAAGTGCTTCTCTCATGGAATAGGTATACTTTACTGGTATTATTCCAGTCCTAACTGCTTTAGCTGCTTCCTGTCGTATCTCTGGGTGTTCCTCTGTTCCAACCAAAATAGAGTCTTCAAGCTGATAATACGCTTCACATTTATCACCCCTAGCATCTCGTTTTGCTTGCTCTAAGCTATTATAGAAGCTCATAAAGGTGCTACGCCCACCATCAATAGCTTGTTCCTTCTGGACCGCTAGCTGCCCCAACAAACTATCTCTACGCAACCTAGCCGTCTTAATGCAGCTTGTTTGAAGTGACTTTACGTAAATCTCTTTACCGTCATATAAGTGCCTAACTTCCTTAGGTATTCTTATTTGAAACATCCAGACATCACGATTCTTACGTTTTTTAAGGTATTTGTTATTACTAGCTTCTGCCATTGTTGAATATACCCAAAAGTGGAGACCAATGTAGAGACAAATAATACCACAACCCTTTATTTACAGTACATACAGAGGGTTAAGGCAGATTTGGAAGGCATGATGTGATCATCCTCCTTTAAGCACCTTGCTTATATAAAAACCCAGCTTCGGCTGGGTTTTTGCTTTTTAATACAAGCCTATTGTTATTGCTTAATTTATCTCCACATCTATACCATGAGTTATTGGATTAAAGGTAAAAGGATTTGCTTAATAATAATGAAATAATCATCTTCTTTATTTTGGTATCACTTATAACAGGGTTAGTGGTATTTATTGCTTGGATTATGCTTAAGCTCGTTATATGGGGTAAGAGCATGTCTAAAGGAGCGTATTTATTTTTAGCATTTTTTCCACTAATTTCACTTATGCCTATTCCACCCCCTACTTATGAAAATGTTCAAAAGGCCAAGCAAGAGCAGCGTAAACGCAAAGAAGACTCAGGTGACGACCCTACGAATGAAGATGAGTAAGCCAGTTTAGCTACGTAAATTAAAACACTTTTTAAGGACGCTTTATGCATGCTATAGGGTTTAAAATAGAGTGAATCCTTTTACTGCTAGCGATAGATGCGAAGCCAATGTATAACGTATATCTCCCCTTAAAATAAGCTTTAATAAACATTTACCTATACTATTCAACCCTGTATTGATATGTGAAAATACACCGACATAAAACAACTTAAGGTTTTTAGGTTATGCCAAAGCAGCATATAGGTAGTATTGCTCTTGTTGTAAAAGACTATGACGAAGCAATCGCATTTTATACAAAAAAATTAAGCTTTGAATTAGTGGAAGATACGGATTTAGGTGATGGAAAACGCTGGGTGTTAATAACTCCACCCAACTCAAACGGCACACATATATTACTTGCACAAGCCACAGAGCCTGAGCAGTTTAACGCTGTTGGCAATCAAGCAGGTGGCCGTGTATGGCTATTTTTAAACACTGACAACTTTTGGCGCGACTACGAAAGCATGCTAGAAAATGGCGTAGTATTTCATGAGCAGCCTCGTAATGAGCCTTACGGTACGGTGGCCGTATTTGAAGATCTCTATGGTAACAAATGGGATCTTATTCAACAGAGCTAAATACTTAGTTGATTAACGACCTGACTATTTGAAATAAATCCGAGGGTAGCATGCCGCGCTGCCCTTGCTCTTCAGCCGCAACCTCACCTGCTCGAGCATGAAGAGTTACCCCGTATCGCGCTGCTTCATCGATACTAAGCCCTTGAGCAAGCAATGCACCAATAATACCTGTAAGTACGTCGCCACTCCCTCCCACGGCAAGTGCTGCGTTACCATTTTCACACACCCAAGTACTTTTGCCGTTATCAATTAAAGACCCAGCGCCTTTTAATATGCAAGTAGCATTATACCGTTTTGCGCATAGTCGCACGCTATCAAACCTATTTGACTCTATTTCAGAGGTATTTTTGCTAATGAGCCGAGCCGCCTCACCAGGGTGCGGAGTAAGGACACATTGAGCCAATGTATAAGCACTTGCATTTTCAGCTAATAAATTAAGTGCATCAGCATCAAGTACAAGCGGCGTATTGTGCTCTTGGCAATAGTGCATTACAGTGCAAAACGTTTTTTTAGCCCATTCATCCTGCCCAAGTCCAGGGCCAAGTACAACACAACTTGCCCACTCTAAAGCCTGTTCAAGGTTTTCACTCATGACCATTAACTCTGCCCTACCTATGCTTATTGGCATAATAGAACTTTGGTGCGTATAAACCTTCACCATCCCCGCGCCTGCTCGTAGCGCAGCTTCACTACTGAGCCTAATTGCTCCCGCAGTACCTTGGTTGCCCCCTACGCATAATAACTTGCCATGATTGCCCTTATGGCTATTTACAGCCCGAGAGCCCAAGCGTTTAAAGCTGTCTATATTTATCAAGTGAGCACAAGGTGAAGCGAGTTGACTAAAAGTATCTTCAATTGCTAATTCATCGAGAATCAACTCACCGGCATGCTGTTTACCTGTCCCTGTAGAAAGGCCCTGTTTAATCGCAATAAAAGTAACCGTTTTTGTTGCCTGAATAGCTGCGCCTAATACTTCACCTGTATTTGCATCAATCCCTGAGGGAACATCGATACTTAAAACAGGCTTTTCGCTTTGGTTGATGGCTGTAATAATCTCACAAAAATTTTCGCGAACAGGTGAATTAAGCCCAGTACCTAGTAACCCATCAATCACACAGTCGCAGCAATCTAAATCACTGTTTGCAAACTCGTTAACTATGCCACCATTATCAAGCCATAGCTGCTTCGCTTTAGCAGCGTCACCACTGAGTGTTTTTGCAGGATCTATAGCGCAAACTTTAACCTCTGCGCCAGAGTCCTTAATTAAACACGCGGCTATGTAAGCATCACCCGCATTATTGCCATTACCTACAATAATCAAAGTAAGCTTAGCGTTAAAAGACTGCCACTGCTTGTATACTGCCTCTCCCGCTCGCTGCATTAAAGTAAATAAATCTATTCCACATTGCTTAGCCGCCTCTCCCTCATAAGAGCGAATCTGCTCTTTTGTGTAAATATGCCTTTGTTTATTTAACATAGAAACTCGCCATAAATAAGTGTGTAGATGCTCTATAACTATAGCTTGGGATAAAAAAGCACTTTTCAATAGCGGATTTAGCATGCTAAACAGCTATTAAAACTGAAATTGAAGGCTTTAGTACAAAGAGTGTGAGTTCTGTGGTGGGCTCTTTCCGCGGGTTTCGTGATACTCAACCCACGCTACGGAGGTGGTGGAGATTGTGAGAATAATATCTGGAATGTATTTTTACTTTTCTGCAGACGTAAAAAAGCCCAGCTCTTTCGAGTCGGGCTTTCTTGTATTTGGAGCCTAGCGATGTCGTAGTGCCCACAGCGGTAGAGAGTCACATAGCAAATGTACATTATCATTGTCTCGGGGCGGCCTTTCGTAGGGCTCGCCTTCGAGCTGTTTCGTTTCACTACTGAGTTCGGCTATTTATTAAAACCCAGACAGCAAAAAACCCGTTACATCGCTGCAACGGGTTTCTCTTATTTGGAGCCTGGCAATGTCCTACTTTCACATAGCAAATGCTACACTATCATCGGCGCTGTTTCGTTTCACTACTGAGTTCGGCATGGGGTCAGGTGGGTCCAAAACGCTATG